>JBEVLE010000298.1:0-85198 GCA_040509335.1 Longimicrobiaceae bacterium | reverse complement strand
GGCGAGAGGGGCTCGCCCGGCGTTTTCGCGCGGGTCACCGCATGGCTGCGACGACGCGCGCGTTCTCCTCGACGGTGTGGTAGAAGTGGGGGGAGATGCGCACGTACTCGCCGCGCTTGTCCACGATGATCCCCTTTTCGGCGAGCGCCGCGACGGACGCGGCGGAGTCGGGGACGCGCACCGTGACGATCCCCGAGCGCCGCTCCCGCCGCTCCGCCACCCGCGGCGGGAGCCCGGCGTCGCGAAGGCGCTCCAGCAGGTCCTCGGTGAGGGCGTCGATGCGCTCGCGGATGCGCTCCATCCCCACCTCCAGGATGATCTCCATCCCCCCCAGCGCCGTGTACACGGTGGGGACGGCGGGGGTGCCCAGGGCGAAGCGGCCGGCGTCGCCCCGGGGACGGTACTCGTCGGTGCGGAAGGAGAACTGGTCCTCGGCGGCGAACCAGGACACCATGGTGGGAACCAGCTCCGGGATGCGCTCCTCGCGCACCCACAGGAAGGCGAGCCCCGGCCCCCCCAGCAGCCACTTGAGAGGCCCTCCCACGTACACGTCCGCCCCGCTGGCCCGCGGGTCCACCGGGATCTGCCCCACGGCCTGGTAGCCGTCCACGAGGAAGAGCGCCCCGGCGTCGTGGGCGATCCGGGCGATGGGCTCAAGATCCTGCACGTACCCGGTGCCGTAGAACACGTGGCTGGTCGCGACGATGGCGGTGCGCTCGTCCACGTACTCGGCCCAGCGCTCCGGCGACACCCCGATGCCGTCGTCGCTGGGGACCACGACCACCTCCACCCCCGGCTTGGCGAGCCACTGGTAGACCAGGGTGGGGAAGTCCAGCTCGGCGACCACCACGCGGTTGCGCTTGCCGTAGTCCACCGCGGACGCGATGGACGAGAGCGCGGCGGAAACGCTGGGCGAGAAGGTGACCTCGGACTCGCGGGCGTTCCAGAACTCGGCCACGCGGCCGCGCAGGTCGCCGATGCGCCCCATCCACAGCTCGTACCAGGCGGAGGCGCCCATGGTGTTCCAGAGCGCCTGGTACTCCCCCAGGTACCCCATGGACCGCCGCGACAGCGCTCCCAGCGAGCAGGAGTTGAGGTAGGTGCGGGTCTGGAGGATGGGGAACTCGGCGCGCCAGCGCTCGAGCTCGGGGTGCGGGACGGTGCTCATCGGGCGCTCTCCGGTTCCAGGCGCGGGGCCGCCTGCGTGTTCAGGGTGTCCATGCGCTCCCGGAAGCGGCGGAACTCCTCCAGCTTGTTTTCGTCGGCCATCTCCGCTCCTGGCAGGTGTGAAGCCGGAAATAGACTCCGCCGCGGGGAACCCGTCAAGCGCGGCACGGGCCCCGGCGGGCGGGGTACCAGGCCGCATGCAGACCGCCATGCACCCTCCCGCCGGGCTCGCCGCCCGGATCCGCGCGCGCGCCCTGGAGATGGGGTTCGACGACGTGGGCGTCGCGCCCGTGGGCCCCAGCGCGCACGGCGACGTGTACGAGCGCTGGCTGGCCGCGGGGATGCACGGGGAGATGGGGTACCTGGCGCGCGAGGACGCCGTCGCGAAGCGCAGGGACCCGGCGGGCCTGGTGCCCGGCGCGCGGTCGGCGGTGGTGGTTGCGCTGAACTACCATCCGCCGGAGGACGCGCGGGCGCCGTCGTCGGCCGACCCGTCGCGCGCCGTGTTCGCCCGCTATGCGCGCGGCGAGGACTACCACGACATGATGAAGGAGCGGCTGATCGCGCTCCAGGAGTGGATCGCCGCGGAGCTGGTGCCGGTGAGCGGGCGGGCGTACGTGGACACGGGGGCGGTGCTGGAGCGGGAGCTGGCCCAGCGGGCGGGGCTGGGGTGGGCGGGGCGGAACACCATGCTGATCCGGCCGGGCCGCGGGTCGTACTGCTTCCTGGGAGCGGTGCTGCTGGACGTGGAGCTGGAGCCCGCCGCGCCCTTCGCGGCGGACCGCTGCGGGCGGTGCGCGCGGTGCGTGGAGGCCTGCCCGACCGGGGCGCTGCTGGGGCGCGGCACGGACGGCGCTCCGCTGATGGACGCGCGGCGGTGCATCTCGTACCTGACCATCGAGCAGCGCGGGCCGATCCCCCGGGAACTGCGGCCGCTGATCGGCAACCGGGTCTACGGGTGCGACATCTGCCAGGAGGTTTGCCCCTGGAACTCGTTCGCGTCGGACACGTCGGAGCCGGCGTTCCTGCCGCGGGACGGGGTCGACGGCGCTTCGCTGATCGAGCTGATGGGGCTGACGCAGGAGGAGTTCTCCCGCCGCTTCAAAGGCTCGGCGGTGAAGCGGACCAAGCGGCGGGGGCTGCTGCGGAACGTGGCGGTGGCGCTGGGCAACTGGGGCTTGCCCGAAGCGGTGCCGGTGCTGGTGGAAGCGCTCTCCGACGCCGAGCCGCTGGTGCGCGGGCATGCGGCGTGGGCGCTCGGATGCATCGCGTCCGGGGAAGGCTGTCCGCCGGACGTGGCGTCGCGGGTGGGGGAGGCGCTGGCGTCGCGGCTGTTCGTCGAACAGGACGAGTGGGTGCGCGAGGAGCTGTCGCTCGCGCTCTCCGGCTGACGGCCGACCGCTCACCCCCCCGCTGGCGGTCACCTGCACCCGTGCATCGCTGACCGCTGCCGGAGCGTTCGCTGTTCCCTGGCGGGAGGATGGAGGCCTCACGCAGGCGCAGAGACCGCTGAGAGTCTTCACGTCTCTGCGTGAGGCACCGTTTCGCCGTCAGACGGCCGCGGGAACCAGCGGGTCGACGATGATGTGGTTCTCCACCTCCGTCACCCCCGGGGCGTTGCGCGCCGCGCGTTCGGCGTCGCGCCGCTCGGTGTACGAGCGCACCGTGCCGCGCAGGATCACCCGGTTACCCTCGACCTCCACCCGGATGCGGTCGGCGTCGAGCTCGGCGCCCCGCTCCAGCGCGTTGCGGATCTTCTCCTTCACGTCCGAGGAAGCCGGCCGCACCGCCACCGTGACCAGGTTGGTCACGCCCTTCACTCCCCTCAGCTTCCGCACCGCGCGCTCCGCCTCCTCCTTCTGGAAGTACCAGTCCACCTCCCCCTCCAGCGTCAGCCAGCCGTTCGCGACCTTCACCCTGATCCGGTCGTCCGGCACCAGGACGTTCCACTTCAGCGCGTCCACCGCGGCACGCGCGAGGTCGGGGTCCGGCCGCTCGGAGCCGGACGGGAGCTTCACCTTGATGTCGTTGGCCACCCCCTTCACGCCCCGCACCCGGCTCGCCACCCGCTCCGCCTTCCACAGGTCGGCCCAGCTGTACGCGAACCCCGCCAGCGTGACCACGCCGTCGCGGACGGAGACGGCGATGTCGTCGTTTGCAAGGCTCGGCTCCCACCTCAGCTCCGCCAGCACGTCTGCCTGGATCTCATGGTCGGTGCGCATCTGCCCCCCTCGCTCTCGCGGTTGATTGCACGAGCAGCCGCGTGACGGCGTGTCGGCGGCCCTCGTGCCACAAGCTCGTGCCGGCGGGCCGGTTCGAATACCGGTGAAAGAAGAGGTTCCGCTTCCGCCGCCGCCCCGGCCACGTGCCGGACGAACCGGAAGCGCTTCGTCCCCATTTCCCGACGGCGCGGCACGCCGACGGGGCGTAGCTTCGTTCCCACCCGTGTGTGCCGGCAATGCGCCAACCCCTGCCCAAGGAAACCGGATGCCTGCGACGACGACAATCCCGCTGGAGCGGCTGGCCTCGTACCTGGAACTCTTCACACGGAGCTTCCTGGGCGGCTCCCGGCCGAGAGCGGTGGACGTGGAGCACCTGGAGTCCGAGCTGGGCGACCAGTACCCGGTGGTCGGCGCCCGCCTGATGGGAATCACGTACGACGCACGCACGCGTTGTCTGGAGATCGCGCTGGACTCCGGCGACCACCGCGTCACCGAGCCGAGAGAGGTGTGGACCATCGAGGAGGCGGACGGCTTTCTCAGCACGATCGCCGTGGTGTGCTCCGACGGCTCGCGCGAGATCGTGAGCGTGAAGCGCGTCGGCCTCCTGCGGCTGGAGTGATGCCGCTGGCGCGGACGCCCTCCGCCCCCGACGCTGCCGGCGCCGCCACCGGCCCGGTCCGGAGCCCGTGGCGGGAGGCGCGGCATGAGCCGAACCACGCCGCGCGCTGTTCATCGCGGCGCTGGAGCTCGTGGAGCAGGGCGCGGCCGTGCCGTAGCGCGTACCCGCCCGCCGATCGCACCGCCGCGCGCACGCCCTCCGGAAGGGCGCGGCCGAAACCAGGGAGGAAGACGATGCAGATCGCGATGGTGGAGGTGGACACCCTGTCCCGGAACTGGTGGGCCGTGGCGCTGCGCGGCGTGTGCGGCATCCTCTTCGGCACCCTCACCTTCCTGGCGCCGGGGATCTCGCTGGCCGCGCTGGTGCTGTTCTACGGCGCCTGGGCCCTCGCCGACGGCGTGCTCGCCATCGCGAGCGCCGTGCGCCGGCGGACCGAGGAGCGCTGGTGGGTGCTGGTGCTGAAGGGGAGCCTGGGGATCACCGCCGGCGTCGTGACCCTCTTCTGGCCCGGCATCACGGCCATGGCGCTGCTCTACGTGATCGCCGCCTGGGCGCTCGTCGCCGGCGTGCTGGAGGTCGCCGCCGCCATCCGGCTTCGCAGGGTGATCACCGGCGAGTGGCTGCTGGCGCTGAGCGGCGTGCTTTCCATCGGCCTGGGCGTCCTGCTGATGCTCTTCCCCGGCACCGGCGCGCTGGCGGTGGTGCTCTGGATCGGCGCGTACGCCCTGGTCTCCGGCGCGCTCCTGGTGGCGCTCGCCCTGCGGCTTCGCGCGCGGCGGAAGTCGGGCACGCCGTACACGCCCCTCGACGGCGTCACCATCGGCCGGCCGCCGCGGCCGGCGCCGCACGCGAAGTAGGGGGCGGGAGCCATGTCCCATCCCCGCCTGGTGGAAGGGGAGGTGCGCGTGATCGGGCACCGCTGGTCCCCGCGCGCACACGAGATCAAGGCGTTCCTTGCGCGGAGCGGCGTCCCGTTTCGCTGGCTGGAGGTGGAGAGCGACGGCGCGGCGGTCGGCGCGGCCGAGCACGCCCGCCCCGCCTTCACCCGCTTCCCCGTGGTGCTGTTCCGCGACGGCTCCGTGCTGGAGGAGCCGGACGTCCGGGCGGTGGCGCAGAAGCTGGGGTTGGAGACGCGGCCGGAGGGGCGCGAGTACGACCTCGTGGTCGTGGGCGCGGGGCCCGCGGGGCTGACGGCGTCGATCCACGGGGCGTCGGAGGGGCTGCGGACGGTGGTGGTGGAGCAGGAGGTGCCCGGCGGCCAGGCCGGGCACAGCGCGCTCGTGGAGAACTACCCCGGCTTCCCCCGCGGCCTGAGCGGGAGCGACCTGGCGCGGCGCACTCTGGAGCAGGCCGAGCGCTTCGGGGTGGAGATCGTGGTGACGCGCGGCGCCACGCGGCTGCGGGCGGACGCCGGCCGGTGCCGGGTGGTGACGCTGGACGACGGGACGGAGCTGGCCGCACACGCAGTGCTCCTCGCAATCGGCGCCACCTTCCGCTGGCTCGACGCGCCGGGCGCCCGCCCGCTGGTGGGCGCGGGGGTCTACTACGGCGCGGCCACCGCCGAGGCGTCCGCCTGCCGCGGGCAGGAGGTGTACGTGCTGGGCGGCGGGAACTCGGCCGGGCAGGCCGCGCTCGTCCTGGCGCGCCACGCCCGCCACGTCACCCTGGTGGCGCTGGAGGGTTCGCTCGCAGAAACGATGTCGGCGTACCTGGTGGAGCGCCTGGGCCGTGTGCGCAACGTGGCCGTGCGGACCCGGCACACCGTTGCCGCCGTGGAAGGGAACGGGCGGCTGGAGCGGCTCACGCTGAAGCACGTGAAGACAGGTGAGACGGAGCGGGTGCCCGCCGACACGCTCTTCGTGTTCATCGGCGCCGCGCCGCGTACCGAGTGGCTGGCGGAGGCGGTGGTGCGCGACGGCGACGGCTTCATCCTCTGCGGCCCCGAGGGCGTGCGGGGCTCGCGGGTGCGCACCGGGTGGCCGCTGGAGCGCGAGCCGTACGAGATGGAGACGTGCACGCCCGGCGTCTTCGTTGCCGGCGACGTGCGCGGGGGATCGGTGAAGCGGATTGCGTCGGCGGTGGGCGAGGGCGCGAGAGCCGTGCAGTCCATCCACCGCTACCTGCGCGACCGCTAGGGCGCCGCCGTGCGCGGCGCGGACCGGGGCCGGGCGCCCCGGCGCGGGTCGCTACGGTCGTCTGCCGGACGAGCAGGAAGCCGGGCCTCGCACTTTCCCGACAGCACCCGTGGTGCGCGCCGTATACCCTGACCGTTGCCCGCGCTCACGGAAGACAAGCGGCCCCGGGCGCTCCCCCGGGACATCGTTCGCCTCCCGGCGATGGCGAGCGGGTGGTCCAGCCGCTCGCGCTCCGGCACGCCGCGCGGCCGCCGATCATGCACACGGTCACCCGAGACGAGGTCGACATGCCGGAACGCGAAGCGCCCTCTCACGCCGCTCAGCTCCTCGGTCCCGGAACCCGGGCGCCCCAGTTCGAGCTGCACTCCACGCCCGACCAGACCGTCTCGCTGAGCGAGCTGGGCGGCCGGCCGGTGATTCTCGCCTTCTACCCCGCGGACTGGAGCCCGGTGTGTGGGGACCAGGTGGCGCTCTTCAACCAGGTGCTTCCCCTCTTCCGGGAGCACGACGCCGAGCTGCTGGGGATCTCGGTGGACAGCGCCTGGTGCCACGCCGCCTTCGCGGATGCCCGCAAGCTGCACTTCCCGCTGCTCAGCGACTACGAGCCCAAGGGTGGGGTCGCGCGCCAGTACGGGGCCTACCGCCAGCGCGACGGATTCTGCGAGCGAGCGCTCTTCCTGCTCGACGGCGAGGGGATCATCCGTTGGAGCTACTGCTCGCCGGTGGGTGTCAACCCGGGCGCCGACGGCGTCCTCAGCGCCCTGGAATCGCTGGCCGGGGGGCGTAGCGGCGAAGCCGGCGAGGCGACCGCGAGCTGACGGCGCCCGGCGCCCCCCGACCACGACCCGCGGCGCGCTGGGCCACCGGACCCCCACCACCGGAAGAAGTGCGATGGAGACCACCAGACAGGAGCCGGCCACCCTGGGGCTGTTCGTACGGCTGGAGGCAAACCCCGGAAGGGAGGACGACGTCGCGGCCTTCCTCCTCGGGGCGCTGGCGCTCGTGCGCGAGGAGCCGGCAACGACCACCTGGTTCGCCGTCCGCATGGAACCGGCGACCTTCGGAATCTTCGACACATTCCCGGACGAGGCGGGCCGCCAGGCCCACCTGGAGGGCCGCGTCGCGGCGGGGCTGAAGGCGCGGGCACCCGAGCTCTTCGCGGAAGAGCCGGCCATCCGAACGAACCGAGGTCCTGGCCGCGAAGCTTCGGCACGCTCCGGCAGCAGGCCGCCGGAGCCGCGCCCCGCCCGGCGGGCCGCGCCCGTAGACGCGACTCCACCGGCGTGGAGATCCCGACTCGCCTCACCACGGGAGCGGCGCCTGAGGGTGGGAGCGGACAAGTGGGAAGCGATTGGGGTCACTTGCCCGACAGCGTGCATCCCCTCGCCCTGAGAGCTTGCGTCGACGCCCGGAACCGGCGCGCCGAAAGCACGCTCCCCCCTGATTCCGAGGATGGACGGCCGTGAGCAGAACTACACTTACCCCACCCGTCGGCCCGAGCGACCATGCCCGCGGCCCTGCCGGCGCCCCCGTCACCCTGGTCGAGTACGGCGACTACGAGTGCCCGCACTGCGGGGCGGCTCATCCGGTAGTGCAGCTGGCCATGCGCCAGCTCGGTGCCCAGCTTCGCTTCGTCTACCGTCACTTCCCGCTGGCCGAGATCCATCCGAACGCAGAGCCGGCGGCCGAGGCGGCGGAGGCCGCTGGAGCGCAGGGCCGCTTCTGGGCGATGCACGATGCCCTCTTCGAGCACCAGCATGCCCTCCAGGCCCGGGACCTGGCAGCTCTGGCGATGGCGTTGGATCTCGACGCCACGCGCCTCGCGCGAGAGCTGCTGGCACACACCCACCTGGACGCCGTGCGCGAGGACTTCCTCAGTGGGGTGCGCAGTGGGGTGAACGGAACGCCGACCTTCTTCATCAACGGAGTGCGCTACGACGGCGACTGGCGCGACCCGGTGGCCTTCGTCGGCACGCTCCAGGCAGCGGGGACGGGGCTGGGGGTGCGGTGAGGGGTGACCCACCCGCCATTACCCCAGCTGGAGCTTGGCTTAGATGGCGAGGCGAACGCGGTCGGAGCGGTTCGCCACGCCGCGGCGTATGTACCTCTGTGCCGCGAGCCTGGCTCCCGGCTTCGCCAGCGAAGCGGCGTTGCATGGGCGCCTCGGCAGTCCCCTGTCCGCGGACCAGGGAAAGAGCGGACGGACACGGCGCAGCCGGCCCGGCGCGATTGGTACGGTCGCCTGCCGGGCAGGCGGGAAGGCCGGGCTCGCACTTTCCCGACAGCACCCGTGGTGCGCGCCGTATACGTTGACCGTTGCCCCCGGGCTTCAGCGTCCGCTCCCCGGGGGAGCCCGATCCCCGCGACGGAGACACGCCCCGATGCAATCCGCGGCCGCCCCGATCCGCTTCGCCGGCTCCACCCTGGGCAGGTACCGGCACGTCTGCGCCTTCTTCAACACGCCGCGCGACGAATACCGCACCCTGCTGCCCTTCATCCGCGACGGGCTGGAACGGGGCGAGCGCGCCTTCCACGTCCTCGACCCCGAAAATCATGCGCCCCACCTGGCCCGCCTGCGCGAGGCCGGGATCGACGTGGACGCGGCGCAGGGGAGCGGACAGCTCGAGGTGCGGGTGCCGCAGGAGACCTACCTGCGCGGCGGCAGCTTCGACAAGGACGCGATGCTGGCGCTGATCCGGGACGTGCTCGATGCGGGAGTCGCCGGCGGCTACCCGCTCACCCGGCTGGTGGCGCACGCCGAGTGCGTGCTGCACGACCGGCGCGGGTCCGACGACTGGGTGGAGTACGAGACCCGGCTGAACCACCTGCTGCCGCGCTACGACGACCCGGTGATCTGCACCTACGACCTCCATCGCCTGGACGCCGCGACGGCATTCGACGTGATGCGGACGCACCCCGTGGTCATCGTGGGCGGCGTGCTGCAGGAGAACCCCTTCTTCGTACCGCCCGACGAGTTCCTCCGCGAGCTGGAGGAGCGGAAGGGGCGCCGGCGGGTGTCGGGCGAGGGCCGGTGACCCGCGTGTCCGAGCTCCCCGATTCCGCCGCCGAGACGAAGCGGCTGCGGGCGTGCCTGCGCGACCTGGTGGCCCTCTCCACCACGCCCGTGTGGTGGATCGGCCTCCCGCCCGCGGCGATCGCCGAGAGCCTGCGCGACCTGCTGATGAGCATGCTGCGCGCCGACGTGGCGTACGTGCGGATCCGCGACGCCGACAGCGGGGCGTGCCTGGTGGCCGCCGCCGGCGCCGACCCGGCCCGGGTGGAGGCGGCGCTGGAGCGGACGGCCGGGAGCGGGGAGCTCCCGACGCTCCCCGGCGAAGGGGGCGCCGCGATGCGCCTGGCCTCCCTTCCCGTGGGGCTGGACGGCGAGCGGGGCTGGATCGCGGTGGGCGTCGAGCGGTCCGGCTTTCCGGACGAGATCGAGTCGCTCCTCCTGCAGGTTGCGGCCAGCCAGGTGGCCGTCGCCCTGGAGCACGCCGTGCTCCTGGAGCGGCACGAGCGGGCCGAGCGCCTGATGGCCGCGCAGGCGGCGGAGCAGGCCGCGGTGGCCCGGCTGGGGCTGCGCGCGCTCACCGGGCTGGCCCCGGCGCGTCTGCTCCAGGAGGTCGTGGAGGCGGTGTGCGACGTCCTCAGGGTGGACTTCTGCACCGTGCTCGAGGTGGCGGACGGCGGAGATTCGCTCCTGCTGAAGGTCGGCGCCGGCTGGGAGCCGGGCGTGGTGGGGCACGCGCGGGTGAGCGCGGGGCCGGGCTCGCAGGCCGGATACACCCTGCTGGTCAGCCAGCCGGTGGTGGTCGCCGACCTGCAGCGCGAGACGCGGTTCACCGCTTCGCCCCTGCTGCGCGAGCACGGGGTGGCGAGCGGGATGAGCGTGCCCATCCTCGGCCACGACGCGCCCTTCGGCGTGCTCGACGCCCACTCCCGCACGGCGCGTGTCTTCGGCCGCGACGACGTGCACTTCCTGCAGTCCGTGGCCAACCTGGTCGCCACGGCGCTCCAGCGCCACCGGGCCGAGGCGGAGCGCGAGGAGCTCTTCGCCCGCACTCTGGCGGCGCAGGACGAGGCCGAGCGGGCCGCCCGCAGCAAGTCCGACTTCCTGGCGGTCATGAGCCACGAGCTGCGCACGCCGCTGGGCGCCATCTCCGGCTACGTGGAGCTGCTGGAGATGGGGGTGCACGGGCCGCTCACCGACACCCAGCACCACGACCTGGCGCGGATTCGCCACTGCCAGCAGTTCCTGCTCAGCCTGATCAACAACGTGCTCGCCTACATGAAGCTGGGGAGCGGACAGGTGAGCTACGACCTCACCAGCGTCCCGATGGGCGACCTGGCCGCCTCGGTCGAGGAGCTGATCCGTCCGCAGATGGACGCCCGGCATCTGCGCTACGAAAGGCGCGTTCCCGGGGGCGGCCTCCGGGTGCGCGCCGACCGCGGGAAGCTGGAGCAGATCGTGCTGAACCTCCTCTCCAACGCCACCAAGTTCACCGAGCCGGGGGGCAGCGTGGAGCTGGAGTGCGCCGCGGAGGCCAGCACCGTGGGCATCCGGGTCCGCGACACCGGCTGTGGCATTCCCCGCGAGCAGCTCGAGCGGGTGTTCGACCCTTACGTCCAGGTAGCGGACGCCGCTCCGCGGCGCTCCGGCGAGGGAACCGGCCTGGGCCTCGCCATCAGCCGCGACCTGGCGCGGGGGATGGGCGGCGACATCCTCGTGGAGAGCCGGCTGGGGGAAGGCTCCACCTTTACCGTACTCCTCCCGCTGGACACGGAGCCGGCTCCCCGGCCTCCCGCCGCCGCCGACCCGGTCCCCGGCCGGTCCTGACGCGGATCTGCTCTCGGGCACGAATGGGCCGGATCCGCGTTGCGATCCGGCCCATTCGTTCTGCCGGCCAGATCCCCGACGGACCGCACCGCCCGCATTGCCCCCCCTCGGCCGGCTCTCCGGCCAACCAGGCCCGAGGGCCCTCGCCCATCATTGCGCGACATTCCGCAAGCCGGAGGTCGACCCGTACCGGAGCACCCGGTCCGCCGCTGTACACCGCGTGGCTGCGTAATTGCAAAGTGTACGAAGAGCCCGCACGTCGAGCGCGCCGGACCCGCGAAGCACCGCCCCCGTGCCACGCGGTCCGGCTCGAACCTCCCCGGCAGGAACCATTCATGGCGACCCAAAAACGCCCCGTTCGAGCCGAAACATGGTACGACCGGAAAGCCGGCGGGGGGGCAGCAGGAGCCGGGCCGGACGGCGCGGACCGCGGCCCGGAGCTCCGCGACGGCATCGCCGACGTCCTGGAGGCGATGACGGACGGGTTGATGGTCGTCGACCGCGACTGGCGCCTCACCTACCTGAACGCCGCGGCCGAGAAGGGGAACGGAGTGGCGAGGGGAAGCACGCTGGGGAGGTCGTTCTGGGAAGCGTTCCCGGCGGTGGTGGGGACGGAGGCGGACCGGGCCCTGCGCCGGGCCATGGCCGAGCGGGTGGCGATCGACATCGAGTTCTTCTTCCCGCCGCACGGCACGTGGTACAGGATGATCGCCAACCCGGTCGGGAAAGGGGGCCTGGCGTTCTACGGGCGCGACGTCACGGAGCACAGGAAGGCCGAAGAAGCCCAGCTGCGCCTCCAGCGCGAGCGGGACGAGCTGCTGGAGCGCCTGCGTCTGCAGTTCGAGCGGATGCCCATCGCGTGCTTCGTGACCGATACGCAATCGCGCATCGTCGAATGGAACCCCGCGGCCGAGGCAACCTTCGGCTGGCGGTGGGAGGAGATCCCGGGAAAGGAAGCTCCCGCGCTCCTGGCGACACCCGAGGTCCGGGCACGGACCGCCGAGATCATGCGCCGCCTGGAGCAGGGCGACATGGCCGCCCACTCGGTGAACGAGAACGTCACGCGGGACGGACGCACCATCGTCTGCGAGTGGCACAACACGCCGCTGCGCGATGCCGCGGGGACGGTGGTCGGCATCATGTGCATGGCCCAGGACGTCACCGAGCGAACGCGGGCGGAGGAGGCGCTGCACCGGGTCACCACCCGGCTGGAGCTGGCCACGCGGGGCTCGGACATCGGTGTCTTCGAGGTCGAGTTTCCCGACGGGACCTTCACGGGCGGCCGCGTCGTCTACAGCAACGTGTGGGAACAGCTCGGCTACGGCCTCCAGCCGCTGCCCACCTTCGCCGCCGGGATGGAGCTGGCGCATCCCGATGACCGGGCAGGGCAGCAGGAGTTCTTCCGGGCGTTCCTCGCGGGCGAAAGCGAGCACCTCGAGTTCGAGCACCGGCTCCGGCACCGCGACGGCTCGTACCGCACCCTGCTGGTGCGCGGGGTGGCCATCCGCGACCCGGGAAAGCCCGTCCGGGTGATCGGCAGCCGCGTCGACATCACCGACCGCAAGCGGACCGAACGGGCGCTGCGCGACCGCGAGGAGCGCTTCCGCGGCGCATTCGAGGCGGCGGCGATCGGCTTTGCCCTGGTGGAGACCGGCGGGCGCTTCCGTGCCGTCAACCCCTCCCTGTGCGAGATGCTGGGCTACGGCGAGGCGGAGCTGCTCGCGATGACCTGGCAGGACGTGACCCATCCCGACGACGTGGAGCGGGACCGCCCGCTGCGCGCCCGGCTGGCGGCCGGCGAGATCGAGAGCTTTCACCTGGACAAGCGGTACGTGCACAAGAGGGGAACCGTCGTCTGGGGGCAGCTCGCGGTATCGCTGGTGCGCGACGCGGCGGGCGCGCCCGCCTACACCGTGGCGCAGGTGATCGACGTTACCGCGCGCAAGGAGGCGGAGCAGGCGCTGGCCCGGCACGCGGCGGAGCTGGAGCGGTCCAACGCCGAGCTCGAACAGTTCGCCGCCATCGCCTCGCACGACCTGCAGGAGCCGCTGCGGGCGGTGGCCAGCTACGTCCAGCTCCTGGCCGAGCGGTACCAGGGGCTCGACGAGCGCGCCGGCCGCTGGACCGGCTACACCGTGGGCGCCGTGGCGCGCATGCAGCGCCTGGTCGCCGGGCTGCTGGCGCTGGCGCAGGTGCGGACGGACCGCGGCGCGCTCGCCCCGACCTCGCTCGAAGCCGCCCTTGCCCACGCCTGGGAGCACCTGCGCCAGCGGCACGCCGGCAGCAAGGCGCGGCTCACTCACGGCGCGCTCCCCACGCTGGTCGCGGACCCCACCCAGCTGGAGCAGCTCTTCCAGAACCTGCTGGGCAATGCCCTCAAGTACCGGCGCCCGG
Organism: Longimicrobiaceae bacterium; assembly: GCA_040509335.1. GTDB lineage: Bacteria > Gemmatimonadota > Gemmatimonadetes > Longimicrobiales > Longimicrobiaceae > JAFAYN01. The sequence goes on along the minus strand of JBEVLE010000298.1, from coordinate 71,824 downwards.
ACGTGCCGCCGCGCATCCACGTCTCGGCCGAGCACCGGGCGACGGCGTCGGGCGCCGAATGGGAGCTGGCGGTGCGCGACGACGGGATCGGGCTGAAGTTGGAGGACGCCGGCCGCATCTTCGAGATCTTTCACCGGCTGCACCGCGACGACGAGTACGAAGGGACGGGGATCGGGCTGGCGATCTGCAGGAAGATCGTGGAGCGCCACGGCGGCCGGATCTGGGTGGAGTCGGCCCCCGGCGCCGGCGCCGTCTTCCGTTTCACGCTCCCGGAGCGGAGGGACTGACGGAGAAGATCGAGACCATTCCGTCTACGGCCGGTCGGCCTACGGGCGTCTTCCGCGCTTTCGCACCCTCACGTCCCCAGGATTCCCGCCTCGATGGCGAAGCGGACGTACTCCGTGCGGTGCTCCAGCCCCAGCTTCTCCTGGATGCGCTGCTTGTACGCGGCCACCGTCTTGGTGCTGATGCCCAGCCGCTGCGCAACCTCTGCCCCGCTGTACCCCTGCGCCACCAGCTGCAGCACCGTCCGCTCGCGCGCGCTGAGCTCCTGGAAGCGCCCGCTGGCCGTCCGCGCCGCGCGCCGGGTGACCACGGCCGCGGCCAGCATGCGGGCCGTGGCGGGGCGGACGTAGACCTCGCCCCCGGCCACCACCCGGATCGCCTCCACCAGCTCCTGCGACGCCGCCTCCTTGGTGAGGTAGCCGCCGGCGCCCGCTTCCAGGAGCTCCAGCAGGCGTTCCTGCTCCGAGTGCATGGTGAGGACCAGCACGCGCACCGCCGGCAGCTGCGAGAGGATCTCCCGCAGCGCCGCGAGGCCGTCCCCCTCCGGCATGTCCAGGTCGAGCACGGCCACGTCGGGAGCCAGCCGCCGGGCGAGCGCCAGCGCGGAGGTGCCGCTGGCGGCCTCGCCCACCACGTCGATGTCCGGGGCCCCGCGCAGCACCAGCCGCAGCCCCTCGCGAACCAGCTCATGGTCGTCGGCCAGTATCACGCGGATCGTCTCCGTGCTCGGCGGCACGCCGCGCCGGGCGTACGGCTTGGCGGCGAAGCTCGCGCCGAGCGCCGCCAGGGCGTCGGGCGGGCCGTCGCCGGTCAGCGGCTTTGCCATGGTCTCCATCGCCATTTCAGCCGATCGTGGGCGGTTCCGGCGCCGCCGGCATAGCCGCCGCCGCCAGGGTGAACCAGAAGGTGCTCCCCTTTCCCGGCGCGCTCTCCACGTGCAGGCGGGAGCCGTGCGCCTCGATGAGCCCGCGGGCGATCGCCAGCCCCAGCCCGGCCCCGCCGCGGCGGGTGCGGTCGGACTGCCAGAACCAGTCGAAGACGTGGGGCAGGTCTTCCGGCGGGATCCCGGGGCCCGTGTCGCTCACCACGAAGCAGACCGCGTCCGCGCCGCCGTTCCCCTCCTCCGCGGCGGCGGTCCGCACCCGGAGCGCCACCCGGCCGCCGGCGGGCGTGAACTTGAGCGCGTTGCTCAGCAGGTTCGCGAGCACCTGCAGGAGCCGCCCGGGGTCGGCGTCGATCTCGGGCAGCCCCTCCTCGCACTCCACCGCGAGCTCGATCTCTTCCTCCGCCGCCACCACGAACATCACCTGCACGGCCCCGACCACTTCGGAGACGGCGGTGGGCCGCCGCTCCAGCGCCAGCCGGCCCGCGTCGAGGCTGGCGCGGTCCAGGAGGTCCCTTACGATCTGCTGCATCCAGTCCGCCGAGCGCTGGATGATCCGGGCCATGTTGCGCATCCCCTCCGCGGGCTGCGGCTCCACGTCCAGCAGCGCGGCGGCGCACACCTGGATGGTGCCGAGCGGGTTGCGCAGGTCGTGCGAGACGATGCCGAAGGCCCGGTCGCGCGCCGCCACCGCGCGCTCCGCCCGGCGGAGGAGGCGCACCCGCTCCAGCGCCACGCTCAGCCGGTCGGCGAGCGAGCGGGCGAACTCGGCGGCCAGGGCCCCGTCGGGGCGCGCGGCCCCGCACGCGAGCACCACCACCCCGCGGCCGGGGCCGCCGGTGTGGACGGGGACCGCGCTCCCCGAGGCCATCGCCAACGAGCCCAGCAGCGGCCGGAGGACGTCGCCGGTCGGCTCCGGGCCGTCCAGCGCCGCGAGCAGCGGGTCGCTGGTTCCGGCCGGGGGGTCGAGGAGGTGCCGGACGCGCCTGCGGAGCGCGGCGCCCAGCCGCCGGTCCACATGCTCCGCCTCCGCGACCCCCGCCACCGCGTCTCCGCCGGAGAAGAGGAGGACGAAGCAGTCCGCCTCCACCGGCACCACCAGCCGGGCCACCTTGCGGACCGCGGCCGCCGGGTCGTCCGTCGCGGCCAGCACGCGCGCCGCCTCGGCCAGGAGGCGCCAGCGCCGGGCGGCGGTCTCCTGCGCGTGCATCGCGGCGTCCAGCTCGCGCAGCAGGCGATGCCGCTCGCCGGCGTAGCGGAGGATGCGGCGCAGGGTGGCCCCGTCAGGCGGGGGCTTCAGCACGTAGTCCTGGGCGCCCGCCCGCAGCGCCCGCAGCGCCACCGCCTCGTCGTCGGTGCCGGTGAGCACGATCACCGGCACCTCGGGCGCCTCGGCTCGCACCCGGTGGAACGCGCCCGGCCAGCTCGCGTCGGGGAGGGAGAGGTCCAGGATCACCATGTCGACCGGGGTCTCGCGGAGCGCCGCGCACGCTTCGGCCGCGCTGCCGGCATGCAGCAGGCGCACCGGGGGCTCTCCCGCCGAGCCTGCGGACTCCAGACGCAGGGCGATGAGCTCCGCGTCGGCGGGGTTGTCCTCGACCAGGAGCACCACGAACTCGGCGGTACCCGGCGGCGCGGTCATGTCGCCTCCCTCCTCCCGCGGATCCCGTCGTCCGGCTTCGTGCTTCGCTGCAATCCCTGGTCCCCTCCTGATATCAGGGCCGGAGCGGCGAGCGGGCGGCGCCGCACCAGAACTCGCAGCGCTGTGCCCTGCGCTCGTGCGCCGATGGAGGCAGGCGCCCTCCAGACGCGGTGCCGCCAGTTTCCGGCTGGGACACCCTCGCGACCGGATCGTCCGCGGAAACCACGCACAGGCCGATCGGGTCCCTGTCGAAGCTGGCAGGAGACACGACCCGCCGCTGTCGGAGAAGAGGGAAGCTCCTGTCAGACGATCGGGAAGCGTCGCGACGGAAGCCGCTGCCAGGGTTGTTGGTTGCCCTGCGTGAGGCGTGCTCCTTGCGGGCGGGGACGAACCATGCGCATCGCGAACAAGCCGGCGTCCGAGAGCGCGCCGGGCACGCATCGCCCGGTCGAGCGGCCGCTGTACGAGCCTCCACGGCTGCGAAGGAAAGACGAGGGGAAGCGCCCGACCTCATGGCTCGAGTTCTTCTTCGACCTCGTGTTCGTGGTCGCGGTCGATCAGGTCGCCCGGCGCCTCCAGCACGACGTCACCGGCCACGGGACGCTGGTGTATCTCGCCCTGTACGGCCCCGTCTGGTGGGCGTGGGTGGGATTCGTCCTCTACACGGACCGGTTCGGCACCGACGACATCAGCGACCGGCTCATGACGCTGGTCCAGGTCGGCGCGGCGCTGGTGATCGCCGCGGCCGCGATGCAGGCGACGTCGGGGCGCGCGCCGGCGTTCGCCATCGCCTACGGCGTGTTCCGCCTCATCCTCGCGGCGCGCTATGCCATGGCCGCCCACTACGTGCGCCAGGCGCGGCCCGAATGCGCCCGCGAGTCGATCGGGTTGGCCCTCGCCGGTGTCATCTGGATCGCGTCGGCCGCGGTGCCGGCGCCGTGGCGCTTCTGGATGTGGGGAGTGGCATTCGGCATCGACCTGCTCACGCCGTTCGCCTCCCCCCGCATGCATGAGATCGCGCCGCCCGATCCGGACCATGTCGAGGAACGGTTCGGCACGTTCATCAACATCAGCCTCGGCGTGGGTTTCGCGGGCCTGGTCGAAGCGATGCGCGACCAGCCGTTGTCCGGCGTGCTGCTCACGACGGCGGCACTCTGCCTGCTCGTCGGGTTCTCGATCTGGTGGGGCTTCTTCGACACGCTGGACCAGGCGCCGATCGCGGAGGTGCGCACGAGCAGTCGGACCGGACCCTACAAGATCTGGATCTTCGCACAGCTTCCGCTCGCGGCGGGGGTCGCCGGAGCGGGCATCGCGGTGGGGAACCTGGCGCACGAGGCGGATGCGCACGTTCTCGAAGATTCGTTGCGGTGGCTGGTGTGCGGGATGGTCGCGCTGTGCTACGTCGCGCACGCCATCGTGCACATCGCGTACGCAAAGGCGGGGGCGGGACGGCGCGGATGGCTGGTCGTCGCACGCAAGCTCCCCACGATCGCCGCCGCGCTGCTGCTCGGCGCCCTGGGTGCGGGGCTGTCCGCGGTGGCCGTCGCGGGGGTGCTCGCCGGCGCGGCGGGTGCGCAGGTCCTCTGGAACATCTGGGAGCGCGCACATGCCGGCGCGCGCAACGGCGACGATCCGGGGCCGGGGCGCGCGCGCGCGCATCGCCCTGCCTAGTGCGAGCCATGCGTCGCGAGGGAATCGCACGACTTCGCTGCCTGACGCACCAAGGGTCAGGGGTGCGGTGCCCTGGTCGGCTGGCTTAGCCGGGAAGCTTTGCTGCGAGGACGTCAGCTTTCCCGATCGACGGCGGCTCGGAGAACAGCTCGCCAGCCTTCTCCATGAGCGCCGCTGCAACCTTGCCCGACAGGTGAGCCTGTCGCCCCGCTTCATCTGGAAACGCGTCAAAGATTCCGAACGTAGACGGCCCCAGCCGGATAGCGAACCACGCGGTAGTGGCAGGCTCCTGCTGAACAAGAGGAAGGCCGCTCAACAGGAAGCTTTCTACGTCCTCCTCTTTGCCGGGCTTCGCTTCCAACTTCACGAACAGCGCTACCTTGACCATGACACACCTCCACTTTGCTACGGGATCACGGTTCACCACGCTCTACTGCAGCCCAACGGATGACCCTCCGTGACGGGTCCTCGCAACGCGCCAAGGGACGTGGACGAAGAAGAAGCGATCGACGCGACGCGGACCCGCCCGGAGTATTGCCTGGTAATGCGTCGCCCGCCGGTCAGCCGGATGCGTTGGCCAAAACGGCGGCACTGCCTGTGATCTGGTGGGGCTTCTTCGACACGCTGGACCAGGCGCCGATCGCGGAGGTACGCACGAAGCGGACCGGACCCCTGCAATATCCGGATCTTCGCACAGCTCCCGCTCGCGGCCGGGGTCGCCGGAGCGGGCATCGTGGTCGGGAACCTGGCGCACGAGGCGGATGCGCACGTTCTGGAAGATTCGGTGCGGTGGCTGGTGTGCGGGATGGTCGCGCTGTGCTACGTCGCGCACGCCATCGTGCACATCGCGTACGCAAAGGCGGGGGCGGGACGGGGCGGATGGCTGGTCGTCGCACGCAAGCTCCCCACGATCGCCGTCGCGCTGCTGCTCGGCGCCCTGGGTGCGGGGCTGTCCGTGGTGGCCGTCGCGGGGGTGCTCGCCGGCGCGCATCGCCGTGCGTAGCGCGAGCCCTGCCTCGCGAGGGAGCCGCACGACTTCGGTGTCTGCCGCTTCGTTACCCTGGCTGTCCCGGGTCTATACCCGCGGCCGTAAAAGGGCTAAGCTCAGTCCGTAGTTTGGTGTCAGTCACCCGCAGGCCGCTCGAAGACCTACGATGGCCGCATGAAGGACTTGAAATATTTCGACCCGCACCGGCGCGCGACCTGGCTGGAGCTGTTCTTCGACCTGATTTTCGTCGTCGCCCTGAGCGACGCCGGCGAGATTCTGGGCGAAACGCACGACGGCCACATCGCGCCGGAGCAGTTCCTGCACTTCGTGCTGGTGTTCCTGCCGCTATGGTGGATCTGGGTGGGCCACACGATCTACTCCAATCGCTTCGACACCGACAGCCGCCAGCACCGGCTGTCGACCCTGCTGATCATGTTCCTGTTGATCGTGATCTCGGCGCAGGTCCTGGGCGCCCGGAACCATGACGATTACGCGTGGGCCGTGGCCTGCTACTGCGGGGCGCGGCTGATCATCGCCGCGATGTACTTCGTCTCCAAGCGCAAGCACAACGACCCGGGAGGCTTCGCGACGCAGGTGGGCACCGTATTCTCGATCGGCGCGGCGATCAGCCTTTCCTCGATCCTGCTGGAGCCGCCCTGGAGCTACCTGGTCTTCTATGCCGGGATCGTGTTCGACATGGCCGCCCTGGTGCTGCTCAACCAGCGGCTGCATGTCGTGCCGGCGCACACGCCGCATCTCGTCGAGCGGGTCGGTCTGCTGACGATCATCATGCTGGGCGAATCGGTGCTCAGCATCTCGGCGGCACTGGCGGACATCACCTGGAATCAGTCCAATATCATTGCCGCCGTCAGTGGATTCGTCATGGTGTCGGCCATCTGGTGGATCTACTACGACAGCTTCCCACTGCTGGAACAGCGCAGATTGACGACCGGGCACTCGATCCTCTACTCGCACTTCTTCCTGTTCATCGGCCTGGCGATCCTGGCCTCGCTGATCCGGCATGCAATCCTGCGCGACCTCGACGCGAATGACTTCCGTAAGCTGGCCGCCGCCGGCACCGTGCTGTTCTTCCTGGGCAAGCAGTACGGCTACTACATGGAGGTCCCCGAGTTGCGGCCTTACCTGCTGTCGAACACCGCCGCCGTGTTCGCCCTGACGGCACTCGTGCTGATGTTGCCGCTCGGACTCGAGGGTATGCTTGTGGGCATCACGGCGACGATGATCTGCTATGTGCTGCTCAACTTGCGCTACCGCCACCTGGTGCGCGGCGGGCAGGTGCCGGCCTGAGCCGCTGCCTGCGATCGCGCCAGATGAACCGCGCGCGGGGTGGGACCGGTCGGGTGAAGGTTTGCACGGCAGCCGCGGGAGCACCTGCGGCTGCCGCGATGTTTGCCAGCGGCCTAAGTGTGTGTTGAAAAACCAGCAAATCAGGTAGGTGTAATCGCTTGGCATGCCGCGCCTCCAACGCATCTGGGTCGATCAGGCCTACACAGGCACTTTTCCGCTGTGGGCCTGGATGTTTGGCGGCTGGTTCGTCCAGATCATCAAACAGCTGGTGGGGCAGAAGACCTTCGTGGTCCTGCCCAAGCGCTGGATCGTCGAGCGGACTTTCGCCTGGCTCGGCAAGTACCGCCGCTTGAGCAAGGACTACGAGGGACTGCCCGAGAGCAGCGAAGCATGGATTCAGATCGCGATGATCCACCTCATGCTTCGCCGCCTGGCTCCGACGTGAGTTTCTCAACACACTCTAACGACACAAGGGTCAGGGGTTCGGGGCCGGGGCGCGAGACTGTCGTCCCGCGAAATCATGGACGGCTCCGAATCCCCTGCAGCCGATTGTTGATGCTGCGCCCCCGCGCGAGTCAAGCGCCTCGTTCAGCGGCAGCAACCGCGCCCGGTCGGCCGCGCTGGCAAAGGTTTATGAGGGCGCCGGGGGATGCTGCCCCTGCGCCCTGCCTGTTTCACATCGGGGCTGAAACCCCTCTCCTTCCCCGACTGGCGCGGCCCGTCGCGACCGGTCTTTACGTGGGCTGAAGGGACTTTTCGAAGATGTCGAGTCCGCGCTGGGCGGTCTGGCGGGTGATGGTCAGGGCGGGGAAGAGCATGAGGACGTCTTCTTCGGCCGAGACGAGCAGGCCGTTTTCGCGGCAGGTGTCGCCGACCTGGGAGGCATAGGCTTCGTCCTGGACTTCGATGCCGATGGCGAAGCCTTTGCCGTGGATGGTGGCTTTGCCTTTGAAGCTCATCTGAGAGAGCCGGGTGAGGAAGTACTCCCCCAGCTGGGTGGCGTTCTTGAGAAGCTTGTTCTTGTGGCGCGTCAGGTAGCGGAGGTTGGCCAGGGCGGCGGCGACGGCGCGCGGGTGCCAGCCATAGGTGGAATAGAGGCCGAAATCTTCCTTGATGGCGTTTGCTATCCTGGACGTGGTGATCACGGCGCCCATGCCGCCGTAGCCGCCGGTGATCGCCTTGGCCATGCACAGCACATCGGGCTCGAGATCGAAGTGCTCGCAGGCGAAGAGCTTTCCGGTCCGGCCAAAGCCCGTGGCGACTTCGTCGGCGATGAAAAGGGTTCCGTAGCGGGTGCAGAGCTCGCGGACGCCGCGGACGAACTCGTCCTCGGGGACGAGGGCGCCGAGGTTGCAGATGATCGGCTCCATGATGAAGGCGGCAACGTCGCGCTTCTTCAGCAGCGTCTCGACCTTGCCAAGAGCCCTGTGATCCAGCGGCGGCTCGACCTTGTGGCAGTTGGGCAGGAGGTTCTTGAACGTTTCGCGGTTGCTCGACGCGCCGATGCTCATGGCGGCGATGGAGTTGCCATGGTAGCTGTCCTCCACCGAGACGAAGCTCCCGCGGCCGGTGTAGGCCATGGCGATCTGCAGCGCGCCTTCGACGGATTCGGTGCCGCCGGTCGTGCGGTAGGAGACTGCGAGCTTACCCGGCGTGATGCGGGCGAGCATTTCGGCGAGCTGGGCCCAGGGGCGGTAGAGGTAGTCGGGATGAACGTAATCGGGGCCGTCGAAATCCCGCACCGCCGCGCGGATCTCGGTGTTTGCCCAGCCCAGGTTGCCGACGCACCAGCCCATCATGAAGTCGATGTACTTGCGCCCGCGGGTATCGGTGAGATAGCTGTCGGCGGAGTCGCCGACGATGACGTCCCCGGGTTCGCCCTGGCGGCCGAAGTACTTTTTGTCGAGCTGGCGGAGGTCCATGCAGGCTCCTCTCACATGCGGAAGGAAGGTCCGCGCAGCGTGGGGGCAGACCGAAGAGGACGCGATTCGATGCCAGCAAATCGAGCGCCATCGAACTGCGTCTCCTTGTCGGCTCCCACCATGATGCGTCCCTCTGCGGCACAACTTGTTCTTAATAGACGGATTTCCAGCGATCGCACATGCCTCGCCGCCGGGTTCTCAAAAAGCCTGATATGCGTGTGGTCGCCAGTTCCAAGATCTCCACAGATGCGGTGTGAGCCCGGTCCGGTGAGTACGATCTACACACGTTCGCGGACTTCGTGATGGTCATCTCCTTTCCCCTGCGAAGAGTTCTGCGCCCTGATTCGAGTTGGATCACGAAACGCGGAAGTGGGCAATCCTCCCAGGAGGTGTGCCCGTGGAACTCGTTCGCGTCGGACACGTCGGAGCCGGCGTTTCTGCCGCGGGATGGGATCGATGGCGCCTCGCTGATCGAGCTGATGGGGCTGACGCAGGAGGAGTTCTCGCGGCGCTTCAAGGGATCGGCGGTGAAGGGCACCAAGCGGCGGAGGCTGCTGCGCAACGTCGCGGTCGCGCTCGGCAACTGGGCTCGCCGGAGGCGGTGCCGGTGCTGGCCGCGGCGCTCGCCGACGACGAGCCGCTGGCGAGGGGGCACGCGGCTTGGGGGCTGGGGTGGATCGGGACGGCGGGGGCGATGCAGGCGTTGCGCGGGAGGATGGACGTGGAGGAGGACGAGTGGGTGCGCGAGGAGCTGTCGCTCGCGCTCTCCGGCTGACGGCCGAGCGCGACCGTGGGTTGCCCGCTGATATTCCTGGCTGATATTCCTGGCGGATAGTATACTGGGGCGCGGGCGCGAGCCCGGTCGCCCACCTCCGCAGCAGGCCAATCCCAGGAGATCGAGATGCTCCCCATTGCCGAGGCGATGCCGGTTCAGGCAAGGTGGTCCGAGGCGAACCGCCAGTTCCTGGAGTTCGTGGAGCGCAACCCGGAGTACCTGGACCGGGGGAGCTTCGCGTCCATCTACGAAGACCGCTCGCTCCGCAAGTACGGCCTGCAGCCCTGGCCGCTCTTCATCGGAAGCGAGCAGCTCCGCGAGCTGGAGGAGATCGCGCTCGGGGTGGACCGGCTCGTCAAGGGAGCGCTCGAGCGCTTCCTGCGCGGCGACCCGGCCCGGATCATGGAGTTCTACCGGTCGAGCCTGCTGGAGGAGCAGGACCCGGCGGACTATATCGCCATCTCGCTGGACGAAGAGGAGATCGAGCTGCTGGTGAGAGAGCCCAACGGCATCCGGGGGGCGCTCTCGCGCGGCGACTACATCGAGACCCGCGATGGGTTCAAGCTCGTCGAGTTCAACGCGGGCGGGTTCCTGGGCGGGCTGCAGACCCAGGTGATCGCGGAACTCCACCTCCGGTCCCCCGCGGTGTCGCGCTTCCTGGGCGAGCGGGGGGTCCATGCCCGCGCCCCGGCCACCCTGGGGCCCCTCTTCCGGCACCTGGTGGAGGATACCGCCCGCATGGGAGCGTGGCAGGGAGGGGAGTTCAACGTCGCGTTCCAGCTCTACCCGCACGAGGAAGGGTGGAGCGCCATGCACTCCGCGGAGGTGTACACCCGCGAACTCCGCCGGGTGCTGGAGGAGACCGGGGCCGCTCCGGGGGGGCGGGTCGTGCTCTGCGGGGCCGAGGACCTGGTGGAGGACGGCGGCGCCGTCCGGATGGAGGGGTGCCCCATCCACGCGGTCATCGAGATGCACGACGGCTCCGCCGACATGAGCGACCTCGTCCGGCACTTCAAGAGCCGCCGCATCAACCTGTTCAGCGGGCCGATCTCCGCGATCCTCCTCGACAAGCGCAACCTCGTCCTCCTTTCCGAGAACGCCGCCTCCGACGAGTTTTCCGCCGCCGAGCGGGAGCTGATCGAGAAGCACATCCCCTGGACTCGCAGGCTCGTCCCGTCGAGAACGACCTTCCGCGGGCGTGGGATCCGGCTTCCTGAAGACGTGGTGGAGCGCCGTGACGAGTTCGTGCTGAAGAAGGCGATTTCCCTGGGCGGGAGCCACGTGCACATAGGGAAGTTCCGCACCGACGCGGAGTGGCGCCGGCTCGTCTCGCGCGCCCTCCAGGAGGAGGACTGGGTGGTGCAGGAGTACCTGGAGACGGTCCGCTACTGCTTCCAGGCCGGGGAGTCCGGGGCGGCCCGATTTTACCTGGTGTGGGGCCTCTTCGCCTTCGGGGACCACTTCGGTGGAGCCTTCCTGCGTATGCAGCCCGCGGAGGGGGGTACGGGGGTGGTGAACGCCAAGCAGGGGGCGGAGGTCGGCGCGCTGCTGGAGGTGGTCCGGTGAGCCGCGCCGCGGCGGCGAAGGCTGCCCCGGCCGCGGACGGGACGGGAGGGCGGCGAGCCGTCCCCCGAAGCCCCGCCGACCGGCCCTCCCACGCGCGGTCCGTCCCCACCCGGCTCCGCTCGTCCCGGTGAGCTTTCGGGGGGCACAGCTCCGCCGTACCGTGCGATGCACTGTCCTCCATGAGCCGTACCCCGCGTCCCTGCCTCTTCACTTGACACGGTACGGACGGCATGATTATCCTCGGGGAGACTCAAAACGTGCGCAAGCACCGGGATACGCGGCCCCCTGAAGCTGCGTCCCGTGCCGCCGAGTCCCGGCCGCATCCCGCAGTGCCGGTCCCACCCGGGTCCTGTCCCCCGCGTCCGTCCCGGACGTTCCGCGACAGCTCGTAAAAGGACAGCAAAAACCTCAGGAGCCTGGGGGATTCGCCCCAGGACGCCGTGAGCCGGGTAGACGGGTCACAGCAGGGAGAAGCTTCCCGGCCGCCTGCCCGGCCTGCCGGTCGCCACGTGCGCGACCGGGGCAATGACTTCCCGCCTGGATGTGCACCTGACATGATCGAAACCTGTTTTCCGGGACGGTTTGCGGGCGTTGGGCTCCTGCACGAGCTCGTCGAGGCGCTGGCGGAGCGTACCCCCGGCGCGGAGGCGGTGGTCTTCGGGCGGGAGGCGCTCACCTGCGGCGAGCTGAACCGGCGCGCGAACCGCCTCGCCCACCATCTGCGGGCGCGCGGGGCGGGGCCGGAGGTGCGGGTCGGCGTGTGCCTGGAGCGGACACCGGAGCTGATCGTCTCGCTGCTGGCGGTCCTGAAGTCCGGCGCCGCGTACGTCTCTCTCGACCCCGCCTACCCCCGCGAACGGGTGGCGCTCACCCTGTACGATGCCGCATCCCCCCTGGTCGTCACCCGGGAGCGGCTGGTCCCTCTCCTCGGGGGATTCGGCGGGGAGGTCGTCCGGGTGGATGCCGATCGCGAGGTGATCGCGGGGGAGAGCGCGGACGATCCCCGCAGCGGAGTAGGGCCGCACAACCTGGCGTACGTGATCTACACCTCCGGCTCCACGGGGACGCCCAAGGGGGTGCAGATCGAGCACCGCAGCGCCGCCGCGTTCCTGGAGTGGTGCCGTGGAGTGTGGCCCGCCGAGGTGTGCAGCGGGGTCCTCGGCTCCACCTCGGTGTGCTTCGACATGTCGGTGTTCGAGATCTTCCACACCCTGGCGGTGGGGGGAAGGATCATCCTGGCCGACAACGCGCTCGCCCTTCCACACCTCCCTGCCCGCGACCAGGTCACGCTCGTCAACACCGTTCCCTCGGCGGCGGCGGAGCTCCTGCGGAGCGGGGGAATTCCGAGCTCGGTGCGGACCTTGAACCTCGGTGGCGAACCCCTGAAGGGATCGCTGGCCCGGGGGCTCTACGGGCTCCAGCACGTGGAGCAGGTCTACAACCTGTACGGGCCCACCGAGGACACCACCTACTCCACCTCTCTCCTGGTGCGGCGCGGGGCGGAGGGCGATCCCTCCGTCGGGCGGCCGATCGCGGGGACCCGGCTCCACCTGCTGGACCCGGCGCTCAGCCCCGTGCGCGAGGGAGAGACCGGGGAGGTGTACCTGACCGGGGTGGGGCTGGCGCGGGGCTACCTGAACCGGCCGGAGCTGACGGCGGAGAGGTTTCTGCCGAGCCCCTTCGGCGAGCCGGGAGACCGCATGTACCGGGTGGGCGACCTGGGCCGGATGGCCCCGGGCGGCGAGGTGGAGTGCCTGGGGCGCATCGACCACCAGGTCAAGGTCCGGGGCTTCCGCGTGGAGCTGGGAGAAGTCGAGGCGGTGCTGGAAAGGCACGCCGGAGTGCGCGAGGCGGCGGTCGCGGCCGGGGAAGGGCGCCTGGCCGCGTACGTGGTCCCCGCGGGCGAGGGGACCACCGCGAGTGCCCTGCGCGAGCACCTGCGGGAGCGGCTTCCGGAATACATGGTTCCCGCGGCCTGGGTCGTTCTCGGGGCCCTCCCCCGCCTCCCGAACGGGAAGCTGGACCGGAGCGCGCTTCCGGTTCCGGACCCTTTCCACGCCGGGACCACGGCGGAACACGTGCCGCCCCGCACGCCGGCGGAAGAGGGGCTGGCGGCGATCTGGAGCGATGTGCTGGGGGTGGATCGGGTGGGAGTCCACGACTCCTTCTTCGACCTGGGCGGCCACTCGCTCGCGCTGGTCCAGGTGGCCTCCCGCGTGCGGGAGGCGTTCGGGGCGGAGGTGCCGGTCGGTACCCTCTTCCGCGCGGATACGATCGCTTCGCTGGCCCTCGTGCTGGCGGACTCGGAGCGCGCCGGGAGCCACCCCGTCGTGCGGGTGCCGCGCGGGGAGGACCTTCCCCTGGCGTACTCGCAGGAACGGGTCTGGTTCATCCAGCAGCTCGCCCCGGAGAACCTTTCCTACCACTTCCACCTCGCGCTCTCCTTTCGCGGCCGGCTCGACGTCGGGGCGCTGGAGCGCAGTCTGACCGAGGTCGTGCGGCGTCACGAGATCCTCCACACCTCCTTTCCCACCGTCGCGGAGCGCCCGGTGCAGCGCATCGGCCGGCCGTGGAGGGTGCGCCTCCCCGTGGTGGACCTTTCGCGTCTGCCGGAGGACGAGCGCCCCGGGGCGGCGCGCCGCTGGATGGAGCGGCACTTCCGCGAGCGCTTCGACCTGGCCCGCCTCCCGCTCATTCGCTGGACGCTGCTGCGCCTGGCTCCCGGGGAGCACCTCCTGGTGCACGTGGAGCACCACATCATCCACGACGGCTGGTCGGTGAACGTCCTCCTGCGGGAGCTCCTCGCGCTGTACCGCGCGGAGGTATCGGGGCAGGGGGCGATCCTCCCGGAGCTCCCGGTGCAGTTCGCGGACTACGCCGCGTGGCAGCGGGAGTGGATGAAGGGCGACGAGGCACGGGCGCAGCTCGCCTTCTGGAAGGAGCGGCTCACGGGGAGCCGGCCGGTCCTCGACCTCCCCCTGGACCGCCCCCGCCCGCCCGTGCAGCGCTTCCGCGGTGCGGCCCCGCGCTTCACGATCCCGGGCGCGCTGTACCGGCCGCTGCGCGAGCTGGCCCGCCGCGAGGGGGCCACCCTGTTCATGGCGATGCTGGCCGGCTTCGACGTCCTGCTCGCGCGCTACACGCGCCAGGAAGACGTCAGCGTGGGGACGGGAATCGCCACCCGGCGGCACCGCGAGCTGGAGGGGGTGCTGGGGATGTTCGTCAACTCGGTGGTGCTCCGCACGGAGCTGGGCGGCGATCCCACCTTCCGCGAGCTGCTGGGGCGCGTGCGGGCGGCGACGCTCGCGGCGTACGCGAACCAGGACATCCCCTTCGATGCGGTGGTGGACGCGGTCCGCCCGGAGCGGCTCCCGGGGCACAACCCGCTTTTCCAGGCGATGTTCAGCTTCCACGACTCGGCGGCTCCCGCGCTCCGCCTCCCGGGACTGGAGATGGAGCTGACGGTGGGGCTGAGCAACGGCTCGGCCAAGTTCGACCTGAACGTCATCGCCATCCCGCACGCCGACCGCCCCGCCTACCACGCGCCGGGGACCGATCCGGAGGCGGTCACGCTCGTCTGGGAGTACGACTCGGACCTGTTCGACGCGTCCACCATGGAGCGGATGTTCTCCCACTTCCGCACCCTCCTGGAGAGCGCGGTGGGGGACCCGGATGCACGCGTCTCGGAGCTGCGGCTCCTGGGGGAGGAGGAGCGCGCCCGCCTCGTGGAGGCGGGGGAGGCCGGGCGGAGCTTTCCGGTGGCGGGGACGCTGCAGGCGGGGTTGGAGGCGTGGGCGGCCCGGACCCCCGGCGCCGTGGCGGTGCGCTGCGCGGGGGAGGCGGTCACCTACGGCGAGCTGAACGCGCGCGCCAACCGGCTCGCGCACCACCTGCGCCGCCGCGGGGTGGAGGAGGGGACGCGGGTGGGGGTGGCGCTGGACCGCTCGGTGGAGATGGTGGTGGGGATCGTGGGGATCCTCAAGGCGGGGGGCGTCTACGTCCCCCTCGACCCCGCGTACCCCGCCGAGCGGCTGGCCTTCCTGCTGGAGGACTCGGGCGCGCCCGTGCTGGTGACCACGCAGCGGCTGCTGGGGAGCCTGCCCCCGTTCGCGGGCGCGGCGGTCCTGCTCGACGCGGACGCGGACGCGATCGGGCGCGAGAGCGCGGAAGACCCCCGCACGGCGGCCGGTCCCTCGTCCCCGGCGTACGTGATCTACACCTCCGGCTCCACGGGCACTCCCAAGGGGGTGGTGGTCACCCACGCCAACGTTCTGCGCCTCTTCGCCGCGACGCGGGAATGGTTCGGCTTCGGGGAGGGAGACGCGTGGACGCTCTTCCACTCGTACGCCTTCGACTTTTCCGTGTGGGAGATGTGGGGGGCGCTGCTCCACGGCGGACGGATCGTGGTGGTTCCCTTCGGAGTGAGCCGCGACCCGGAGGCGTTCCGGGCGCTGCTGGCGCGCGAGGGGGTGACGGTGCTCAACCAGACTCCCTCCGCCTTCCGCCAGCTCGCGGAGGCGGACCGGCTCGCCCGGGCGGACGATGGCAAGCTGGCGCTTCGCTGGGTGGTCTTCGGGGGGGAGGCGCTGGAGCCTGCGATGCTGCGCCCGTGGGTGGAGCGGCACGGGGACGAGCGGCCGCGGCTGGTGAACATGTACGGGATCACCGAGACCACGGTGCACGTCACCTACCGCCCCGTCACGCGCGAGGACGTGCGGCGGGGGGCCGGGAGCCCCATCGGCGTGCCGATCCACGACCTCGCCCTTCACCTTCTCGACTCCCGACTGGAGCCGGTGCCCCCCGGGATCCCGGGGGAGATCTGCGTGGGGGGCGCCGGCGTGGCGCAGGGATACCTGGACCGCCCGGAGCTGACCTGCGAGCGCTTCGTCCCGGACCCCTTCGCCGCGAAGGCGCACGGCGGCGCCCGCCTGTACCGGAGCGGCGACCTGGCGCGCCGACTGGCGACCGGGGAGCTGGAGTACCTGGGCCGCGCCGACCAGCAGGTCAAGGTGCGGGGCTTCCGCATCGAGCCCGGGGAGATCGAGGCCGCGCTGCTGGGACTCCCCGGCGTGGCGGAGGCCGTCGTCGCGGCGCGCGCGGACGGCGCGGGGGAGGCGCGACTGGTCGCGTACGTCGTCGCGGCCGCGGGGGAGGCCGCGACGACGCCGGCCGCGCTGCGCGAGCACCTGCTGCGCTCCCTCCCGGAGCACATGGTTCCCACGGCATTCGTGCCGCTGGAGGTGCTGCCGCTCACCGCGCACGGGAAGCTGGACCGCGCTGCGCTCCCCGCGCCCGGCGCGGGCGCCCCGGGGGGTGCGGCGTACGCGGCGCCCCTCACCCCCACGGAGGGGGCGCTGGTGGAGGTGTGGCGCGAGGTGCTGGGGGTGGAGCGGCTGGGGATCGACGACAACTACTTCGCCGTCGGGGGCGACTCCATCCGCAGCGTGCGGATGGTGGCGGAGGCCAGGCGGCGCGGAGTGGAGCTCTCGCTCCCGCAGATCTTCCAGCACCAGACCGTCCGCGAGCTGGCGGGCGTGGCGGGCGCGCCGGGCGATCCCGTCCCGGAGCGGCCCCGGACGGAGCCGTTTTCCCTGGTCGCGGAGGAGCTCCGCCGCAGGCTTCCCCCGGACGTGGAGGACGCATATCCCACGACGCTCCTCCAGCTGGGGATGCTGTACCACTCGGAGCGGACGCCCGGATCGACGCTGTACCGCAACGTTAACAGCTACCGCGTGGATACCCGCTTCGAGGAGGGCGCGATGCGGGAAGCCGCGAGCCGGCTCGCGGCCCGCCACCCGGTCCTGCGTACTTCCTTCGACCTGTCCTCGTTTTCCGAGCCGCTCCAGCTCGTCCATCGCGAGGCGGCGATCCCGCTGGAGGTGGAGGACCTGCGCGGCCTCGCCCCCGTGGAGCAGGAGGCGCGGCTGGAGACGATGGTGCGCGAGGAGGCGCGCCGCCACTTCGACTGGACGCGCGCGCCGCTCCTCCGCTTCCGCGTCCACCTGCGCGGGGAGGACTGCTTCCAGTTCACCTTCTGCGAGCACCACGCGGTGCTGGACGGGTGGAGCGCGGCCTCCATGGTCACGGAGCTCCTCCGCACCTTCGCGGCGCTGCGGGACCTCAGGGCGGACCCGGCCGCGGAGGCGCCCGCGCTGGCGTTCCGCGAGTACGTCGCGCTGGAGCGCGAGGCCATCCGGTCGGAGCTCCACCGGGAGTTCTGGACCGGGCTGGTGGCGGACGGCTCGCCGCTCGGCCTCCCGCGCCGGGGCGGGGCGGAAGCGGACGCCGGCGACTCCCGGAGCGTCCACGTGGAGGTTCCCCTGGAGGTCTCGGAGCGGCTGAAGCGGATCGCGGAGGAGGCGGGCGTTCCCCTGAAGAGCGTCCTCCTGGCCGCGCACCTCCGGGTGCTGGCGCTGCTCGGCGGGAGCCCGGACGTCCTCACCGGGGTGGTGACCCACGGCCGGCCGGAGGAGGCGGACGCGGAGCGAGTCCTGGGCCTCTTCCTCAACACCGTCCCCTTCCGCCTGGAGCTGGGGCAGGAATCGTGGACCGAGCTGGCCCGGCGCGCGTTCCGCCTGGAGCAGCAGAGCGTCCCCTTCCGGCGATACCCTCTGGCCGAGATGCAGCGGGTACTGGGGTGGCGCCCCGTGGGCGACGTGGGCTTCAACTTCATCCACTTCCACGTGTACCGGGCGCTCCCGGGCGCGGAGGGGATCCGGATCCGGGGAGAGCGCTTCTTCCAGGAGACCGAGTTTCCCCTTGTGGCCAACTTCTACCTGGACTGGGCCACCGGCGCGGTCCGCTGCCGGCTGGACCACGATCCGCGCACCATCGGGGCGGGTGAGGCCGAGCTGCTCGCCGGCCACTACGCCCGCGCCCTCCGCGCGCTCGCGGCGGATCCGTGCGCGTCCGCCGCCGCCCCGCTCCTGGCGGACGGGGAGCGCGAGCGTGTCCTGGCCTGGGGCGAGGGAGGCGCGGCGGAGGAAGGCCCGTGCGTCCACGCGCTGTTCGCGGAGCAGGCCCGGCGCGCTCCCGGGGCGGTGGCGCTGGCCTGGGACGGCGGGCAGACCGCCTACGGCGATCTGGAGCGGAGGGCCAACCAGCTCGCCCACCTCCTCCGGCTCCACAGAGTGGGCCCCGAGGACCGCGTCGGGGTGTGCCTCGAGCGCTCGGCCGCGGCGCTGGTCGCCGTGCTGGCCGTGCTCAAGGCGGGCGCCGCCTACGTCCCCCTCGACCCGGCCTATCCGGGAACCCACCTCGCCTTCCTGCTGCGCGACGCCGGGGTGCGCCTGGTCCTTGGCGCCTCCGCGCACCGGGACCGCATCCCCCCCGGAGCGGCGGAGCTGCTGTGCCTGGACGAGGTGGAGGAGACGTGGGCGCGGCAGAGCACCGTGGCGCCCGCCGTGGACACCGACCCCGAGGCGCTGGCGTACGTGATGTACACGTCGGGCTCCACCGGCACGCCCCGGGGCGTGATGGTGCCGCACCGGGCCGTGGTCCGCCTGGTGCGCGGGAGCGGCTATGCGCGCTTCGCCCCCGACGAGGTGTTCCTGCAGCTGGCGCCGCTCTCCTTCGACGCGTCCACCTTCGAGGTCTGGGGCGCGCTCCTCCACGGCGCCCGCCTGGTGCTGGCTCCAGCGGGCGCGTTCTCCCTGGACGGGCTGGACGCGCTCGTCGCGCGGCATGGCGTCACCACTCTCTGGCTCACGGCGGGGCTGTTCCACGCCGTGGTGGACGCCGGGCCGGAGGGGCTGCGGGGAGTGCGGCAGCTCCTGGCCGGCGGGGACGTGCTCGATCCCGCGCGCGTGCGGCGGGTGCTCGAAGCCCTCCCGGAGCTGCGCCTGGTCAACGGCTACGGACCCACCGAGAACACGGTCTTCACCTGCTGCCACGCCGTGGCCGGGGAAGTCGCGGCCACGGTGCCGGTGGGGCGGCCGGTGGGGGGGACGCGCGTGCTCGTGCTGGACGGGGAGATGGGGGTGGTGCCGCCGGGAGCACCAGGGGAGCTGTACGCGGGGGGCGCGGGCGTGGCGCGGGGATACCGGGGGCGGCCGGACCTCACGGCCGAGCGCTTCGTCCCCGACCCGTTCTCGGCGGAGCCGGGCGCGCGGCTCTACCGCACCGGCGACCGGGTGCGCTGGCTCCCCTCCGGGGAGCTGGAGTTCCTGGGGCGGACCGACACGCAGTTGAAGGTGCGGGGCTTCCGCATCGAGCCCGGAGAGGTGGAGGCCGCGCTGCGGGAGCACCCCGGGGTGCGGGAGGCGGTGGTGGTGGCGCGGGAGGATCCTGCCTTCGGCATGCCGGGGGAGAAGCGCCTGGTGGGGTACGTGGCCGCAGAAGAGGGGGAGGAGCCCTCCGGCGCGGAGCTGCGGGAGCACCTGAGGGAGCGGTTGCCGGAGCACATGGTGCCCGCGGTGGTGGCGGTGCTGGACGCCCTCCCGCTGACGCACAACGGCAAGGTGGACCGGCGCGCGCTCCCCGCTGCGTGGGACCGCGCGGCGGACGAGGGCGAGGGCTGCGTGGCCCCGCGCACGCCCGTGGAGGCCACCCTCGCGCGGATCTGGAGCGAGGCGCTGCGCGTGGAGCGGGTGGGGGTGCACGACGACTTCTTCGACCTGGGGGGCGATTCCCTGGTCTCGCTCCGCATCGTTGCCCGGGTGCGTGAAGCCTTCCAGGTGCAGCTCTCTCCAGGGGACCTTTTCGACGCGCCTTCGGTGGCGCGCATGGCGGTGGCGGTCGCCCGGGAGACGATCCGTCTCCGCGCGGGGAGTGGGGTGGCGGAGGCCCTTGCAGGGCTCGACCTGGAGGACGACGAGCTGCAGGCCCTGCTGGCGAGGGAGCTCGGGGAACTCGAACTGGAAGCCTGAAGCGAAGATGTCCAGCCTCTCCGACCGTCTCGGCCGGCTCGATCCCGAGCAGCTCGCCGCCCTGATCCAGCGGCTCGGCGCGGGTGCGTCGGCGGCGCCCGCGGGGCTCCCCCGCCGAGCCACGGGCGCGCCGGCGCCCGCCTCCTTCGCGCAGCGGGGGCTCTGGCTCCTGGACCGCCTGCAGGGAGCGACGCCCGCCTACAACGTCCCGTTCGCCTTCCGCCTGCGGGGTGCGGTCGACATCCCGGCGCTCGAGCGCACCCTCGGTGCGCTCGTGGAGCGGCACGAGGTGCTCCGCACCACGTTCGCGGAGGTGGACGGGGAGCCCGTGCAGGTGGTCGCGGAGAACCTGCCGGTGGAGATCGGCGTGGACGGACCCGCGGCGGAGCGGGCGGGAGACGAGGGGCTCCTCGATCGCCTGGCGGGGGAGGCGTGGCTCCCCTTCGACCTCGCCGCGGGCCCCCTCTTCCGCTTCCGCCTCTTCGCGGCCGGGGAAGGGGAGCACGTCCTGCTCCTGGTCTTCCACCACACGGTCTTCGACGGCGCCTCCGTGGACGTGCTCCTCGCGGAGCTGTCCTCGCTGTACGCGGCGCAGCTCCGCGGGGAGGCGCCGGCCCTTCCCGAGCTGCCGGTGCAGTACGCGGACTTCGCCGCCTGGCAGCGGGCGACGCTCCGCGGGGAGGCGCTGGAGCGCGGGCTGGCGTACTGGCGCGAGCGGCTGGCGGATCTGGAGCCGCTCGACCTCCCGGCCGATCGACCCCGGCCCACGGGCCGGAGCCTGCGCGGCGCCTCCCATGCCGTGGAGCTCGCGGAGGGGCTCGCCGGCCGCCTCCGGCAGCTCGCCAGGGCCGAGCGCGTGACCCCGTTCGTCCTCCTCCTCGCCGCCTTTCAGCTCCTCCTCGCCCGCTTCTCGGGGCAGGTGGACGTGGCCGTGGGGATCCCCGTCTCCGGGCGCGACCGCCGGGAGCTGGAGGGGCTGATCGGCTTCTTCGTCAACACCCTGGTCCTGCGCACCGACCTGTCCGGAGATCCGCCCTTCCGTGAGGTGCTGGCGCGGGTGCGGGAGGGGATGCGCGGGGCACAGGAGCACGGGGAGACCCCCTTCGACGCGCTCGTCGACGCCCTGCACCCGGACCGGAGCCCGGACCGCTCGCCGCTCTTCCAGGTACTGTTCACCCTGCGGCCCGCGGCCGGGGCGGGACTGAAGCTGCCGGGGGTGCTCGCGGAGCCGGTGGAGATCCCGCCCACCACGTCCAAGTTCGACCTTTCTCTGGAGATGCGGGAGACCGGGGCAGGGTTGCGCGCGGTCTTCCACTACGCGCCGGACCTGTTCGACGCCGCCACCGTGGCCCGGATGGCGGAGCACTTCGCCGACCTGCTCGGGCGCGCGGTCTCGGTGCCGGGCGCGCCGCTGTCGGCGGTGGCCGCCCTCCCCGCGGACGAGCGGCATCGCCTGCTGGTGGAGTGGAACCGGACCCCGAGCCCGGGCCCGGAGGAGCCGGTGCACCTGCTCTTCGAGCGCCAGGCGGAGCGCACCTCGGACGCCGTCGCGGTGCAGTGGGGCGAGGAGTCGCTGGGCTACGCGGAGCTGGACCGGCGCGCCAACCGGCTGGCGCACCACCTCCGGGCGCTCGGGGTGGGCCCGGAGACCCGCGTGGGGATGTGCCTGGAGCGGTCGCCGCGCCTGGTGGCGGCGATGCTGGGCATCCTCAAGGCGGGCGGCGCCTACGTCCCCCTGGACCCGGAGCAGCCGCCGGCGCGCCTGGCCTCCCTCATCGCGAGCGCGGAGGCGGAGGTGCTCCTCACCGAGGAGCGGGCGTCGGCGCGCCTTCCGCGCCATTCCCGCACGGTGTGCCTGGACCGTGACGCCGGGGAGATCGCGCGGCGGCCCGCGTCCGCCCCGGTCCCGCTCGGCGGCGCGGAGACGCTGGCCTACGTCCTGTTCACCTCCGGCTCCACGGGGCAGCCCAAGGGGGTGATGGTGGAGCACCGTAGCGTGGCCGCCCTGGTCCACTGGCTGGCGGAGGAGGTCACGGACGAAGAACGGTCCGCGACGCTGGGGTGCGGCTCCGTCGCCTTCGACGCGTCCGTCGCCGAGGTCTTCGGCACGCTCTGCTGGGGCGGCAGGCTGGTGCTGGTGCGGGACGCGATGGAGCTGGCCGGACTCCCGGAATCGGCGGGGGTGCGCCTGGCGGCCATGGTCCCCTCCGCCGCCGCCGAGCTGGTGCGGATGGGGGGGATCCCCGCGAGCGTGCGGCGGCTGAACCTGGGCGGGGAGGCGCTCCCCGCCGCGCTGGCGCGGTCGCTCCACGCGGCGGGGGTGGAGCGGGTCGTGAACCTCTACGGCCCCACCGAGGACACGGTGTACTCCACCCGGGCCGAGGTGGAGCCCGGGGCCGAGCGGGTCCTGATCGGCACGCCGCTCCCGGGCACCCGGGCGTACGTCGTGGATTCCCGCCTGGACCCCGTGCCGCTGGGCGCGGTGGGAGAGCTCTGCCTGGCGGGGAGCGGCCAGGCGCGGGGGTATGCCGCCCGCCCGGAGCTCACCGCCGAGAGGTTCGTCCCCGACCCGTTCGCCCCCGAGCCGGGGCGGAGGATGTACCGGACGGGCGACCGCGTGCGCTGGACCGCGGACGGGCGGCTGGACTACCTGGGGCGCGTGGACCACCAGGTCAAGGTGCGCGGATTCCGGGTCGAGCCCGGCGAGGTGGAGGCGGCGATCCTGGCCCACCCGGGCGTGCGGCAGGCGCTGGTGATGGCGCGCGAGGACGTGCCCGGGGACCACCGCCTGGTCGCATACCTGGCCGGCGAGGAGGGAGTCGACACGGCCGCGCTCCGGGAAGCGCTGCGGGAGCGCCTCCCCGGCTACATGGTGCCGGCGGCATTCGTGGTGCTGGGCGCCTTTCCGCTCAACCGCAACGACAAGGTGGACCGGCGCGCCCTCCCGGTGCCGGAGTACGGCTCCGGGGCCCCGGAGCACGCCACCCCCCGAACCCCCACGGAGGAGGTCCTGGCCGGGATCTTCGCGGAGGTGCTGCGCGCGGAGCGGGTGGGGACGCGCGACGACTTCTTCGACCTGGGGGGGCACTCCCTCCTCGCCACCCAGGCGGTCTCCCGGATCCGCCGCGCCCTGGGCGTGGAGCTTCCCCTTCGCGCGCTCTTCGAGGCGCCGACGGTAGCCGAGCTGGCGGAGCGGGTGGACACCGGGAGCCGCGCCGCGGCGCCGCCCGTCGCCGCGGTCCGGCGGACCGCTCCCGCGCCGCTCTCCTCCTCCCAGCAGCGCCTCTGGTTCCTGGACCAGCTGGAGCCGGGGACCGCGCACCACAACATCCCCTTCGCCCTGCGCCTGCGGGGGCCGCTGGATGCCGGGGTGCTGGAGCTCGCCTTCGCGGAGACCGTCCGCCGCCACGAGTCGCTGCGGACGGTCTTCGCCTCGCAGGACGGCGTCGCAGTGCAGGCGGTGGCGCCCGCCGGACGCTTCCGCCTGGCCGCGGGGGACCTGTCGCGCATCCCGGAGGCGGAGCGAGGCGCCGAGGCGGCGCGGCTGTCGGGGGAGGAGGCGCGCCTCCCCTTCGACCTGCGGACCGGGCCGCTGCTGCGCGTCCGCCTGCTGCGCCTGGACGCCGGGGAGCACGTCCTCCTGGTGACCCTGCACCACATCGTGGGGGACGCCTGGTCGTTCGGGGTGCTGTACCGCGAGGTCTCGCGCCTGTACGCCGCCTTCGCCGCGGGCGAGCCCTCGCCGCTCCCCGCGGTCGCGGTGCAGTACGCCGATTTCGCCCTGTGGCAGCGGGAGTGGCTGCAGGGCGAGGTCCTGGAGCGCCAGCTGGCCTGGTGGAAGGAGCGGCTGGCCGGGGCCCCGCCCCTCCTGGAGCTCCCCACGGACCGTCCCCGCCCGGCCGTGCAGACGCACCGCGCGGGCGAGCACCGGGTGCTCCTCCCCGCCACGCTCGCCGCGTCGCTCCGGGTGGTGGCACGGCAGGAAGGGGCCACCCTCTTCATGCTGCTCCTCGCGGGGCTCGCCGCCGTGCTCCGGCGGTACTCGGGGGCCGGAGACGTGGTGGTGGGGACCCCCATCGCGGGGCGCACGCGGGAGGAGACGGAAGGGACCATCGGCTTCTTCGTCAACATGCTCCCGCTGCGGGTGGAGCTGGGCGGGGACCCCGCCTTCCGCGAGCTGGTGGGGCGGGTGCGGGAGGCGACGCTGGGGGCGTACGCCCACCAGGACCTCCCGGTGGAGAAGCTGCTGGAGGAGCTGCGGATCGAACGCAGCCTGGGGCACGGCTCGCTGTACCAGGCGATGCTGGTGCTCCACAACACCCCCGGGGAGCCGCTGAGCCTCCCCGGGGTGCAGGTGGCCCGCCTCCCCGTGCCGCCCCCGGCGACGGCGCTCGACCTGGGAGTGGCGGTGACCGAGCGCGCGGAGGGGCTGGACGCCTCGCTCACCTTCGCCGCGGACCTCTTCGACCCTGCCACGATCGCCGGGATGGCGGCGTACCTGGGAGAGCTGCTGGCGGCGGCGGCGGCGCGCCCGGACCTGCGGCTCTCCGAGCTCCCCGCGCTCGCCGGGGAGCAGCTCCGGCGGCAGCTCCTGGAATGGGGCGGCGACGGGCGGGCCCGTCCCTCCGCTCCCTGCGTGCACCGGCTCGTCCGGGCCCGGGCGGCGGAAGCCTCGCACGCGTCCGCCGTGGAGATGGCGGGGCGGTCCCTCACCCGCGGAGAGCTGGACCGGCGCGCGGAGCGGCTCGCCGCACGCCTGCGCGCCCTGGGGGTGGGCCCCGAGGTGCGGGTGGCGATCTGCGCGGAGCGCAGCCCGGAGGCGATCGTGGCGATCCTGGCGGTGCTGCGCGCCGGAGGCGCCTACGTCCCGCTCGATCCCGCCTACCCGGCGGATCGCCTGCGCGCCGTGGTCGAGGACAGCGGCGCGCGCATCGTCCTCGCTCAGGCGCGGCTGCGCGGCAGGCTCCCGGCCGCCGCGGAGGTGGTGGAGCTGGACGGCGGGGACGCGGGCGCCGGTCCCGGTGAGGCGGCGGACGGCGGGGCGGACCCGGACGCCCTGGCGTACGTCGTCTACACGTCCGGTTCCACGGGGACACCCAAGGGGGTAATGGTGTCCCGCGCCTCGCTGGCCGGGTACGCGGAGGCGGCGCGGAGGGAGATGGAGATCGGCGCCGCGGACCGCGTCCTGCAGTTCGCGTCTCTCAGCTTCGACACGAGCGCGGAAGAGATCTTTCCCGCGCTCCTGGCGGGCGCCACGCTGGTGCTCCGCACCGGGGAGATGCTGGAGAGCGTGGCGGCGTTCCTGGAGCGGTGCGGGGAGTGGGGGATCACCGTGCTCGACCTCCCCACCGCCTACTGGCACGAGGTGGTCGCGGAGCTGGAGCGCGGCGAGGCGCGCGTCCCCGCCTGCGTGCGTCTCGTGGTCATCGGCGGGGAGCGCGCGCTCCCGGAGCGGGTTGCCGCGTGGCACGCCGCGGTGGGGGAGCGGGTGCGGCTGGTGAACACCTACGGCCCCACCGAGGCCACCGTGGCCGCGACCGCCGCCACCCTCCTCCCGGGCGAGCCGCGCCCCGCCGGGAACCTCCCGCTCCCGCCGGTCTCCATCGGCAGTCCCCTGGCGAACGCCCGCGTCCACGTGCTGGACGACGGGATGCGGCCGCTGCCCACGGGCGCGCGCGGGGAGCTGTACGTGGGGGGAGGAGGCGTGGCGCGCGGGTACCAGGGACGGCCGGAGCTGACGGCCGCGAGCTTCGTCCCCGACCCGTTCTCGTCCGCATCCGGGTCGCGGCTCTACCGCACCGGCGACGCGGTGCGCTGGCGCGGCGACGGGCGGCTGGAGTACCTGGGCCGGGTCGACGAGCAGGTCAAGATCCGCGGCTTCCGCGTGGAGCCTGCCGAGGTCGAGGCCGCCCTGCTGCGGCACCCCCGGGTCCGCGACACGGCGGTGGCCGTCCGCGAAGACGAGCCGGGGCGCCCGCGCCTGGCCGCCTACGTGGTCCCGGAGGGGGACGCCCCACCGGCGGCCGAGCTGCGCGACTTTCTCCGCGCCCGGCTCCCGGACTACATGGTCCCGTCCGGGGTGGTCGTCCTCGCCGCCCTCCCCCTCACCCCGAGCGGCAAGGTGGACCGGCGGGCCCTCCCGGCGCCGGAGCGGGGGAGCGCCGGGGACACGCCGGGGGGGGAGCCCCGGACCCCCGCCGAGGAGCGCCTCGCCTCCGTCTGGCGGGAAGTGCTGCGCGTGCAGCGGGTGGGAGTGCACGACAACTTCTTCGAGCTGGGCGGCGATTCCATTCTTTCCATCCAGGTGGTGGCCCGCGCCCGGCGGGCGGGGCTCGCCGTCACGCCGCGGCAGCTCTTCGAGCACCAGACCGTGGCCGCGCTCGCGCGCGTGGCGGGGACGGGCCCGGCCCCGGCCGCGGAAGACGAGCCCCTCGGTCCCGTGGAGCTCACCCCGATCCAGCGGTGGTTCTTCGCGCAGGAGCTCGCCCAGCCGCACCACTGGAACATGGCGATGCTCCTGCGCCCCGCGGAGCGGCTGGAGCCGGCCGTGCTGGAGGCGGCGCTCGGGACGCTGCTGGCGCACCACGACGCGCTGCGCATGCGCTTCACTCGGGGCGAGGAGGGGTGGAGGCAGGAGTGCGTGGGCGCCGGTCCGCGGGTTCCCCTGGCGACGATCGACCTGTCGGGGCTCGAGGAAGTGGACCGGGCGCGGGCGCAGGACGGCGCGGGCTCGGCGGTGCAGGCGAGCCTCGACCTCGCGGCCGGCCCGCTGGTGCGGGTGGCGCTCGTCCAGGCCGGGGCGGGGGAGCAGCGGCTGCTGGCCGCCGTCCACCACCTGGTGGTGGACGGGATCTCCTGGCGCATCCTCCTGGAAGACCTGCAGTCCGCCTGCGCCGCCACCGCGCGCGGCGAGCCCGTAGTCCTCCCGCCGAAGTCCACCTCCTTCCGGCGCTGGGCCGCGCGCCTCGCCGCGCACGCTCGCGCGGGCGGCTTCGACGGCGAGGCGGAGCGCTGGGGCGCGGAGGAGTGGAGCACCGTGCCCCCCCTTCCGGTGGACCGCCGGGGAGGAGCTAACACGGAGGCCACCGCCGGCCGCGTGAGCGTGGAGCTGACGGAGGAGGACACCCGGTCGCTCCTGCAGGATGCGCCGAAGGCGTACCGGACCCGGACGGACGAGGTGCTCCTCTGCGCCCTGGCGCGGGCGTTCCGGCGCTGGACGGGGGAGGAGCGGCTGCTCGTGGACCTGGAGGGGCACGGGCGGGAGGAGCTGTTCGACGGCGTGGACCTTTCCCGCACCGTAGGCTGGTTCACGACGCTGTTCCCGGTCCTGCTCGACCTGCGGGGAGCGGCGGCGGAGGGCGACGCGCTGCGGGCGCTCAAGGAGCAGCTGCGGGCCGTCCCCGCCCGGGGGATCGGCTTCGGCGCGCTCCGCTGGCTGTCCCCGCGCGAGGAGACACGGGCGCGGCTCGCCGCGCTTCCCGGGGCGCAGGTGCGCTTCAACTACCTGGGGCAGTTCGACGGGGCGGCCGGCGGCGATACCCCGCTGGTCCCCGTCCGCGGCCCCATGGGCGCCAACGTCGGCCCGCGGGCCGAGCGCGGCTACCTCTTCGACCTGATCGGCGCGGTGGAGGGCGGGCGGCTGCGCGTGACGTGGAGCTACAGCCGGGAGCTTCACCGTCCGGACACCGTGCGGTCGCTGGCCGACGGCTTCCTCGCCGAGCTGCGCGCGCTGGTCGCCCACTGCGCCGGCGGAGAGGCCGGGGGATACACCCCTTCGGACTTCCCGCTGGCCGGCCTGGACCAGGCGTCGCTGGACCGGGTGTTCGGGAGGGAGCGCGGCGCCCTGGACGCGTACCCGCTCTCGCCCATGCAGGAGGGGATGCTCTTCCACACCCTGTACGCGCCGGGAGCGGGCGAGTACGTGGGGCAGTTCCTCTTCGACCTGGCCGGCGCCCTGGACGCGGACGGGTGGAGGCGGGCGTGGGAGACGGTGGTGGAAAGGCACACGGCGCTCCGCACCCGCTTCCTGTGGGAGGGGATCGACGCGCCGCTCCAGGTGGTGCAGCGCCGGGCGCCGCTCGAGGTGCGGGAGGAGGACTGGCGGGAGCTGCCGGAGGCGGAGCAGGAGGCGCGGCTCGCCGCGTTCCTGGAGGAGGACCGCGCCGCGGGCTTCGACCCGGCGCGCGCGCCGCTGCTGCGGCTGGCGCTCTTCCGCGCGGGGGACGAGGCGTACCGCCTGGTGCTCACGGCGCACCACCTGGTGATGGACGGGTGGAGCCTGCCGCTGGTCTTCCGCGACGCGGTGGAGCTGTACGACGCCACGGGCGAGAACCGGGCGCCGGAGCTGGCGCCGGCCCGCCCCTACGGCGAGTACGTCGCCTGGCTGGGGCGGAGGGAGCCGGCGCGGTCGGAGGCGTTCTGGCGCGCCGCGCTGGCGGGGTTCGCCGCGGCCACTCCGCTGGGGGTGGACCGTCCCGCCGCGGCAACGGGCGGGCGCGCCCGGCTGGAGCGGGGGCTGGACGGCGGCCTGGCGGCTGCGCTGGAGCAGGCCGCGCGGCGCGAGCAGCTCACGCTCAACACCCTGGTGCAGGGAGCGTGGGCGCTCCTCCTCGCCCGCTACTCCGGCGAGGAGGACGTGGTCTTCGGGGCGGTGGCCTCGGGGCGTCCCGCGGAGCTCGCCGGGGTGGAGGGGATGGTGGGGCTCTTCATCAACACTCTCCCCGTGCGGGCGCGGGTCCGGCCCGGCGAGCGGCTCGCGGGGTGGCTGCGGGAGCTGCAGGAGCGGCAGGCGGGGGCGCGCGAACACGAGCACGCGCCGCTGGTGCAGGTGCAGAAGTGGAGCGAGGTACCGGCGGGGCAGCCCCTCTTCGAGAGCATGCTCGTCTTCCAGAACTACCCGGTCCCCGCGGCGCTCGGCAGGACCGGGCGCCGCGTGGTGCGGGTGCGCACGCGGGGGCGGGTGGAGCAGACCGGCTACGCCCTGGCGGTGGGCGTGGAGCGCGCGGGGGAGCTGCGGCTGCGGCTGGAATACGCTTCCGCGCGCTTCGAGAGCGCGGCGGCCGGGCGGGTGCTGGAGCACCTGGAAACCCTCCTCGCCGGGATCGCCGCGGACCCCGCGCGGTCCCTGGGGGAGCTCCCCCTCCTCGGCGAGGCCGAGCGCCGGCAGCTCCAGGCCGGGTGGGCCGCCGCCGGCCCCCTCCGCCCCGCCGACCTTCCCATCCACCGCCGGTTCGCGCTGCAGGCGGGGCGCACTCCCGACGCCGTGGCGCTCGTGCAGGGCGGACGGCGGGTGAGCTACGCCGAGCTGGACCGCGCCGCGAACCGCCTCGCCCACCACCTGCGCGGGCGGGGCGCGGGCGCCGAGTCGCGCGTGGCGGTGTGCCTGGAGCCCTCGGCCGAAACGGTCGTCGCCGTCCTGGCGGTGCTCAAGGCCGGCGCGGCCTACGTCCCGCTCGACCCGGCGTACCCGCGGGAGCGGCTCGGCTTCGCCCTCGGCGACGCATCGGCGGGTCTCCTCCTCACCCGCTCGCCGCTGCTGGACCGCCTCCCGGAAGGAGCCGCGGCACCCGTCTGCCTGGACGCGGAGCGGGAGCGCATCGCCCGCGAGCCGGAGACCGCGCCGGAGGTGGAGGTCGCCCCCGGGGGGCTGGCGTACGTGATCCACACCTCCGGCTCCACCGGCGCCCCCAAGGGAGTGTGCGTGGAGCACGGCAGCGCGTCCGCCACGCTGCGGTCGGCGCTGGACGCCTTCGGCTTCGCTCCCGGCGACGTGATCCCCTCCCTGGCGAGCTTCGCCTTCGACATCTGGCTCTTCGAGACGCTCGCGCCCCTGCTGGGGGGAGCCGCCGTGCGGATCCTGGCCCGCGAGGAGGTGCTGGACGTACCGGCCCTGGCGCGGGAGCTGGGCGGGGCCACGCTGCTGCACGCGGTCCCGGCGCTCATGCGCCAGGTCGTGGCGGAGGTGCGCTCCGCGCCCGGGGGCGTGCTCCCGGCCATGCGCCGCGCCTTCGTGGGGGGCGACGCGGTCCCGCCCGAGCTGCTGGAGGAGATGCGGGAGGCATTCCCGGCGGCGGAGCTCCACGTCCTCTACGGTCCCACGGAGGGGACGATCGTCTGCGCCGCCCACGCGGCGCGGGAGCGCGAAGCGGGGCAGATGGTGGGCTCCGCGCTGGGGAGCGCGCGCCTGTACGTGTGCGACCCCTGGGGCGGGCTCGTCCCCGCGGGGGTCTCGGGGGAACTGTGGATCGGCGGCGCGGGCGTGGCGCGCGGCTACCTGGGGAGGCCGGAGCTCACCGCCGGGAGGTTCGTCCCCGACGCGTTCGCGGGCGGGCCGGGTGCGCGCGCGTACCGCACCGGCGACCGGGTGCGGCGGCGCGAGGACGGCGTCCTGGAGTTCCTCGGGCGGGTCGACCAGCAGCTCAAGGTCCGCGGCTTCCGCATCGAGCCGGGGGAGGTGGAGGCCGCCCTGGAGCGTCACCCCCGCGTGGGCGAGGCCGTGGTGGTGGCGCGGGAGGACGTCCCGGGCGACCGCCGCCTGGTCGCCTACGTGGTGGCCCCCGGCGGCGCCGCCGCTCCCGGCGGGGAGGAGCTGCGGGCGCACCTGAAGGCATGGCTCCCGGAGCACATGGTGCCCTCCGCCTTCGTGGCGCTGGAGTCGTTCCCGCGCACGCCGAACGGCAAGACGGACCGCCGGAGCCTCCCGGCCCCGGAAAGGGCCGCGCCCGACGCCTCGTACCTCGCGCCGCGGACGGCGGACGAGGAAACGCTGGCGCGGGTCTGGGCGGAGGTCCTGCGCGTGGAGCGGGTGGGGGTGGAGGACAACTTCTTCGAGCTGGGAGGCGACTCCATCCTTTCCATCCAGGTGGTGGCCCGGGCCCGGCGCGCCGGGCTGGTGGTCACCCCCAGGCAGCTCTTCGAGCAGCAGACCGTCGCGGGGCTGGCGCGGGTGGCGTGCGCCGGGACCGGGGCCGCGCCCGGTCCCCGGCCGGAGGAGCCGTGGAGCGAGGACGCGTACCCGCTCTCGCCGCTGCAGGAGGGGATGCTCTTCCACGCCCTGTACGCGCCGGGCTCGGGAGACTACGTCGCACAGTTCCGCTACGACCTGGTGGGCGAGCTGGACGTGGACGCCTGGATCCGCGCATGGCAGGGGGTGGTGGACCGGCACTCCGCGCTGCGCACCCGCTTCCGCTGGACGGAGGGGGGAGCCGCCCTCCAGGCCGCGCAGCCGACCGCGGAGGTTCCCGTCCGGCGCGAGGACTGGCGGGAGCTGCCGGAAGCGGAGCAGAGGGAGCGGCTGGAAGAGTTCCTGGCGGAGGACCGCGCGCGCGGATTCGACCTGGCGGCGGCGCCGCTGATGCGGCTGGCGCTCTTCCGCACCGGCGGCGCCGACCACCACCTGGTGTGGACCCACCACCACCTGGTCCTGGACGGGTGGAGCCTTCCGCTGGTCTGGCGCGACGTCGCCGCGCTCTACCGCGCCTTCCGCGCCGGCCTCCCGGCGGGCCTGCCGGAGCCCCGGCCGTACCGGGAGTACGTGGCGTGGCTGGGGACGCAGGACCGGTCCCGCGCCGAAGCCTTCTGGCGGGAGTCCCTCGCCGGCTTCGAGGCCCCCACTCCGCTGGGCGTCGACCGCGCTCCGGGAGCCGACGCGGCCGGGTACGGCCGCGCCGCGCACCGCCTCCCGGCCGGCGCCACCGCGCGCCTGCGGGAGCTGGCCCGGCGCGAGCGCCTGACGCTGGGCACCCTGGCGCAGGGCGCCTGGGCGCTTCTCCTGGCCCGCTACTCGGGGGAGGAGGACGTGCTCTTCGGGTCCACCGTTTCCGGCCGCCCGGGCGAGATCGAGGGGGTGGAGGAGATGGTGGGGCTGTTCATCAACACGCTCCCCGTACGCCTTCGCGTGGAGGCGGGGGCGGAGGCGCGGGGCTGGCTGCGGGGAGTGCAGGAGCGGCAGGCGGTGCTGCGCGAGCACGAGCAGGCGCCGCTGGCGCAGGTTCAGAAGTGGAGCGAGGTGCCGGGGGGGCAGCCCCTCTTCGAGAGCATCCTCGTCTTCGAGAACTACCCCGTGCAGGCGGAGCCGCGGCGGGTGGAGGAGCGGCTGGAGGTCCTCGGCCGCGGCGGCGTCGAGCAGACCAGCTACCCGCTGACGCTGAGCGCCGCGCCGGGCGAGGAGCTTCACCTGCGCGTCGACTACCTGCGCGCTCGCTTCGGGGCCGCGGCGGCGGAGCGGATGCTGGCCCACCTGGCCGCGCTCCTGGAAGAAATGGCGGCGGACCCTCGGCGCGCCCTCGCCGACCTCCCCCTGCTGGGCGCGGCCGAGCGGCGGCGGGTGGTGGAGGAGTGGACCGCGGCGTCCCCCGCGCCGGAGCCCGGCGCGCGCTGCGTGCACGAGATCTTCGCGGAGCAGGCCCGGCGCACCCCCGGCGCCGTCGCCGTGGTGCACGGGGAGCGGCGGATCGCCTACGCGGAGCTGGACGACCTGGCCGGGCGCCTCGCGGGGCGCCTGCGAGGGCGCGGCGTGGGGCCCGACGTGCCGGTGGGGATCTGCGCCGAGCGCTCCCCCGGGCTGGTCGTCGCCCTGCTGGCGACCCTCAAGGCCGGCGGCGCCTACCTCCCGCTGGACCCCGCCTTGCCCGACGAGCGGATCGCCTTCATGCTCGCCGACGCGGGCGCCCCGCTCCTGCTGGCCGAGGCGCCGCTTCTCGGGCGCTTCGCCGGCTTCGCGGGCGAGGTCGTCTGCC
Source organism: Longimicrobiaceae bacterium (assembly GCA_040509335.1). Lineage (GTDB taxonomy): Bacteria > Gemmatimonadota > Gemmatimonadetes > Longimicrobiales > Longimicrobiaceae > JAFAYN01. The sequence continues at coordinate 39,180 of JBEVLE010000298.1, read as the reverse complement.
TGGACGACCCGCTCCCCGAGGGCGAGGCGCCGGAGCCTGCGGCGACCACGCCGGAGCACCTGGCGTGCGTCCTCTACACCTCCGGCTCCACGGGCAGGCCCAAGGGCACCGCGGTGCCTCACCGCGCCGTGCCGGGCTTCTTCCGGGGGGTGGAGTACGCGCGCTTCGACGCCGCCCAGGTGTTCCTGCAGCACTCCTCCATCTCCTGGGACGCGCTCACGCTGGAGCTGTGGCCCGCGCTGCTCACCGGGGGGACGTGCGTGCTCTACCCCGGACGGACGCCGGAGCCGGAGGAGCTGGGGCGTCAGGTGCGCGCGCACGGGGTGACCACGCTGTGGCTCCCCTCGGCCTTCTTCAACCTGCTGGTGGACGCCTTCCCCGAGGCGCTGGCGGGCGTGTCGCAGGTCATGGTGGGCGGCGAAGCGGTGTCGCCGGCCCACGTGCGCCGCGCCCTGGAGCTGCACCCGGGGCTCTCCGTCGTCAACGGGTACGGCCCCTCCGAGTGCACCGTTTTCAGCGCCTGCCACGTCGTGCCGCGGAGCTTCGGCGGGGCGTCGCTGCCCATCGGCAGGCCGGTGGGGGACCGCAGGGTGTACGTGCTGGACCGCTGGCTGGACGCGGCGGCCGTCGGGGCGCCGGGTGAGCTGCACGTGGGCGGGCCCGCCGTGGCCCGCGGCTACCTGGGCCGTCCGGAGCTGACCGCCGAGAGGTTCGTCCCCGACCCCTTCGGCGAGCCGGGCGCACGCCTGTACCGCACGGGAGACCGGGCGCGGTGGACGGAGGAGGGCGTGCTGGAGTACCTGGGGCGGATGGACGCGCAGGTCAAGGTGCGAGGCTTCCGCATCGAGCCGGGCGAGATCGAGGCGGCGCTGCGGGACCACCCCCGCGTGCGGGAGGCCGCCGTGGCGGTGCGCGGCGAAGGGACGGACCGGCGGCTGGTGGGCTACGTCGTCGCGGACGACCCGGCGCCGCCCGCGGCGGAGCTGCGGGAGCACCTGCGGAAGCACTTGCCGGAGCACATGGTGCCCGCCGCCTTCGTCGCCCTGCAGCGGCTGCCGCTGACGCGGAACGGCAAGGTGGATCGGCGGGCCCTCCCGGAGCCGGATCGCACCGCGGCGGAGGACGCGTACGTCGCGCCGCGCACCGCGGTGGAGAAGTCGCTGGCGCGCGTCTGGGCGGAGACGTTGCGCCTGGAGCGCGTGGGCGTGGAGGAAAACTTCTTCGAGCTGGGCGGCGACAGCATCCTTTCCATCCAGGTGGTGGCGCGGGCGCGGCGCGCCGGGCTGGTGGTGACGCCGCGGCAGCTCTTCGAGCAGCAGACCGTCGCCGCCCTGGCGCGCGTGGCGCAGGCGACCGGAGCATCGGCCCCGGAGCCCGACGAAGCGCGGGGCGTGGTGGAGCTGACCCCGGTCCAGCGGTGGTTCTTCGCGCGGGAGGTGGAGGCGAGGGACCACTGGAACATGGCGTTCCTGCTGCGTCCGCGGGCAACGCTCGACGCCGCCGTGCTGGAAGCGGCACTCCGCGCGCTCGCCGGACACCACGACGCGCTGCGCATGCGCTTCGTCCCGGACGGGGAGGGGTGGACGCAGGCGTACGCCGAGGCGGGAGCCGCCCTGCCGCTCGTGCGCATCGACCTCGCGGGCGTCGCCGGGCGGGAGCGCGCGGCGCAGGTCGAGCGGGCGGGCGCCGGGCTGCACGGGAGCCTGGACCTCGCGGCCGGCCCGGTTTCGCGGGCGGGGCTCCTGGAGCTGGGGGAGGACGGCCAGCGGCTGCTTCTGGTGGTGCACCACCTCGTGGTCGACGGCGTCTCCTGGCGCATCCTGCTGGAGGACCTGGAGGCCGTGTACGAGCAGCTCGCGCACGGCCGGGCCGTCGCGCTGCCGCCGAAGACCACCTCGTTCGGGCGGTGGGCGGCGCGCCTGGCGGAGCACGCCCGCGGCGGCGGCTTCGACGCCGAGCGGGAGTACTGGACGGACGCGGCCCGGAGGAGCGTGGCCCCGCTCCCGGTGGACTTTCCCGGCGGGGAGAACGGGGAGGCGGACGAGGACCGCGTCGCCGCCGCGCTCACGGAGCAGGAGACGCGGGGGCTGCTGCAGGAGGCCCCCCGGGCCTACCGGACGCAGATCAACGACCTGCTGCTCTGCGCGCTCGCGCGCGCCCTCCGCCGCTGGACGGGGGAGGACCGGCTGCTGGTGGACCTGGAGGGGCACGGCCGTGAAGAGCTGTTCGCGGACGTGGACCTGTCGCGGACCGTGGGGTGGTTCACCACCGTCCATCCCGCGCTCCTGGAGGTGCGGGGCGAGCCCGGAGGAGCCGACCTGAAGCGGGTCAAGGAGCAGCTGCGGCAGGTGCCGAACCGGGGGATCGGCCACGGCGCTCTTCTCCACCTCGCCGGGTGCGAGGAGCTGTCCGCTCTGCCGCCCGCGCAGCTCAGCTTCAACTACCTGGGGCAGTTCGACGGGACCGTCTCGGGCGGCGCCTTCTTCTCGCTGGGCAGGGAGCGCACGGGACCCGCCGCCGCGCCGGGAAGCGGGCGCAGCCACCTCTTCGAGGTGAGCGGCATGGTCGAGGGCGGCCGGCTGCACCTGGCGTGGAGCTTCAGCCGCGCCCTGCACCGGCGCGCGACGGTGGAGTCGCTGGTGGAGGGCTTCGTCGCCGAGCTGCGGGGGCTGGTCGCCCACTGCGCCCTGGAAGAGGCGGGCGGCTACACCCCCTCCGACTTTCCCCTCGCCGCGCTGTCGCAGGGGCAGCTCGACGCCCTCTTCGGGAGCGGGCGGGAGATCGAGGACGCGTACCCGCTCTCGCCCATGCAGGAGGGGATGCTCTTCCACTCGCTGTACGCGCCGGGCGGCGGCGACTACGTCGCGCAGTTCGTCTTCGACGCGGAGGGCGAGCTGGACGCGGAAGCGTGGCGGCGCGCGTGGCAGACGATCGTGGACCGCCACGCGGCGCTGCGGACGCGCTTCGTGTGGGAGGGGACCGGCGCGCCGCTGCAGGTGGTGGAGAAGCGGGCGATCCTCCCGCAGGCGGAGGAGGACTGGCGCGGGGTGCCCCGGGCGGAGAGGGCGGACAGGCTCGCCGCGTACCTGCAGGGCGACCGGGCGCGCGGCTTCGACCTGTCCGCCGCCCCGCTGCTGCGCCTGGCGCTCTTCCGGGTGGCGGACGACCGGCACACGCTGGTGTGGACGCACCACCACCTGACCATCGACGGGTGGAGCCTGCCGCTGGTGTTCCGCGACCTGGGCGTGCTGTACGAGTCCTTTTGCGCCGGCACCGCCGCGCGGCTCGCGCCGGCGCGCCCCTTCCGCGACTACGTCGCCTGGCTGAAGCGGCAGGATCTCGCCCGCGCCGAAACGTTCTGGCGGCAGGCCCTGGCCGGCTTCGACACCCCCACCCCCTTCGGGATCGACCGCCCCGCGGGGCGGGAGCCGGCCCGCTACGGCCGCACCGAGCGGCGCCTGCCGGCCGGGGTCACCGGGCGGCTCCGCGAGCTCGCCCGGCGCGAGAGGCTGACGCTGAACACCGCCATGCAGGGCGCCTGGGCGCTCCTGCTGTCGCGCTACTCCGGCGAGGACGACGTGCTCTTCGGCGCCACCGTCTCGGGGCGCCCCGGGGAGATCGAGGGAGTGGAGGAGATCGTCGGCATCTTCATCAACACGCTCCCCGTGCGGGTGCGCGTCCCGGCGGCGGCCACGGTGCTGGAGTGGCTGGGAGGGATCCAGGAGCGGCACGCGGAGCTGCGGGAGTACGAGTACACCCCGCTGGTGCAGGTGCAGAAGTGGAGCGGGGTACCCGCGGGGCGGCCCCTTTTCGAGAGCATCTTCGCCTTCAACAACTACCCCGTGCCCGGCACGGCGGGCGAGCCGGGGGAGCGCCGCCTGCGGGTGCGCGCCCGCGACGGCTTCGAGCAGTCCGGCGACCCGGTCACCCTGGGCGTGCTCCCGGGGGAAGAGCTGTACCTGCGCCTGGAGTACGCGCGGACCCGCTTCGACGACGCGGCCATGGAGCGGATGCTGGACCACCTGGAGACCATCCTGGGTGAGATGGCCGCCGGTCCCGGCCGCCCCGTCGCCGAAGTCCCGCTCCTCGCCGCGGGGGAGCGCGGGCGGGTGGTGGAGGAATGGAACGCCACGGCGCGGCCCTTCCCCCGCGACCTGTGCCTGCACCGGCTCTTCGCCCTGCGGGCGGCGCGCACTCCGGACGCCCCGGCGGCGCTGGGCGACGAGGGGCGGCTGAGCTTCGCGGAGCTGGACCGCGCCGCCAACCGGCTCGCCCGCCACCTGCGCGGGCGCGGCGTGGGGCCGGAGACCCGGGTGGCCATCTGCCTGGAGCGCTCGCTCGACATGGTCGCGGCGATCCTCGCCGTCCTCAAGGCGGGCGGCGCCTACGTTCCCCTGGATCCCTCCTACCCGGCGGAGCGGCTGGGCTGGATCCTCCGCGACTCCGGGGCGCGGCTCGTCCTCACCCGCGCGGGGCTCGCGGAGCGCCTCCCGGCCTCGCAGGCGGAGCCGGTCCTGCTCGACGCGGAGCGGGAGCGGATCGCCGCGGAGAGCGCCGGGGAGCCGGAGAGCGGGGTCGACCCGGAAGGGCTGGCGTACGTCATCTACACCTCCGGCTCCACCGGCCGCCCCAAGGGCGTGGCGGTCCCGCACCGGGCCGTGGTCAACTACGCCACGGACATGGCGGAGCGGCTGGGGCTCCGCGCCGACGACCGCATCCTGCAGTTCGCCTCGCCCGGCTTCGACGTGGTGGTGGAGGAGCTGTTCCCCACCTGGCTGGCGGGCGCGGGCGTCGTCCTTTCCCGCGACGACATGCTCCTCCCGTCCGAGCTGCTGCGCGTCGTCGCCCGACACGGCGTCACCGGCTTCGAGCTCCCCACCGCGTACTGGCACGAGTGGGTGCACCAGGTGGCCCGCGGCGGGATGCGGCTGCCGGCGCCGGTGCGCTTCGTCATCGTGGGGGGCGAGCGGGTCCTCCCCGAGCGCCTGGCGGAGTGGGCGGGGCTGGGCGTGCCGCTGGTGCACGTCTTCGGTCTCACGGAAACCGCCTGCACCTCCGCCACGCTGCGGCTGGAGGCGGGCGACGACGGGGCGCGCTGGAGCAACCTCCCGGTGGGCGCCCCCACGGGGAACGCGCGCCTGTACGTGCTGGACCGGGCGGGGCAGCCCGCGCCGGCGGGGGTCCCGGGGGAGCTGTTCGTGGGCGGGGAGGGTGTCGCCCGCGGGTACCTGGGCCGGCCCGCGCCGACGGCGGAGCGCTTCGTCCCCGATCCCTTCGGCGGGGAGCCGGGCGCGCGGCTGTACCGCACGGGCGACCGGGTGCGCTGGCTGGCGGACGGCAACCTGGAGTTCCTGGGCCGCATCGACCAGCAGGTCAAGGTGCGCGGCTTCCGCATCGAGCCGGCGGAGATCGAGGCCGCCCTGGCCGACCACCCGGCCGTCCGCGAGGCGGCGGTGGTGGCGAGGAACGTGGACGACGACGGCGGCCGGCGGCTCGCCGCGTACGTGGTCCCCGCGGCAGGGTACCAGGCCGGCCCGGACGGGCTGCACGGCACCGGGGACCCGGCCTGCCGGGTCGCGGCGGGCGACCTGCGGGCGCACCTGGAGCGGGCGCTCCCGGCGTACATGGTCCCGTCCTGGTTCGTCTTCCTCCCGGACCTTCCGCTCACCCCGCACGGCAAGACCGACCGCCGGGCGCTGCCCGACCCCGGCCGGGCGGCGCCCGCCCGGGAGCACGCCCCGCCCTCCGGCCCCGTGGAGGAGCTCCTGGCGCGGGTGTGGTCCGCGGTGCTGAAAACGGAGCGCATCGGAGTGCACGACAGCTTCTTCGAGGCGGGCGGAGACTCCATCCTGTCCATCCAGATCGTCGCGCGCGCACGGCAGGAAGGGGTGCGAATCACCCCGCGGCAGATCTTCGAGCACCGCACCATCGCGGCGCTGGCCCGGGTGGCGGAGATCGCGACCGCCGGGGCGGCGGAGCGCGGCCCGGCGTCGGGTCGGGTGGAGCTGACGCCCATCCAGCGCTGGTTCTTCGCGGAGCCGGTCCCCGACCGGCACCACTGGAACCTGTCGATGCTCCTGGCGCCGCGCGTCCGGCTGGAGCCGGGCGCTGCCCGGCGGGCCGTGGCGGCGCTCCTCGCCCACCACGACGCGCTGCGCCTGCGCTTCACGCGGCGGGACGGGACGTGGGAGCAGGCATACGCGGAGCCGGGGGCGCGCGTCCCCTTCGTCCACGTGGAGCTGGCGGGAGTGGCGGAGGCGCAGAGGACCGCGGTGCTCGAGCGTGCGGCGGCGCGCGCCCAGCGGAGCCTGGTGCTGGAGCGCGGCCCGCTCTTCCGCGCGGTGCTCTTCGAGTGCGGCGCGGGGGAGCAGCGCCTGCTGCTGGCGGCCCACCACCTGGTGGTCGACGCGGTCTCCTGGCGCATCCTCCTGGACGACCTCCAGGCGGCGTACGAGCAGGCCGCGCAAGGCGAAGCCGTCCGGCTCCCGCCCCGCAGCAGCTCCTTCCAGGAGTGGGCCCGCCGCCTCGCCGAGCACGCGGCGTCGCCGGAGCTGCTCCGGGAGGCGGACTTCTGGACCGGGCTCCTCCCGGAGCGGCTCCCGCCCCTCCCCGCGGAGCTGGGGGCGGAGCCGGGGACGCTCGGGACCGCGGGGCGGGTGTCCGTGGAGCTGTCGCCGACCGAGACGGGTGCCCTCCTGGGCGAGGTCCAGGGAGCGTACCGGACGCAGGTGGGCGACGTGCTCCTCGCCGCGCTGGCGCGCGCCTTCGCGCGGCGGACCGGTGAGCGGCGCATCCTGGTGGAGATGGAAGGGCACGGGCGGGAGGAGCTGTTCGCGGGGGTGGACCTGTCGCGCACGGTCGGCTGGTTCACCACCACCTGCCCCGTCCTGCTGGAGCTGGGCGAGGACGACTCCCCGGGGGCGCAGCTGAAGCGCGTCAAGGAGGCGCTCCGCGCGGTGCCGGAACGTGGGATCGGCTTCGGCGTCCTGCGCTGGCTGAGCCCCGGTCCGGAGCTTCGCGCGCGGATGGCCGCCCTCCCGCGGCCCGCCGTCAGCTTCAACTACCTGGGGCGGTTCGACGGGTCCGCGTCCGACGGCGCCGTCTTCGCCGCGGCGCCGGAGAGCGGGGGGGCGCAGGCGGGCCCCGACGTCCCCCGCACCCACCTGCTCGACGTGAACGCGGTGGTGAGCGGCGGCAGGCTGCGCGCGAGCTGGGGCTTCGACGGCGCGGGCGCCAGCGAGGACGCGGTGCGGGCGCTCGCCGAAGGATGGGTCGAGGAGCTGCGGACGCTGATCGCCCACTGCACCTCGCCCGGCGCGGGCGGCCACACCCCCTCCGACTTCCCGCTGGCCGGGCTGGGGCAGGAGGCGCTGGACCGGCTCCTCGGGGGCGACCGCGAGGTGGAGGACGCGTACCGGCTCTCCCCCATGCAGGAGGGGATGCTCTTCCACACCCTCTACGCGCCGGGCGAGGGCGACTACGTCGCGCAGTTCAGCCTGGAGCTGCGGGGCGAGCTGGACGTGGGGGCGTGGGAGCGGGCCTGGCAGGCGGTGCTGGACCGCCACGCGGCGCTGCGGAGCGCCTTCCTGTGGGAAGGAGTGGACCGGCCGGTGCAGGTGGTGAGGCGCGGGGTGCGGCTCCCCGTCCGGCGGGAGGACTGGCGCGGGCTCGCGGAGGAGGAGCGGGAGATTCGCGCCGGGGCCTGGCTGCGGAGCGACCGGGCGCTGGGCTTCGACCCGGCGCAAGCCCCGCTCATGCGCCTGGCCGTCTTCCGCACCGGCGAGGAAGCCCACCGCTGCGTCTGGACCTTCCACCAGATGGTGCTGGACGGATGGAGCCTGCCGCTGGTGTTCCGCGAGGTGATGGCCGGGTACCAGGCGTTCCGCGCCGGGGAGGAGCCCGCCCCTGGCCCGGTCCGCCCGTACCGAGACTACATCGCCTGGCTGGAGCGGCGCGACCCCGCCGAGGCGGAGCGCTTCTGGCGGGCCACCCTGGCGGGCTTCGTCGCGTCCACCCCCTTCGGGATCGACCGCGGCGCGGGAGAGCAGGGCCACGGCTACGCGCGGCGAGACCTCCTGCTGGACCCGGACGGAACCGGGGCGCTGCAGGAGCTGGCCCGGCGGGAGGGGCTCACGCCGAACACCGTGATGCAGGGGGCGTGGGCGCTCCTCCTCGCCCGCTACTCGGGCGAGGAGGACGTGGTCTTCGGGACCACCGTCTCGGGGCGCCCCGCGGAGCTCGCCGGGATGGAGGAGATGGTGGGTCTGTTCATCAACACCGTCCCGGTGCGCGTGCGTACCCCGGCGGAGGAGTCCGTCCGCGCCTGGCTGGCGGAGCTCCAGGCGGCCCAGGTGGCCGCCCGCGAGCACGAGCACACGCCGCTGGTGCAGGTGCAGCAGTGGAGCGGGGTGCCCGCCGGGCAGCCGCTCTTCGAGAGCCTGCTCGTCTTCGAGAACTACCCGGTGGACCCTCCCTCGGGAGGAGGGAGGCGCCGCCTGGAGGTGAGGATCGCCGACGGCGAGGAGCAGGGGAGCTATCCCATCACGCTGGTGGCGCTCCCGGGGGAGCGGATGCTCCTCCGGGCGCAGTTCCGCGTGGCCCGCTTCGAGCCCGCGGCCGTGGAGCGGTTGCTGGGCCACCTGCGCGTGCTCCTGGGCGGGCTGGCCGCCGCGCCGGACGGACCCCTGGGCGCCCTCCCGCTGCTCGCGGAAGAGGAGCGGAGGCAGCTGGAGGCCGGCCTCTCCCCCCGGATGTCGATCCCGCCGGAGGGGTGCGTCCACGAGCGGTTCCAGGCGTGGGCCGCGCGCGCTCCCGGGACGGTGGCGGTGGTCTGCGAGGGCGAGTCGCTGACGTACGCCGAGCTGAACCAGCGGGCCAACCAGGTCGCCCACACCTTGCGGGGTCTCGGCGTGGGCCCCGAGGTGCCGGTGGGCGTGTGCCTGGAGCGCGGGGTGGAGCTGGTGGTCGCGCTCCTGGGCGTCCTCAAGGCGGGAGGCGCCTACGTGCCGCTGGACGCCGGCCACCCGCCCGAGCGCCTGGCGTTCCTGCTGGAGGATTCCGCCGTCCCGGTGCTGCTCACCCGGGAGGCGCTCCGCGCCGCCCTCCCACCGCACGGCGCCGAGGTGCTCTGCCTGGACGCCGACGGGCCGCGCATCGCGCAGGCGCCCCGGCACGACCCCCCGTCGGGCGCCGGCCCGGAAAGCCTGGCCTACGTCATCTACACCTCGGGCTCCACCGGGCGTCCCAAGGGCGTGCTGGTGGAGCACCGCAACGTGCTGCGCCTGTTCCGCGCCACCGATCCCTGGTTCGGCTTCGGGCCGGGGGACGTGTGGACACTCTTCCACTCCGCAGCGTTCGACTTCTCGGTGTGGGAGATGTGGGGGGCGCTCCTTCACGGCGGGCGCCTGGTGGTGGTGCCCCACTGGGTGGCGCGCTCGCCGGAGGCGTTCCACGACCTGCTCCGCGCCGAGGGGGTAACGGTGCTCAACCAGACCCCATCCGCCTTCCAGCCGCTGGCCCGGGTGGACGAGGCGCGGGGCGCTTCGAGCGGGCTGGCGCTCCGGCTGGTGATCTTCGGCGGGGAGGCGCTGGAGCCGGGATCGCTGCGTTCCTGGATGGAGCGCCACGGGGAGGACGGGCCGCGGCTGGTGAACATGTACGGGATCACCGAGACCACCGTGCACGTCACCTACCGCCCCATCACGCGCGCGGACGTGGAGGGTGGAGCCGCGAGCCCCATCGGGGAGCCGATCCCCGACCTCGCCCTGCAGCTCCTCGACCGCCGGCTCCGCCCGGTGCCGACCGGCGTGCCCGGGGAGATCTGCGTGGGCGGAGCGGGGGTGGCGCGGGGCTACCTGGGCCGGCCGGAGCTCACCGCCGAGCGCTTCGTCTGCGACCCCGCCGGCGGCCCCGGCGCTCGCCTGTACCGCAGCGGCGACCTGGCGCGACGGCGGGAGAGCGGGGAGCTGGAGTACCTGGGCCGCATGGACCAGCAGGTGAAGATCCGCGGCTACCGGATCGAGCCGGGGGAGGTGGAGGCGGCGCTGCGGCAGGTGCCGGGGGCGCGGGAGGCCGCGGTGGCGGTGCGGGAGGACGCGCCGGGCGGCCGGCGCCTGGTGGGCTACCTGGTGGGGGCGCCGGAGGAGGTTCCCCCGGCCTCCGAGGTGCGCGCCTTCCTCGCCGGGCGGCTGCCGGAGTACATGGTGCCGGCCGCGATCGTGCTGCTGGAGCGGCTCCCGCTCACCCCCAACGGCAAGATCGACCGCCGGGCCCTCCCCGCGCCGGAAGGGAGCGGGGCGGAGTACGTGGCCCCTTGCACCCCGGAGGAGGAAGCGCTGGCGCGGGTGTGGGAGGAGGTGCTCCGGGTGGAGCGCGTGGGAGTCCACGACGACTTCTTCGCGCTCGGCGGGCACTCCCTGCTGGCGACGCAGGTCGTGTCCCGCGTCCGCCGGGCGCTCGGCCGCGACCTTCCCCTGCGCCTCGTCTTCGAAAGCCCCACGGTCGCGGGGCAGGCCGAAGCGCTCCGCGCCCGCGAGTCTTCGCCGGAAGCCGCGCCGCCCGACATCGGGGCTTCCGCCGCCGGCGTGGAGGCGAAGCTCCTCGATCGCATCGACCAGCTCTCCGACGACGAAGTCGAGCGACTGCTCGCAGACCTCACCTCCGACGACGACCGCGAGCCATGAGCACCATCCTCCCCGAAGAGTCGGCGGCCGAGCGGCGGCGGCTCCTGGCCGAGATCCTCCGCCGGCGGGCGGCCGAGGCCCGGACCTTTCCGCTCTCCTTCGCCCAGCAGCGGCTCTGGTTCCTGGACCGGATGGAGCCGGGGAGCCCGGCGTACACGGTCGCGGCCCCGCTCCACCTGCGGGGGCCGCTCCGCGCCGGCCTGCTGGAGCGGGCGCTGGACGAGGTCGTGCGGCGGCACGGCTCGCTGCGCACCACCTTCACCACCCTCGGCGAGGAGCCGGTGCAGGTGGTGGCACCCCCGGCGGCGTTCATCCTCCCCCTCGCCGACCTGGCGTCGCTCCCGGCGCCGGAGCGCGAGCGCGAAGCGCGGCGGCTGGCGGCGGAGGAAGCGGACCGTCCCTTCGACCTGGCGGCCGGCCCCCTGTTCCGCGCGCGGCTGCTGCGGCTGGGGGCGGAGGATCACGTCCTGCTGCTGGCGATGCACCACATCGTCACCGACGGGTGGTCGCTGGGGATCCTGTTCCGCGAGATCTCGGCGCTGTACGCGGCCTCGCTCGCGGGGGCGCCGCCGCCGCTTCCCGCGCTCGCCCTGCAGTACGCCGACTTCGCGGCCTGGCAGCGCGGCGGGGGCGCGGCAGGGGAGGACGAGATGGAGTTCTGGCGCGAGGCGCTGCGCGGCACGCCTCCGCTGCTGGAGCTCCCCACCGACCGTCCCCGCCCGCCGGTCCCCACGCACCGGGGCGCGTCGCTGCCGCTGGCCCTGGACGCCGCGGACACCGCCCGTCTGCGCGAGGTGGGACGCGCGGAGGGGGCCACGCTCTTCATGACGCTGATGGCGGCGTTCCATCTCTTCCTTTCCCGCTACTCCGGGGAGGACGACGTGGTGGTGGGGACCCCGGTCGCCGGGCGGACGCGCCCCGAGCTGGAGGGGCTGGTGGGGCTCTTCGTCAACACCCTCGCCATCCGCGCCGACGTGGGCGGCGACCCGGACTTCCGCGTCCTGCTCGGCCGGGTGCGCGAGGCGCTGCTGGGCGCCTACTCGCACCAGCATCTTCCCTTCGACCGGCTGGTGGAGGAGCTGCAGCCGGAGCGGAGCCTGAGCCACACCCCCGTCTTCCAGGTGATGTTCGCCGTGCAGGGCGGCGCCGGGGCGGGTGGCCTCGCCCTGGAGGGGGTGGAGTCCTCCTTCGCGGGCACGGGAACGCGCACGGCGCGCTTCGACCTGGAGGTGGAGCTGCGGGAGGAGCCGGAGGGGCTGCGGGGAGCGCTGGAGTACGCCGTGGACCTGTTCGACCGGGCCACCGCGGAGCGCATGGCGGCGCACTTCCAGGCGCTGCTGCGGGGGATCGCCGCGGCGCCGGACTCGCGCATCTCGGAGATCCCGCTGCTGGACGGAGCGGAGCGCCGCCTCCTGCTGGAGGAGTGGAGCGGCACGGCGCTGGAGCTCCCCGCGGAGTGCGTGCACGAGCGCTTCGCACGGCAGGCGGAGCGCACGCCGGACGCCCCGGCCGTGCTGTGCGGCGCCGACCGTGTGAGCTACGGCGAGCTGGAGCGGCGCTCCCGTGTCCTGGCCCGCCACCTGCGCGCGCGCGGGATCGGGCCCGAGGCGCGCGTGGGGATCTGCATGGACCCCTCGCCACAGCTGCCGGTGGCGGTGCTGGGGGTGCTCCGGGCGGGCGCCGCCTACGTTCCGCTGGACCCGTCGCACCCCACGGAGCGGCTCGCCTGGGCGCTCGCGGACACGTCCGCGGCGCTGCTGCTGACGCAGGCCCACCTCGCCGCGGGGCTGGCTGCCCACGGGGTGGAGACGCTGGCGCTGGACGCGGGGTGGGAGGGGATCACCCGCGAGGCCGCGGAGCTCCCCGCCGCGCCGCCCCACCCGGAGAGCCTGGCCTACCTGATCCACACCTCGGGAAGCACGGGCACGCCCAAGGCCGTGTGCGTGACGCACCGCGGTGCCGCCCACACCCTGCGCTCCGCGGCGGACGCCTTCGGCTTCGGCCCCGGCGACGAGATGCCGGTGCTGGCGAGCCACGCCTTCGACATCTGGCTCTTCGAGGCGCTCGCCCCGCTGCTGGCCGGGGCCGCCATCCGCATGGTCCCGCGCGAGCGGGTGGTAAACGTGGACGCCCTGGTGGAGGAGCTGGCGGGCGCGACCCTGCTGCACGCCGTCCCCGCCCTGATGCGGCAGCTGGTGCAGCAGGTGAGGGCCACCCCGCACGGGGTCCTCCCCCGGATGCGGCGGGTGTTCGTGGGAGGGGACGCCGTCCCTCCCTCCCTTCTGCGGGAGATGCGGGAAGCTTTTCCCGCGGCGGAGCCGTGGGTGCTGTACGGTCCCACGGAGGCCACCATCGTCTGCGCCGCCCATCCTGCGTCCGTAGTGCCGGAGCGGGAGATGGTCGGCTCGCCGCTCGCCGGCGCGAGGCTGTACGTGTGCGACCGGGCGGGCGGGCCGGCGCCGCTCGGCGTCCCGGGCGAGCTGCTCGTCGGCGGGGCAGGGGTGGGGCGCGGCTACCTGGGCCGCCCGGAGCTGACGTCGGAGAAGTTCGTGCCCGACCCGTTCGGCGGCGCGCCCGGCGCCCGCCTGTACCGGACCGGCGACCGGGCCAGGTGGCTCCAGGGAGGCGTCCTGGAGTTCCTCGGGCGCACCGACCGGCAGGTCAAGGTGCGCGGCTTCCGGGTGGAGCCCGGTGAGACCGAGGCGCGGCTCGCCGCGCTACCGGGGGTGAGAGCGGCGGCCGTCGTCCCCGCGGAAGACCCCGCCGGGGGAGCGCGCCTGGTGGCGTACGTGGTCGTGGACGGGAACGCCGCCGCGGCCGACCTCCGCCAGGAGCTGCGCGCCACGCTCCCGGAGCACATGGTCCCAGCGGCGTTCGTTTTCCTGGAGGCCCTCCCCCTCACCCCCACCGGCAAGGTGGACCGCCGGGCCCTCCCCCCGCCCGGCGCCGGTCCCGAGCGGGCGTACGAGCCGCCGAAGACGGCGCTGGAGGACGTCCTCGCCGGGGTGTGGGCCGAGGTGCTCCGCGTGGAGCGCGTGGGAATCCGTGACAGCTTCTTCGATCTGGGCGGCCACTCTCTGCTCGCCACCCAGCTCGTATCCCGGCTCGGGATGCTCAAGCTGGAAGCGTCCATCCGCCTGCTCTTCCAGGCTCCCACGGTGGAGGGAATGGCCCGCGGGATGGTCGCGGCGGAGGCCACCCCCGGCCAGACCGAGCGGGTGGCGGCCATGGTACTCCGTATCCGCTCCCTTTCTTCCGAGGCGCGGCGGCAGGCGCTCCGGACCACGTCCGCCGCGGGAGGCGCCGAATGAGCGGGCATCTGCTGGCGGGGGGGCTCTCCGCCGACGACCTGGAGCTGCTCGCCGCCCTTCTCGAGGAGGCGGGGATCGAGGCGGCCGTGACCGGCACCATCCCGCTCCGGGCGCCGGGGCAGAAGGTCCCGCTCACCTTCGCGCAGAAGCGCCTCTGGTTCCTGGAGCAGCTCCAGCCGGGGAACCGCATCTACAACGACGTCTTCAGCCAGCGCGTCACCGGCGAGCTGGACGCGGCGGCGCTGGACCGCGCGCTGGGCGAGATCGTCCGCCGGCACGAGTCGCTGCGGACCGTCTTCCCGGAGGTGGACGGGGAGCCGGTGCAGCGGGTGCGGGAGGACCTCCGCGTCCCCATGCAGACGTGCGACCTGTCGCGCCTCGCCGAGGATGCGCGGATGCGCGAGCTGAAGCGGGTGGTGGACGGGGCCGCGCGCGCGCCCTTCGACCTGGCGGCCGGTCCGCTCCTCCGTCCCCTCCTGGTGCGGCTGGCGGACGCCGACCACGCGCTGCTCATCCCCACCCACCACATCGTCACGGACGGGTGGTCGCTGGGAATCTTCTTCCGCGAGCTCGGCAAGCTCTACGAGGCGTTCCGGCAGGGGCTCCCCTCCCCCCTGGAGCCGCTGCGGCTGCAGTACGGCGACTTCGCAGTGTGGCAGCAGGAGACGCTGGCGGGAGGAGCCCTGGAGCGGCAGGCCGCCTACTGGCGGGAGCGGCTGCGTGGCGCCCCCACGCTGCTGGAGCTCCCCACCGACCGTCCCCGGCCGGCGGAGCAGACGTACCGCGGGGCCACATACGACTTCTCCGTTTCGGCGGAGCTGTCCCCCCACCTTCACCGCCTGGCCCAGCGGGAAGGCGCCACGCTGTTCATGGTGCTGCTGGGGGCGCTGGCCGCGCTGCTGGCGCGCTACACGGGGGAGGACGACGTGGTGGTGGGCTCCCCCATCGCGAACCGCACCCGACCCGAGCTGGAGGAGCTGGTGGGGCTGTTCGCCAACACCCTCGCCCTGCGGGTGGACCTTTCGGGCGATCCTTCGTTCCGCGAGCTGGTGGCGCGCGTACGCGACGCGGTCCTCGACGACTTCGCCAACCAGGACCTTGCCTTCGAGCGCCTGGTCGAGGACCTCAAGATCGAGCGGAGCCTCAGCTACAACCCGCTCTACCAGGTGCTGCTCGCGGTGCAGAACGTGCCCCGGGGCGACGCCGCTCTCGCCGGGGTGCGCATGCACCCGCTGGAGGCCACGCACGACACCTCCAAGCTCGACCTCTCCCTCACGCTGATGGACGCGGAGCAGCGGATCTTCGGCGGGTGGGAATACAGCACCGACCTCTTCGACCGGGCCAGCATCGTCCGGCTCACCGACCGCTTCGTGACGCTCCTGCGGGGAGTCGCGGAGCACCCGGAGCGGCGCGTCTCGGAGCTTCCGCTGATCACCCCGGAGGAGCGGGTCCGGGTGCTGTACGGCTGGAACCCACCCTCCGGCGGCGAGCCGGCCGAGCCCCCCGTCCATGAGCGGTTCGGCGAGCGGGCGGAGCTCACGCCGCACGCGGTCGCGCTCGTCTCCGGGGAGCAGACCCTGACGTACGGCGAGCTGCGGCGCCGCAGCGGCGCACTCGCCCGCTACCTGCGCGGGCGCGGCGTGGGGCCGGAGGTGCGGGTGGGCGTGTGCGTGGAGCGGAGCCCCGAGACCATCGTGGCGCTCCTGGGCATCCTCGAGGCGGGCGGCGCCTACGTCCCCCTGGACCCGTCCTACCCCCGCGAACGTCTGGCCTACCTCGTGGAGGACTCCGCGGTCGCCCTCCTCCTCACGCAGGAGCGCCTCTTCGCCGGCCTCCCGGGGTCGGCCACGGCCGACGTGGTCTTCCTGGACGCCGACCGGGAGCGGATCGAGGCCGCGCCCGAGGACGTGCCCGGGGCCGCGGTGCTCCCGCAGAACGCGGCCTACGTCGTCTACACCTCGGGCTCCAGCGGCAAGCCCAAGGGCGTGGTGGTCTCCCACGCGGCGCTCTCGGGGTACACCGCGGTGGCGCGCGAGGCGTACGGGATCGGCCCGGAGGACCGCGTGCTCCAGTTCGCCTCCGTCGCCTTCGACGCGAGCGCCGAGGAGATCTGGCCCGCCCTGGTCTCCGGCGCCCGGCTGGTGCTGCGCACCGAGGAGATGCTGGACTCGGCGGCGGCCTTCGTGGAGGCGTGCCGGGCGTGGGGGATCACCGTCCTCGACCTTCCCACCGCCTACTGGCACGAGCTGGTCGCGGAGCTGTCCGGGACGGATCCTCGGGAGCGGCCGGCGCTCCCGGAGGGGTTGCGCCTGGCCATCATCGGCGGCGAGCGGGCCCTGCCGGAGCGGCTGCGCGCCTGGCGGGAGCTGTTCGGCGACCGGGTGCGGCTGGTCAACACCTACGGCCCCACGGAGACCACGGTCGTGGCGACGCTCTGCGACCTCGCCGCCGCGGGTCGGGACGGCGCGGACTCCCTCCGCCACGTCCCCATCGGCCGGCCGCTGCGGGGGGTCCAGGCGTACGTGCTGGATTCGCGGGGGGAGCCCGCCGCCATCGGCATCCCCGGGGAGCTGTACGTCGGCGGGGCAGGGGTGGCGAGGGGGTACCTGGGCCGGCCGGCGCTGACGGCGGAGCGGTTCCTCCCCGACCCCTTCAGGGCGGACCCGGGCGCGCGGGTGTACCGCACGGGGGACCGCGTCCGCTGGCTCCCCGACGGGACGCTCGAATTCCTGGGACGGGCCGACCAGCAGGTAAAGATCCGGGGCTTCCGCGTGGAGCCGGGGGAGGTCGAGGCCGCGCTGAGCCGGTGTCCGGGGGTGGAGGAGGTAGTGGTCGTCGCCCGCGAGGATTCGCCGGGGGACCCTCGCCTGGTGGCGTACATGGTGCCCGCGGAAGGAGGCGCGGTGCAGGCCGCGGAGCTGCGGAGCGCGCTGCGGGAAGAGCTGCCCGGGTACATGGTCCCCGCCGCCTTCGTCGTCGTGGACGCGCTCCCGCTGACCCGCAACGGCAAGGTGGACCGCCGCGCGCTCCCCGCTCCCGACGCGCGCCGCGCCGCCGGTGAGCCGCGGAGCGCGCTTCCCCGCAACGACGTGGAAAGGGTCGTCACGGAGGCGTGGCGGGAGGTGCTGGGCGTGGAGGACGTGGGGCTGGACGACAACTTCTTCGACCTGGGCGGCCACTCGCTCCTCCTGGCACGGCTCCGGAGCCGCCTGGCGGGGAGGGTCGCCCGGGAGGTGTCGGTGGTGGTCCTCTTCCGCTACCCCACGGTTCGCTCGTTCGCCGAGTACCTGACGCAGTCCGAGACCGAGTCCCCGGCCCCCGGACGGAGCGTGGCGGAGGTCGAGGGCCGGCGGGATGCCGTGCGCCGGCGGCGCGACCAGCGGAGGAGCCCGTCGGAGTGAGCGGGGCGCGGCAGTCGCTGCGAGGGAGGGTGGAGGTGGAGGAGGACGCCCGGGTGCGGGAGGAGATCGCGGCGGCGCTCGTCCGCTGGTGACCTGAGGGCTGGGATCGGAAGAGCGGATCAATGAGGAGACGCAGGCCAGAACATTCGGCCTGCGTCTCCTTTTCCGTTTGCCGTGCCGCCGCCATTCGGGCACGACTTGAAACCATACGGATCGAACCCCTGGCGCCACCCACGCGCTGCTCCTCGCTCCTACCCCCCTTGAAGCTCGATCCCCGATCCCGCCCGCCAGCAACAGAGAGCCACACGACTCGGCATTTGCGGCGCGGGACCAGGGGCTGTCATCGAGCCGGTGAGAATTTTCCCGGGTCGTGTCCGACAGATGAATGCAGCGGGGAAAGAATGGGGCCCTCCCCGGAAGATCGCCACGGAAACCGGCCCCCCTGCACCCGTCCTATGCGTTCAAGGAGCCAGGTCCAATGAAAAGCAGTCCCCCGTCGGTGTCGAATCGTGCCGGCTCACCGAACCATCCGCGAGAAGCCCGGACATACGCTCCCCGGCAGAGACAGGGATCACCCTGCGCCCTGTGATGGGCGGCTGAATCCGTCTTTCCCGGGGAGCGCGTCCACTCTCATTCGCGCGCTCCCCTTCCTCTAGAAACTCTGCATCGTGGCATCCATGGAAACGCTCAGCACCCGCAGAGCCTCCAATGTGACAATCTCTGGACTGACCTCTGCCGAGGTGGTCGAGAGCCGTGCCAGGCACGGGACGAACGTCCTCACCCCGCCCGAGCGCGACCCGTGGTGGAAGCTCTACCTGGAAAAGTTCGACGACCCGGTGATCCGAATTCTGATCATCGCCGGGCTGCTCTCGTTCGGCGTGGGGTTCACTCACGGCGAGTACTACGAGGGGATCGGCATCGTGATCGCCGTGCTGCTGGCCACGGGGCTCGCCTTCGTCAACGAGTACCGCGCCAACGCCGAATTCGACCTGCTGAACCAGACCAGCGACGACGTGCCGGTCAAGGTGCTGCGCGACGGCGCGTACACCACGGTGCCACGCCGGGATGTGGTCGCGGGCGACGTGGTGGTGCTTTCGCAGGGCGACGAGGTGCCGGCGGACGGCAGGCTGGTGGAGAGCGTGGCGCTGCAGGTGAACGAATCCTCGCTCACCGGTGAGCTGGTGGCCGCAAAGGACCACACGCGCGAGGATGCCGGCGAAGGTACCTATCCAGCCAACCGCGTCTACCGCGGCACCACGGTGGCGGACGGCAGCGGCACGCTCGTCGTGCAGAGCGTGGGCGACGCCACGGAGATCGGCCGCACCGCCCGCGCGGCTGCGGAGGACACGGACGAGAAGAGCCCGCTCAACCAGCAGCTCGAACGCCTGTCGAAGTGGATCGGCGTGGCCGGGTTCGCCATCGCGGTGGGGACCTTCCTGGCCCTGATCGCCCGCGCGGCGCTCACGGCGGAGCTGGTGCTGACCCCCGCGCAGTGGACGGTGACGGGCGCGCTGCTGGTGGGTACGGCCATCACCCTGGTCCCCGTGTGGCTCCCCATCCTCTACGACTTCCTCGAGCTGACGGGCCACGGCCGCGAGCCGCCCGCGTGGCTGGACGCCGGGTGGAAGACCTGGAGCACGCTGGCGGCGGCGGGGCTGCTCCTGTTCTCCGCCGCGGTGGGCACCCTCCTCTTTGCCCGGGTGATCGAGCCGGCCATGGCGTCGTGGCTGCCGTTCGAGGCGCTGCAGAGCCTGCTGCTCTTCTTCATGATCGCCGTCACCCTCGTCGTGGTCGCGGTGCCGGAGGGGCTGGCGATGAGCGTGACGCTCTCGCTCGCGTACAGCATGCGGCGGATGACGGCCAGCAACTGCCTGGTGCGGCGACTGGACGCCACGGAGACCATCGGAGCCGCCACGCACATCTGCTCGGACAAGACGGGCACGCTCACCATGAACCAGATGCGCGTGCAGGAGGTGCACCTGGGGATGGATGGGGATGGCGTGCCCCCTCTGGTGGAGGCGGCGCTGGCGGTGAACGGCACGGCCAACCTGGGCGCGGACCAGGGAGAGGGGCCGCGGGTGATCGGCAACCCCACGGAGGGCGCGCTCCTGCTGTGGCTGGCCGGGCAGGGGAGGGACTACGGGCGGGCGCGCGCCGGGTTCGACCGCATTCGCCAGTGGCCGTTCAGCACCGAGCGCAAGTACATGGCCACGCTGGGGATCGCCCCCGGCGAGGCCATCCCCGTGCTGCACGTCAAGGGGGCGCCCGACGTGGTACTGTCGCTGTGCACGCACGGGCGGACGGCGCAGGGAATCCTGCCCCTCTCGGCACGGGAGCGGGAGGAGATCGCGGCGGAGCTGCGGCGCGCGTCCAGCCGCGCCATGCGCACGCTGGCCTTCGCGTACCGCGCCATCTCGCCCGGCGAGCCGCACGCGGGACTGGAGACGGTCGCGCGGGAGCTGGTGTGGATCGGCTGGGTCGGGATCGCGGACCCGGTGCGGCCGGAGGTGCGCGAGGCGGTGGCGCGGGCCCGGCGCGCGGGGATCGACGTCAAGATCGTCACCGGCGACAACGCAGACACCGCGCGGGAAGTGGGCCGGCAGATCGGGCTGTGGACCGACGAGGACGAGCGCACCCCCGGACGCGTGCTGACGGGTCCCGAGTTCAGCATGCTGGGGGATGCGGAGTCGGAGGTTCGGGCCGGTTCTCTGAAAATCCTGGCCCGCGCGCGGCCGGCGGACAAGCTGCGCCTGGTCGACGCGCTGAAAAAACAGGGCGTGGTGGCGGTCACCGGTGACGGCGTAAACGACGGACCCGCCCTCAACCACGCCGACGTGGGCCTTTCGATGGGCCGCAGCGGCGCGGCCGTGGCCAGGGAGGCCAGCGACATCGTGATCCTGGACGACTCGTTCGGCTCCATCACCACGGCGGTCAAGTGGGGTCGGTCGCTGTACCTGAACATCCAGAAGTTCATCCTCTTCCAGCTCACCATCAACGTGGTGGCCTGCGGCATCGCGCTGCTGGGGCCGTTCATCGGCGTAGCCCTTCCCCTGAAGGTCACCCAGATGCTGTGGGTGAACCTGATCATGGACACGTTCGCCGCGCTGGCGCTGGCCACGGAGTCCCCGGAGGAGAACGTGATGAGCCGGCCGCCGCGCAGGCCGTCGGACTTCATCGTCAGCCCCGAGATGTCGCGCAGGATCTTCGGCGTGGGGCTGATTTTCCTGGTCCTCTGCGTGGCGCTGCTCAGGACGCCCGTGTTCGGCTACGAGGTCGGCACGCCCGGGCACCTGACCGTGTTCTTCACCTTCTTCGTCCTGCTCCAGTTCTGGAACGCCTTCAACGCGCGAACGCTGGGCTCCAGCCGAAGCGCCTTCCATGGAATCGGCGACAACCCGTGGTTCCTGCTGATCCTGGCGGTCATCCTCGTGGGGCAGGTGCTCATCGTCCAGCTCGGGGGCGGGGTGTTCCACGTCACGCCGCTGCCGCTGGAGGTGTGGGCGGTGCTGGTGGCCGGCACGTCGGCGGTGCTGTGGATCGGCGAGGCGGGACGGTTCCTGGCCCGGCGCGCCGCGCGGAGCTGACCACTCCATCGAAATGGGGCGCTGCGCCCCCCAACCGGAGGCCCGGATGGAAGTCTACGAGCGCAGGCTCCCCGTCTACCTGGTGCTGGACGTGTCGGAGTCCATGCTGGACGAGGGGATCGACGCCCTGCAGAAGGGGCTCGCCGCGCTGATGATGGACCTGCACGGCGATGCGCAGGCGCTGGAGACGGCGTGGGTGAGCGTGATCACCTTCGCCGACCGCGCGGAGCAGGTGGTGCCGCTCACGGAATTGGCCCGCGTGCGCATTCCCCCGCTGCGCTGCCGCCCGGGAACGGCGCTGGGGGGTGCGCTCACCCTGCTGGAAGAGTGCATCCGCCGCGAGGTGCGCACCCAGACCGCGCAGGTCAGGGGCGACTGGAAGCCGCTGGTGTTCCTGCTGACGGACGGAATGCCCACGGACGACTGGGAGGAGCCGGCCGCGGCGCTGCGGGCCATGGCCGGGCGGCATCCCGCCAACCTGGTGGCCATCGGCTGCGGCGAGGAGGTCGACCCCTACGTGCTGGGGCAGGTCTCCGGGAACGTGCTGATGATGCGCGACGACCCGGAAGGCTTCCGGCGGCTTTTCCAGTGGATCTCCTCGTCCGTCAGCCTTTCCAGCAGGGCGGTGGCGAGCTCTGACGCGAGCCCCGTCGCGCTGGACAGGCTGCCCGACGGGGTGGCGCCCGCCCCCGTGGCGGCGCAGCCCCGTCCCCGCGCCCCTCGGGTGCCGGTGCTCTTCCTTCCGTTCCGCTGCCGGCGGAGCCGCCGGCCGTACCTGGTTCGCTACCGCCTGCTGGAGGAGCTGGACGGCTACGAGCCGTCGCGGACGCACCTGGTGGACGAGGAGTACCTGGCAACTTCGGGCAGGAGCGAGGCGGCCCTGGGCCTTTCCTCAGAGCAGGTGTTCGGGGTGCTCGCCTGCCCCCACTGCGGGGCAGAGGGTGTCGGCCGCTGCCCCTGCGGCCGGCTGATGTGCGCGGACGACGCCCCCGGCCTGGTCACCTGCCCGTGGTGCGGGTGCGCGCTGGAACTCACCGGGGACCGCGGAGGGACGTTCTCGATCTCCGGCCGGATAGGCTGACCTCTCTCCCACATCCAACGAAAGGATTTCGGCATGAGCCAGATCGATGTCGCCACCCGGCGGCTCCCCGTCTACCTGCTCCTGGACGTCTCCGGCTCCATGAGCGGCGACCCCATAGAATCGGTGCGCCAGGGGATGAAGACGCTGCTGGGCGAGCTCAAGAGCGATCCGCAGGCGCTGGAGACGGTGTGGATCTCGGTCATCACCTTCGGCAGCACGGCGCAGAAGGCGGTGCCGCTCACGGAGCTGATCACCGCCCGCGAGCCGGAGCTGGCGGCGGCCGGCAGCACGGCCCTGGGCGCGGCGCTTCGGCTGCTGATGGAATCCATGCGCCAGGACGTGCGCAGGACCACGGCGGAGCAGAAGGGCGACTGGAAGCCGCTGGTATTCCTGATGACGGACGGCGCGCCCACGGACGACTGGGAGGGTGCCGCGGACGAGCTCAAGCGCGCGGGGACGGGGAACGTCATCGCCCTCGCTGCGGGCCACCACGCCGACGCCACCCTGCTCAAGCGAATCACCGACACGGTGCTGCGCATGGCGGATCTACAGCCGGGCGCCATGCAGGCCTTCTTCAAGTGGGTGTCGTCCTCGGTGTCGGCGAGCTCCGTGAACGTGGCGCAGCAGGCGGGTGCGCCCATCACGCTGCCGCCGCCGCCCCCGCAGATCACCATCGTCCCCTGACCGGCTATGCTGGAACCCACTCCGCTCCCCCGGGACGACGCGGCCTCCGCCCTCGATCCATCCAGGAACGTGGTCGGCGCCGCGTCCGCACCGGGTGCCGACGAAATGTCCTCCGGCATCGAGGCTGCCGCGTCCTCGTCGGGGATGAATGAAGGATCGCCGGAAACGGACGCCGCCGCGCCGGAGGTGGTCCCGTCGACGGAAACGCCGGATCTGGAGGGAGAAGCCGCGGACGGACCGGCGTTGCACGACGACGGTGCGGATTCGCCCGAAGCGCCGACCGGGACGGTGCGCCCATCGTGGAACACGGTCGTGGCTCCGGCGGCGCCCGTGGAAGGGGGGGCGGGGGAGGTGGTCTTCACCCCGCCGGCGGGGTGCTACCACCCGCCCGTGAACCTGTTCCTGACTTGTGCCACCCGCGACGCCGAGATCCGCTACACGCAGGACGGCGGCGAGCCAGGGCCGGAATCCCCGCTGTACGAGCGCGGCGTTTCGCTGCTGCTCGGCGCCAGCGCCACCATCCGCGCCCGCGCGTTCACGCCGGGAATGCAGCCAGGCCCGGTAGCCACGCACGCATATGCGCTGCAGGCGCCGGAGTGGCGCGTGCTGGAGCCGGACGGCGGCGACGACCCGGTGCCGCACCAGGTGCACCACTGGGTCCCGGAGCACGCGCCGGGGTGGAGCCTGGCGGCCGCGAGCACACGGGGCCGGCTGCACGCCCACCGTGGGGCGTGGAGGGAGGATGCCTACACCTTCGCGCGGCGGGGCGCGTGGAGCATCCTGGCCGTCTCCGACGGTGCGGGGTCAGCATCCCTGTCCCGCGTGGGGAGCCTGACGGCGTGCGAGCGCGCGGTCGAGGAGCTGCGCGTTCGCCTCCCCGCTCACCCGCCCCGGGCCGCGAACGAAGAGAGCCTGAAGGCGGATGCACTCCCCGGGCTACGGGCGCAGCTGGCCAACGCCGGGCGCGCGGCGCTGGGCGGCCTGCGCGAGGCGGCGGCCACGCGCGGCCAGCCGGTGGAGGCGTTCGCCGCCACTCTGCTGCTGGCGGTTCTCTGCCCCTGGAGGGGCGGGCACCTTGCCGCGGCGCTGCAGGTCGGTGATGGACAGATCGCCCTCCTCACCCGGCGCCCGGACGGGCCCGCGGTCACGCTGCTGGGTGAGGCGGATCACGGGACCCACTCCGCCGAGACGCGGTTCCTGACGACGGGCGGAGTGGAGCAGACTCTCGAGCATCGTGTCCGGTTCGCGCTGCCCCGCCACCTGCACGCGGTGGCGCTGATGACGGACGGGATCAGCGACGACTTCTTTCCCGAGGACCGGCGGCTGGTGGAGCTGTTCACCGCCGATTCGCTGGCGCCTCTGGCCGCGCAAGACGGCGCACCGCTGCGCGGCGTGCTGCAGGCGGTCGCGCGCAGCGCGGACCCCGGGCGGGCGCTTGCGGAGTGGACCGAATACGAATGCAAGGGCTCGTCCGACGACCGCACGCTCCTTCTGCTCTGGGCTCGGGAATGAGCCGCACGCTGCGCGCGACGCTGGAGGATGGGCGCACGCTCGAGTACCTGGCCGAAACGGCCGGGGAGGGGTCGATGAAGACCGTCCACTTCACCCCCGACCGCTCGTCCGTGGTCTGCTTCTTCAAGGAAAAGGCGGCCACGCACGACCCCGAGCGGCGGCGGCGCCTGCAGGCCATCGTGGGGCGGTACAACCCCACCACGGACCCCTCCACGGGCGCCTACTGGCGCGAGCTCTTCTGCTGGCCCACGGGGGTGGTCGTCAAACCGGAGCTGGGCGTGGTGGCGCCGGCGTACGCGGCCAGCTTCTTCTTCGGCTCCGGGCCCTTCAAAGGCAAGGAGAAGCAGGCGTCGTGGTTCATCCGTCCCAGGCTGCGCCAGCTGATCCCCGAGGAGGAGCGCGGCAGCTTCCTGTCGTACCTGCAGATCTCCATCCTGGTGGCCCGCGCCGTCCGGCGCATGCACGCGGCGGGGCTGGCGCACTCGGACCTTTCCAATCGCAACGTGCTGCTGGACCCGCGGGGCGGGCGGGCGACCATCATCGACATCGACAGCCTGGTGGTGCCGCAGACGTTCCCGCCCGACGTGCTGGGGACACCCGGGTACATCGCGCCCGAGGTGCTGTCCACGCAGCACCTGCCACTGGGCGACGCCC
Source organism: Longimicrobiaceae bacterium (assembly GCA_040509335.1). Taxonomy (GTDB): domain Bacteria; phylum Gemmatimonadota; class Gemmatimonadetes; order Longimicrobiales; family Longimicrobiaceae; genus JAFAYN01. The sequence continues at coordinate 14,271 of JBEVLE010000298.1, read as the reverse complement.
GACGCGTGCTTCCCAGCCGGACCACGGACCAGCACGCGCTGCCCGTGCTCATCTACGAGTACCTGCTCGGCCGCCATCCCCTGCGCGGGCCGCGGGTGAACTCCACGGAGAGCGCGGAAGCGGACGAGCGCCTGTCCATGGGCGAAAAGGCGCTGTGGATCGAGGATCCCCACGACCGAAGCAACGGTCTGCGGGGCGATTTCATCCCTTGCGCGGCCCTGGGGCCGCTGCTGGGGGCGCTGTTCGAGCGGGCGTTCGTGCAGGGGCTGCACGCCCCCGGGCAACGCCCCGGCGCGGACGAGTGGGAGCGCGCGCTGGTGCAGACCACGGATCTGCTGATGCGCTGCGAGGGCGCGGGGTGCGGGCACAAGTGGTTCGTCTACGATGGGTCCACGGCGCCGCGCTGCCCGGGGTGCGGCGTGGCGTTCCGGGGCATCGTGCCCCTGCTGCACTTCTACCGCGAGAGCAAGCCGGGGCAGTACGTGAGCGACCGGCACCGGCTCGTGGTGTGGCAGGACCAGCGTCTTTTCCGGTGGCACATCTACGCCAACCACTTCGCGGGCGAGAGCGCCGACCGCACCCCGCTGGGCTATTTCACCCGCCACCAGGGGGAGTGGCTGCTGGTGAACCAGAACGCCGCCTCCATGCAGGTGGTGGGCGGCGACCCGGTGGCGCCCGGCGCCCATGTCATCCTGCGCGATGGGATGCAGATCCGTCTGGCCCGCGAGGCGGGGGGGCGGCTGGCGGTGGTGCAGCTTCTTCGCGCCTGAGCCGGCGATGGAGACCGTCCCCTTCCAGCGCGGGCAGCGTGGCCCGCTCCCCCTGCCGCCGGGCACCGGGCCCGGCGTGCTGGAGCTGCAGGTGCTGCTGCGTCCCAGGCACATCCGCAGCGACATCGACGTGTGCTGCCTGTGCCTGGGCGCGGACGGGCGGCTCGGCGACGACCGGTACCTGGTCTTCTACAACCAGCGTCGCTCCCCCGAGGGTGCCGTGCAGTTGCAGGCCGCGTCCGGCCGCGCGGGCGACGCCCGGGTGCAGGTGGATCTGGCGAAGCTCCCCGGCACCATCGAGCGCGTGGTGATCACGGCCAGCATCGACGGCCCGGAGACGATGGCGGAGCTGGAGCACGGGGAGATCGTGCTGCGCCCCCGCGGTGGGGATCGCTGCATCGTCCACGAGTTCCGCGGCGCGGAGTTCAGCGGCGAGCAGGGGCTGATCCTGGGCGAGCTGTACCGCTGGAGCGGGGAGTGGCGCTTCCGCGCTGTGAGCCAGGGGTTCGCGGGGGGGCTGGCCAGGCTGCTGGAGCACTTCGGTGCGGCGGTGCAGGGACAGACCGTCCGTGCCTCCACCCCCGCACCGCCGGCGCCGCCGTCCTCCGGCCCCGTGGTCGTCCCCGAGCACGGAGAGACGGCACTGCAGCGGCTGGTCGACGGGGCCGCCCCGGGGACCGTGCTGCGCCTTCCCCGCAACGAGTACACGGGCCCCGTGCGGGTGGAGAAGCCGCTGACCATCGAGGGAAACGGCAGCACCCTGTGGAGCCGGTCCGGCCCCGTCCTTCACGTTGGCGCGGCGGGGGTGCACCTGCTCGGCCTCGGGATCGAGGTCACCGGGACGGCCCCGGCGCCGGACGCGGACGTGGCGCTCTCCATCGCCCCCGGGTGCACGCCGGGGATGCAACGGGTGCAGGTGCGCGGGCGGGTGGTGGGGCTCGGGGACGAGACGGGGGAGTGGGCGCTCCCCTCCGCGTTGAGCCTGGGGACGCTGGCGCCCCGCCAGCGCAACGAGTTCCGCCTGGCGCTGCGCGTTCCCGTGGCGTGCCGCCTGAGCTCCGCCGTCAGCGGAGTGCGCCTGGTTCCGGAGACGCTGGCGGTGGGGGAGACCGAGGTCACCCTGTGCGTAGAAGGGGTGAGCGCCGACACCCTGCTCGCCGGCGAGATCGTGCTGCACTCGCCCCACCTGCAGCGCACCATCGCCCTCACGGGGAGCACCGTGGGCGGGCTGGGCTCCGTCCCCGTGCGCGGCGCGCTGCTCTGGCGTCCGCCGGGCTAGCCGTTCGCCCCATCCTCCGCATCTGCGGGGGCCTGCCGCGCCGGTGTCCGCCGCGCGGTCCGAATCAACCAATCCATGAGAGGAGAAAGCACCGATGGCCATTTCACTCAGCAAGGGCGGCAACGTCTCGCTCTCCAAGGAGGCGCCCGGCCTCCGCCGCATCCTGGTGGGGCTGGGGTGGGACGCCCGTGCCACCGACGGCAATCCCTTCGACCTGGACGCCAGCGCCTTTCTGCTGGGCGAGGGAGACCGGGTGCGCTCGGACGCCGACTTCGTCTTCTACAACCAGGCGGAGGGGGCGGGCGGCGCCGTGCGGCACCAGGGCGACAACCTGACCGGCGCGGGCGAGGGCGACGACGAGCAGATCGAGGTGTCGCTGGCCTCGCTCCCGGCGGACGTGCAGAAGATCGCCATCTCGGTGACCATCCACGACGCCGGGACGCGGGGGCAGAACTTCGGGATGGTGTCCAACGCCTTCATCCGCGTGGTGAACGCCGACGACGGGCAGGAGATCGCGCGCTACGACCTGTCCGAGGACGCGTCCACGGAAACGGCCATGATCTTCGGCGAGATCTACCGCCACGGGCAGGACTTCAAGTTCCGCGCGGTGGGGCAGGGGTTCGCGGGCGGGCTGGGGCCCCTGGCGAGCAACTTCGGCGTGAGCGTCGGCTGAGCGCCGCTCGTCATCCACCCTGAAACCGGAACGGAGGAAGCATGGCGGTCACACTGACCAAGGGCGGCAACGTGTCGCTCTCCAAGGAGGCGCCGGGGCTCACCCGCGCGCTGGTGGGGCTTGGCTGGGACGTGCGCGCGACCAGCGGCGACGACTACGACCTGGACGCCAGCGTCTTCATCCTGGGCCCGGGCGGCAAGGTCCGCTCGGACGCCGACTTCGTGTTCTACAACAACCTGGTGGCGCTGGGCGGGGCCGTGGAGCACACCGGCGACAACCGCACCGGCGCCGGCGAGGGCGACGACGAGGCGGTGCGGGTGGACCTGTCCCGCATCCCGTCGGAGATCGAGCGCCTGGCGTTCGCGGTCACCATCCACGATGCCGACATCCGGCGGCAGAACTTCGGGCAGGTGTCCAACGCCTTCATCCGCGTGGTGGACGAGTCCAACGGCCGCGAGGTGCTGCGCTTCGACCTTTCCGAAGAGGCCAGCACCGAGACGGCCATGATCTTCGGGGAAATCTACCGCCACGGGGCCGACTGGAAGTTCAGGGCGGTGGGCCAGGGCTTCAACGGGGGGCTGGGGCCGCTGGCCCGCCACTTCGGCGTGAGCGTCGGCTGAGGGGCCGGCGCCACCTCACATTCTCAGACCAGGGGATCGTCCAATGGCAGTGAACCTCGGCAAGGTGACGCTGGAAAAGAGGGGCGAGCAACGCACCGTGAGCCTGGACAAGGGCGGGCCCACGCAGACCATCCACGTGAACCTCAACTGGGAGGCGCCCGCGCAACCCCGCCGCGGGCTGCTGGGCGGACTCTTCGGGGGCGGATCCACCCAGCCGGACCTGGACCTGGGGTGCATGTACCGGCTGCGGGACGGGAGCGTGGGGGTCATCCAGCCCCTGGGGGGCAACTTCGGCGACCGCCAGCGCTCTCCCTGGATCTTTCTGGACAAGGACGACCGCTCCGGCGCCGCCGCGGACGGAGAGAACCTGTACTTCCATCGCCCGCAGGAGGTGGAGCTGGCCATCGTGTTCGCCATGATCTACGAGGGCGCAGACGACTTCGTGGAAGTGGGCGGGAGGATGACGCTGCACGACGCGGCCGGCGGCGAAACGCTGATCCGCCTATCCGCCCCGGAGCGCGGCCGCACCTTCTGCGTGGTGGCCTCGCTGCGCTCCGCGTCCGACCGCGTGGTGATCACCAAGGAGGAGCGCTACTTCTCCGGCCATCAGGAGGCGGACCGCGCCTACGGCTTCGGCTTCCGCTGGCAGGCAGCCAGCAAGTAGCCTCCGCGGGGAGCGGCACCGTGCCCCTCCCCTCGATCCTCCTCCCGATCGAAGGAACCGGCAATGGCAGTCACACTGGTGAAGGGACAGAAGATCAGCCTGGAGAAGACGGCGGGAAGGGCACTCGCCTCCGTGCGGATGGGGTTGGGGTGGGACGTGGCACGGCGCGGCGGTCTGCCGGGGCGGATATCCGGGGGCGAGCCCGACTCCATCGACCTGGACGCCTCGTGCGGGATGTTCGACGTGGGGGGCGTGCTGGTGGACCTGGTGTGGTTCGCCCAGCTGCGCAGCCGCGACGGCTCCATCCGCCACACCGGCGACAACCTGACCGGCGAGGGCGAGGGCGACGACGAGTCCATCATCGTGGACCTGGAGCGGGTGCCGGCGGAGGTGCGCAGCCTGGTCTTCACCGTCAACAGCTACCGCGGCCAGAGCTTCGACACCGTGGAGAACGCCTTCTGCCGCCTGCTGGACCACCGGACCGGGAAGGAGATCGCGCGCTACGACCTGGGTGCCCAGGGGCCCCACACGGCCATGGTGATGGCAAAGCTGTACCGGCACGGCGGCGAGTGGAAGATGCACGCCATCGGCGAGACGGCTCGGGGGCGCACCTTCCAGGAGATCCTTCCCGCCATCGAGCCGCATCTGTGACGGGCCCGGTGATCGGGACGAGAGAGGGCGCCGCCGCGGTGGAGACGCGGCGCGTGGCGCTCCCCACGGGCGAGCTGGCGGTGCGCGTGGACGAGGCGGCGGCGCCGCTGGACCGGCTCTGCGGGTTCGCGGCGCGGCGGAACCCCCGGCGGGGCTTCCTGTTCGTCTCGCGGGTGCTGGGCCGGCACGTACCGGTGCGTCCCGGGCGGATGCGCTGGGCGCAGGCACGGCTGGCGGCACGCATCGAGCCCGACCTGCCGGGCCCCGTCCTGTTCCTGGGGCTGGCGGAGACCGCTACCGGGCTTGGCCAGGGCGTGCACGAGGCCTGGCGCCGCCGCACGGCGCGCGCGGACACCCTGTTCCTCCACTCCACGCGCTATGGGCTGGAGCGCGAGCCGCTGCTGGAGTTCCGGGAGGAGCACAGCCACGCGCCCGCCCACCTCGTGTACCGACCCGCGTCCCCGGCTCTGGGGCGGATGCTGCGGCACGTCCGCTCCGTGGTGCTGGTGGACGACGAGGCCAGCACGGGGACGACCTTCCTGAACCTGGCCCGCTCCCTCGTGGGAGTACTCCCGGCGCTGGAGCGTGCGACCACGGCCGTGCTGACCGACTGGTGCGGCGAGGCGCGGCGCGGCGTGCTGCGGACGGCGATGCCCGTCCCCACGCGGATGGTGACCCTCCTGGCCGGGAGCTACGTCTTCACGCCGGCGCCCGGGTTCGGCGCCGCGGCTCCGCCCGCGGCGGGCGGCAGCGGCGCGGCGAAGGACGCGCTGATTCCGCGGGACCATGGGCGCCTTGGCGGGCGCGTGGACCCCGCGCGGGTGCAGGCGATGGCACGGCGCCTCTTCCGCCGCCCCGGCGAGCGCGTGCTTGTGCTGGGCACGAGCGAGTTCGTCCATCCCCCGTACCTGCTGGCAGCGGCGCTGGAGCGGCTGGGCGCGGACGTTCGCTTCCAGGCCACCACCCGCTCGCCCGCCCTGGTGGGACACGCGCTGGGCTGCGCCCTGCAGTTCACGGACAGCTACGGGGACGGCTTTCCCAACTGGGTCTACAACGTCCGCCGCGAGGCGTACGATCGCGTCCTGGTCTGCCACGAGACGCCGGAGGACACGCTGGATCCCGTCCTCCTGGCGGAGCTGGCCGCCGACACGGTGGCGTTCTGACCGGTGCGCGCCATGGACGACGTTCCCGTGCTGGTGCTGGGCGACCTCGACGACACCCTGTTCCAAACCCGCCGCAAGTGCCCCGAGGGATGCGAGCTCGTTCCCGTCGCGTACAGTCGCGCGGGAGAAGCGCTCTCCTTCACCACGGGCAGGCAGCGGCGGTTGTTCGAGTGGCTGATGGCGAACGCGGCCTTCGTCCCGGTCACCGGGCGCAATGCGGACGCGGTGGCGCGCGTGGACCTGCCCTTCGGCGGATACGCCATCACCTCGTTTGGTGGGGTGATCCTGGCGCCGGAGGGTGCGGGTGACGCGGGATGGCACGAGCACGTTGCGGCCCACGCCGCCGCGCATCCGCCGGTCCTGGAGGAGCTGCGCCGCGCCGCCCTTGCTCGGGCCGATCGAGAGGAGGCGGAAGTCCGCGTCACGACCGTGAGCGACCTGGGAATGCCGCTCTACCTCTCCATCAAGCACAAGGCGGGTGATGCGGCGGCGCTGGCGTCGTTCGTCGCGCAGTTCGCGGAGGCGCTGCCGGCGGGGTGGCGCGTGCACCTGAACGACAACAGCGCGGCGTGCCTGCCGCCCTGGCTGGCCAAGGAGCACGCCGTGCGGCACTTCCTCGATCACATCGCCCCGCCGGACACGGTCGTCTTCGGGTTCGGCGACAGTCACAGCGACGCGCCCTTCCTGGCGCTCTGCGATTACCTGCTGGTCCCCGCCGGCTCGCAGCTCGGCCGACACCTCGACGCCGTCCAGGCCTATGCCCACGCTCGCTGAGCCCGCCGCGGCCGCCGGCTTTTCCGGGAGCTATGCGCCGGAGGACGTGACCTTCCTGCTCCGGCCCGTCCACATCGACCCCACGCCCACGGTGGAGAAGGAGCGGCTCATCCAGTCCGGCGTGCGTCACTACTCCGAGCTGCTGGCGCTTGAGCAGGTCCCCTGCGCGGCTTACCTGGCGCTCTACCATCAGGCACTGGAGGTCAACGCGGGCCGCATGGCGGCGGACGTGGCGCGCCTGGCGCGGACGCTGGATGCGCGCTGGCCCCCCGGGGAGATCGTGCTCGTTTCCCTGGCACGGGCGGGAACCCCGCTGGGGGTGCTGCTGCGGCGCGCGCTGGCCCGGCTGCGCACCACCGCGCCGCCGCACTACTCCGTCTCCATCATCCGCGACCGGGGGATCGACGCCGCGGCGCTGGACCACGTCCGCGCGCGCCACGACGAGCGGCGCATCGTCTTCGTGGACGGGTGGACGGGAAAGGGTGCCATCTCCCGCGAGCTGCGCCGCTCCGTGGCCGGCTACAACCGGCGGCGGGGCGCGCGCGTCCCCGCCCGGCTGGCCGTGCTGGCGGACCTGGCCGGCGCGGCGCGGCTCGCGGCGACGGAGGACGACTACCTGATCCCGTCCTCCGTGCTGAACGCGGTGGTCTCGGGCCTCGTCAGCCGCACAGTGCTGCGGGGCGACCTCGTGGGCCCGGGCGACTTCCACGTCTGCCGCTACTACGCGGAGTGGGGGGAGCACGATCTGTCGCGCGCCTTCGTGGACCACGTTTCCGCGCGTGTGGATGCGTGGCTCGACGAGCCGTCCATTCTCCCCGTCCGGTGGAACGCGGCGTCGCGTGGGATCCTGCGGCGCCGCAGCGCGGCCTTCGTGAAGGAGACGATGGCGAGATACGGGCTGCGCGACGAGAACCGCGTCAAGCCCGGGATCGGCGAGTCTGCCCGCGCGCTGCTGCGGCGCGTCCCCGACCGGCTGCTGCTGCGGGACGCACGCGGGCCGGACGTGCGGCCCCTGCTGCACCTGGCCGGGGAAGCGGGGGTGCCGGTGGAGATCCATCCCACCCTTCCGTACCGGGCCGCGGTCATCATCCAGAGACTGGGAGAGTAGCGTGAAGCACCTGCACCTGGGAGCCTCGCTGTACGTTCCCGCCACCCGGGACGATCTTGTCGCGCTGGGCAACGGACGGAAGTACCCGAGGCTCCGCTCGCTCATATTCTGCACCGAGGACGGAATCCGCCCCGACGAGGTGGACCTGGCGCTGCACCGGCTGGGGGAGGCGCTGCCGCGGCTGGAGCCCACCCCGATGCTGCGCTTCGTCCGCGTTCGCGACCCGCGGGTCATGGAGCGGGTGCTCGCGCTGGGCGGCATCGGATCGGTGGACGGCTTCGTGCTCCCCAAGTCGACCCGGCGGAGCACGCGCGACTACCTTTCGCTGCTGGGTCCGGACGATCCTTTTCTGCTCATGCCCACGCTGGAGACGGCGGAAGCGTTCGATCCGCGGGAGATGGCGGCGTTCCGCGACCTGGTATCGGACGATGCCGTCCACCCGCGCGTTCTGGCCCTGCGCATCGGCGGGAACGACCTGATGCACCTGCTGGGCGTGCGGCGCAGCCCCCGGCGGACGATCTACGAGACGGCGCTCGGCCCGGTGCTTTCGATGCTCGCCACGACCTTTCTCCCTCACGATCTGGCCCTGACGGCGCCGGTGTTCGAGGGGCTGGCGCACCCCGACGTGCTGCAGGCCGAGGTCGTGCGCGACGTGGAGCACGGGCTGCTGGGGAAGACGGCGGTGCACCCGGACCAGGTCGCGCTCATCGAAGCGATGTACGCCGTCGAGCGGCACGAGATGGAGATGGCGCGGGCGATGCTCGCGCCCGGCGCGCCCGCCGTGTTCCGCATGCACGGCGTGATGTGCGAAGAGGCAACGCACCGCCGCTGGGCGCGCACGGTCTGCGCGCGCGCCGAGATCTTCGGCGTGACGGACGAGGTGGAGATCCCGCCCGCGGGCTCGCTGGCCGCCGCTGCTTTCACGCGGAGTGCGGCATCTATTCAGTAGCGAGCGCGTGGAGGTGAACTCACCGCCGCAGACTCCGGACGACCTGTAGGACCTTTTCCAGGCACGCGTTTAGGCCAGTCTCGGCGTGCGAGCACCATGCCACGATGAGGGCGGTGATCACCAGCGCGGCGGCGCAGCCGGAGATGCAGATGATCGCGACTTGCACCCGGAGCGGCTGCCATACTGAAAAGGTGAGTAGACGCCGGAGTCGCGCCGTCCGCTCGATCCGGAAGTCGTCGCCCAGTGCTTCCAGAACGGGGCGAAGTCTTTCGCAATCGAAATCACCTGAGAACATTTGCGCCAGCAACGTTGTCGGCCGGTTATCCGGCGCGAAGAGCCGCGCGTTGCCTTGGTGGTCGATCAGCAGGTAGCGCGCACGCCCGGGGGTGTCGGGCAGGTTCGCGGGAATGTGCACCCACACCTGGCCGCGGAACGCCTCCCACGCCCGCTGCCTGCGCGCGGCAGACCCGTGAAAGCGAAGGTAGAAGAGAATGCGCTCGACGGGAACGGTGTCGAGCAGCCGGTGCAGCTCCCACTCGATGCTGGGCGATGATCCCGGCCGGAAGATCACCAGCCGCGCCTCCCGCATGTAGCTCGTGACGTCGTCCTTCCAATGGTCGGAGGCCTGGTGCCGCCACGCGCCGATGGGCTGTAACCGCTTCCGCGGATGGCTGAAGGTGATCAGCCTGCCGAACGATCCGAATCCGTTCTGCAGGCTCTGCTCCTCGCCCACGCGGACCACCAGCGGGGTGGGTGAGAGCATCACCCACAGCAGCCAGGGGGCCGAGATCCGCGGCTGCAGCCACAGGACCGCGCAGACGACCAGACCACAGGACGCGCCGACGGAAAGCTGCAGCAGCATTCCTGCGTCCAGCTCGAACGGCCGCAGGTACAGCAGCCGCCGCCGCGCGGCTCCCGGTGACTGGGGGCCGCGCATCGTGACGAACGAGGTGTTGAACAGCATCGGGGCCAGAAAGTAGATCACGCCGCCCACCGAGGCAGTCAACGCGGCGAGCAGAACGCCGGCACCATTGGCGCGGTGCTGCATCACGAACGCCTCCATCCCGCCACACAGCACCAGCAAAGAGCCGAGGAACTGGAGGTAGTTGCCCGTGGCCAGTTCCGCCAAGCCGCGCGGGGTGATTGGCGCGGGAGGATGGAAGAGGGACTTTGGCATACAACGGGGGCAGGTTCAAGCAGCCGGTGGGTCCACTGGAAAGTCAGCAAGGTTCTTAGTCGGTCGCACCCGAGCGGATTCCCGATGCCCACGAAGCGGACCTCGCCGGGCCGCCTTCGACGCGGGTGAGAATCCCCCGCGACGCGTCCGACAGAGGAGGCAGCGCCGGATCCCGGTGGATGCCACGGGGAGGCGTCCGCCGGGGCGCCACCTTTCCGCAAGGGAGACAGATGGCCGCCAATCACCGCATCTTCACCAGCTTCGCGATCGAGGACGTACGGCTGCGCGACTTCCTGGTGGGGCAGGCGCGCAACGAGAAGGCCCCGTTCTCGTTCGTCGACATGTCCGTGAAGGAGCCGTGGGACGAAACCTGGAAGACGCGCTGCCGCACCAAGATCAGAGGATGCGACGGGGTGGTCGGGATCGTCACCAGCAGCTCGCCGAAGGCCAGCGGCCAGCTCTGGGAGCTGCAGGCCGCGTACGAGGAGGGAGTCCCGGTCCTGCTCATCTACGGCTATCCGGACGACCGTCCCGCGAACCTGCCGGATCCGGTGAGGGGGCGGCGGATCTGCACCTGGACGTGGGACAACATCGCCGCCTTCCTGGCGAAGCTGTGACCCGCCGCCGACCCGAGCCGGAGAGCGCCCGATGCGAAAGGCACTGGTCGTGGGCATCAACCAGTACGACCACCAGCCCAGCCTGTACGGCTGTGTGAACGACGCGTACGCCGTCAAAGCCGTCCTGGAGCGGCACAGCGACGGGACCCGCAACTTCGACGTCCGGCAGCTGACGGCCTCCAGGGGCGAATCCGTCTCGCGGCCCGACCTGCGGACGCATGTGAAGGAGCTGTTCGCGGGCGACGCCGAGACGGCCCTGTTCTACTTCGCCGGACACGGCTACCTGGATTCCACGGGTGGATACATCCTCGCCAGCGACGCCAGGACCGGGGACGACGGCCTTTCGCTGGCCGACGTGCTCACCTTCGCCAACGCGTCCCGCGCGCGGGACAAGATCATCATCCTGGACAGCTGCCACGCGGGGATGGCGGGCGCACGGACGGTGGCGCAGCAAGCCGAGCTGTCGCTCGGCCTCACCATCCTCACGGCCTCCACCGCCGAGCAGTACGCCCTGGAGGAGAACGCCAGCGGCGTGTTCACCAACCTTTTCGTGGACGCCATGAACGGTGCCGCCGCCAACCTGGTGGGCGACGTGAGCCCGGGCGGCGTGTACGCGCACATCGACCAGTCGCTGGGGTCGTGGGAGCAGCGGCCGGTCTTCAAGACCAACGTCCACAGCTTCGTGTCGCTGCGAAAGGTGCAGGCTCCCATCGCGCTGGCGGACCTGCACCGGATCACGGAGCTCTTTCCCTCCATCGGCTACGAGTTCCCCCTTGACCCCAGCTTCGAGCCGGAGAGCGACAACCCGCACCCGGAGAACACGGAGAAGTTCGGCGTCCTGCAGAAGTACGCCCGCGTGAACCTCGTGGTGCCGGTGGGCGCACCCCACATGTATCACGCGGCGATGGCGAGCGGGTCGTGCAAGCTCACGGTACTGGGCGAGCACTACCGCCGCCTCGTGGCGAGGGAGCGGATCTGACGATGCGGGAGCCCTCCTCGCCCGCTTCGCGGTCACGGGTGCGGTAGGAGCGGCCGCGAATCACGAAGGTGGGTACCGCGCTCGGGGAGGCGGTCGAGGATGGCCCCCGCGAGATCGGGATCGTGGAGCCCCTGGCGGAGCGCCGCCGGGGGCTTGTTCGTCGCCGAAACGGCTCGTCGCGCCGAACGGGTTGCCGGATGTGTTCGCAAAGACGAACTTCAAGGTCGCCGCACGCCCGTCCGCCGCAGTCGGCTCACCCGCCGGTCCCCGGCCGCAATGGCCGCCTCCGCATCCGCGGAACCGATCGGAACCTTGTCTTTTCCGCCCCCTTCTCGGTGGCGGTGGCAAGGCTTCGTACCGGGTCCCGTATCAGCCGGTGCATCATGATGAACAAAGCCACAGTCCTTTTCTTTGCCGCGGACCCGCATTCCGTCAGGGCTGGAAGCGCGTCGCGGCTTCAGCTGGACGCGGAGGTACGGGAGATCCGCCAGCGGGTGAGCACGGCCAGCCGCCGCGACGATCTGGACTTCGATACGCACTGGGCCGCGCGTCCGGGCGATCTCGTGCAGGCTCTGGGCGAAACCCGCCCCCGGGTCGTGCACTTCAGCGGGCATTGCGGCGATGCCGGACTGGTGCTGGTGGGCTCCGAGGCGTCTCGCGGGCACTACGTGGGCGCAGAGGCGCTGGCGCAGCTGTTCGAGGCCTATCGGGGCGACATCCGCGTGGTCGTGCTGAACGCATGCCTTTCCCTTCCACAGGCCGAAGCGATCGCCGCGGTCGTGGGTTGCGCCATCGGCACCCTCACCGAGATCACGGACGCGGCCGCGATCACCTTCAGCTCCTCCTTCTACCGCGCCATCGCGCTGGGCGATTCCGTCCAGGCCGCTTTCGACAAGGCGCGCGCAGCGCTGGCGGTGGAGCACTTCGAGGAGCGGGAGTGCCCGCAGCTCGTCGTTCGTCCCGGGGTGGACGCCGCGAAAGTGTTCGTCGTCGAGCCGAAGCGAAGGCGGTCGGGGCTGGCGCCAGCCGGGCTCGTGGGTGCGGTGCTGGTCGGCTGGGGGCTGTTTTCCGGCGGAGAGGAACCCCCAGTCTGCGCCTGGGCCGGAGAGCCCCAGGCGCTCACGGGGCCCGCCGGACCCTCGACGTCGGGGTCGTCAGGGGTGCGGTCGGATCTCGATCGAGCGAAGGTGGACTACGAGGCGGGACGGTATAAAGCGGCGTTTCCCCGCTTCAGGCGGCTGGCGGAGAACGGGCATCCCGAAGCGATGGGATTCGTCGGAGTCATGTTCCTGCGCGGCCAGGGAACCAGGGAACGCCCGGACTCGGGGTTCCACTGGCTCCACGAGGCGGCGGAGAGAGACGACGCGCGTGGAATGACCGAGCTGGGCACCGCGTACCTGGACGGCAACGGGGTGAAGCGCAGCAGGCGCTGGGCCCGGCACTGGCTCAAGAAGGCGGCAGACGAGAAGCGCTCGGTGGAGGCGATGCGCAGGCTGGGGGCCCTCTACCAGGAAGAGCAAAAATACGACACTGCGTTCACCCGGTTCCGGGATGCCGTGAAGGCGGGATCGCTCGAGGCACGGATCGATATCGGCCAGATGTACGAGCAGGGCCAGGGGACCCGCCGGGACCTGGAGATGGCGGCCTGCCTCTACCGCACCGCCGCGGAGGCGGGCTCGCCCCGTGGGATGCTCATCATGGGCCGGATCCACGAGAACGGGATCGGCGTGCCTCGAAGCGGCGACAGGGCGGAGGAGTGGTACCGGAAAGCCGCGGCCGTAGGCTCCCCCTGAGGGATGTACGCGCTGGGGTGAGCCGTACCTGGACGGCACGGCGGGGGACCGTCCCCGCCCGGCACCCTCCGCCGGGCTCCCCGTCCCGGCGGAGGGTGGAGGAAGGGGGGAGCGGAGGGGCGCGGGCTGGGATGGAGGGGAAGGGGAGGGGGGGCGGTGTGGAGAGGCTCGTCGGTCCCGGGCTGGAGCGTGCGGCTCCGCCGGCCCGGCTATTCCCCGCGCATCACCGGGCCTTTCAGGTGGAACGCCCTTTCCAGCGGGAAGTCGGGGTCGGGCGTTCCCAGCATCATGATCTGGGGCTCCTGCCCCGGGTTGTCGTGCCGCACTCGCTCGCACAGGCGCGAGTGCAGCGCGCAGAAGCTGTCCCGGAACGCCCCGCCCTCCCACAGACCCAGCAGGTGGCGGATGTAGAGCCCCTCCCGCGCCTTCTGTCCTTCGGCCGCGCCCGCCATCATCAGCACGCTGGCGCGGATGCCGTCGTCGTGAGACGGCACGCGCGAGATGCACGACGGCATGGGCTGCGCGTACTGCTTCACCCCCCGCATCACCGGGCCGGCGGGGCGGTATACCGGCAGGTCCGGGGCGGGCGGCGGGCCGGGATACCCGGCCAGCACGTCGTCGCCGTAGCGCCCCATCCCGCCGCCGAAGCAGCTCTCCGTCACCAGCAGCACGCGCGTCCCGGGCGCCGCCAGCCTCCAGATCTCCCGCAGCTCGTCGTCGACGAGGTCGGCGTCGTGAAGGCACCAGGTCTCGTCCCACCCGTCGCGCTCGTCGCCGTCCGCGTCGGGCACGCGCGAGCCGTGGCCCGAGAAGGAGACGAACAGGGTCTGGCGGGGCTCCAGCGCCCGCGCGGCAGCGGAAAGGAGGCCGGCGACCGCGCTCCGGGTGGCGCCGGCGCCGCGCAGCACGTGGATGGCGCCGTAGCCCGCCTGGTGCGCGATCTCCGCCATCTTCCACGCGCTCGCCTCGCTGAGCGACAGCGCGCACTCGCCGGGCGAAGCCGGGTCGTTCACTCCGATGTGGATCGAGGTGCCTCGTGCCATGGACGGTCTCC
>JBEVLE010000297.1:0-5029 GCA_040509335.1 Longimicrobiaceae bacterium | reverse complement strand
CCCGAAGGGACTCGCCAGAGCACTCGCCCACGCTCCGTGCGAAGGCGGGATCACGCCGGCTTCGAACAACGCACCTCCTGCGCAGCCTCCCCCGACCTCCTGGCGCAGATCGCAACTGCCACGGCCGTGTCGTCGCAGTTCTCCCCCTCCCCTGCTTGCGGGGGAGGGGGGCGGGGGGAGGGGGCCTGTCGCGTGAGGGATTTCGGCCCGAAGGGGCGAGACCCGCCGGCAGTTTGGCGGGGCTCGACTCCGTTGCACACGGTTGTTTCGTGTGCTACGGAGCCGAAGCCCGACCCCGGCGCCAGCCGGGGGCACGCCCGAACCTGCCGTTCGCCCCGTTCCTCACACGGCCGGAATCATCCGTGGGTGGCATGGCGCTTGCTCCTTCGGGTGCCCGATCCGGGCTATTCACCCCGGACGCCGCCTCACGGAGAGGGACAAGGGGTATGCGGCATGGCGGCTCGTAGAATTCTAGTGATCGAGGACGAGGCGGGCGCCCGGGACGCGCTGGAGAGCCTGCTCGCGGAGGACGGCTACACGGTCTGCACGGCGGAATCGGGGAGGAGCGCCCTGGAGCGAGTCCGCGACTTCCACCCGGACACCGTGGTGTGCGACTTCTACCTCCCGGACATCGACGGCCTCCAGGTCATCCGGGAGATCCGCTCCGGGCTGCCCTCCGACGTGACGATCATCGTGATCACCGCGGGCGGGGCGGGCGAGGAAACGGAGTGCGCGCTCCGCGAGGAGGCCGACGTCTTTTTGCAGAAGCCGGTGGACCTTTCCAACTTCCGCGAGGCGCTCCAGTATTCGGCACCGGCGCCGCGCGGCACGGAGCTGCAGTCTCGTCTCTGAACGCAGTCTCATCACCCAAAGGGAGCCTTCGATGAGGGACTACGACGATTATCCCCACATCGTCATCGAGCGGGATCGTGGCGGTTTCGGGCCGTTCCTGTGGGGCGCGCTGCTGGGTGCGGGCGCGGCCCTCCTCCTGGCGCCGCGCACCGGCGCCGAGACGCAGCGCGAGCTGCGCGAGCGGGCCCGCGCGCTCCGCGACGCCGCCGAGGGGCGCGTCAACGACGCGCGCGACACCGTGTCCGGCGCGGTGGAGCGCGCCCGCGGCGAGGTCACGGACCGCATCTCCAACGTGCGCGACGCGATCGAGACCCGCGCCGACCAGGCCCGCAGCGCCGTGGAGGCCGGCCGCCGTGCCGCCATGGACGCGCGCAGCGACCTGGAGCGCCGCGTGGCCGAGGCCAAGTCGGCGTACCGCAGCGGCGTGGACGCCTTCCGCGACCCGGGCGCGCCCGTGGTGGAAGCGGAGGTCATCGTCACCGAGGTGATCGTGGAGGACGTGGGGAACGACGGGCTGCTCTGAAGCGGCGGGACACGGGATCGTTGACGGAACCCCTTCGGCGATCTAGGTTTTGGGGATGGGAGTGCGGATCAGGTCCATTCGGGCGGTGAGCGTCGCGGGCGCCGCCCGCGCGGCCCTGGTCCGCACGCTGCGTGGGGCGTGGGACTTCACCGCGCGCGTCTGGAGCAGCGCGGCCGACGACGACATCTTCTTCCTCGCCGGGGCGATCGCCTTCAACATCCTGGTCGCGGCGATCCCCTTCCTCCTGCTCATCGTCGCCATCTTCGGCTTCGTCCTCCCCCGCTTCGTGGAGGACCCGGAAAAGGCGGCGGTGGACTACGTCCTTTCCATCCTCCCGCCGTCCCAGGACGTGGTGAACTTCACCCGGAGCCTGGTGGGCGGCATCATCGGGGGACGCACCCGCTTCGGGGTCGTCGGCGTGGTCCTGTTCGTGTGGACCGCGACCCGCCTGTTCGGCACGCTGCGCGCGGTGCTGCGCCACGTGTTCGACCTGGAGGACGACCGGGGCATCGTCCGCGGCAAGATCTTCGACGCGGAGATGGTGATCGTCGCCGGGTCGCTGTTCCTGGCGAACACCGGGATCACGCTGGTGCTGGAGGGGGTGCGCAACTTCGGGCAGGAGTGGCTGGGGCGGCGCGGCTACCGCGAGCTCCCCATCGTGGAAACGGTGTACGCGCAGCTCCTCGCCTTCGCGTTCATCTTCGCGATGTTCGTGCTGATGTACCGCTACCTCCCCGCCCGCCGCATCCCGTGGCGCATCTCGCTGGTGGCGGCGGCGTTCACGTCGGTGGCGTGGGAGCTGCTCAAGGGCCTCTTCACCTGGTACGTCCAGTACGTCGCCAACTACGGCACCATGTACGGGCGCCTGGGGGTGGCGGTGGTGCTGGTGTTCTGGATCTACTACTCGGCCGTGGTGTTCATCGTGGGCGGCGAGGTGGGGCAGGTGTACGACCTGGGCCGCACGCGCCGGAGACAAAGGGAGCTGCTGGAATGAACGGAGCAGTACGGAGTATGCAGTACGGAGTACGCTGGATGCCGGTGGTGCTCGGCGTGCTGCTCGCCCTGGCGACGGGAGCGGGGGAGGCCGCGGCGCAGGGGCTGCCGATGTCGCCGCTGGCGATCGCGCACGGGGTGGAGCGCGAGGGGACGGCGCGGTACCGCGACCCGCCGGTGAACGTGGACGGTCGCTACGTGGTGATCTCGCTGGCGGAGCACCGGCTCTACCTCATGGAGGACGAGCGGGTGATCTGGTCGGCGACCGTCGGCACGGGCACGGGGACGCGGCTGGAGGGCGCGGGGCAGAAGTGGGACTTCTCCACCCCGCGCGGCATGTTCCGGGTGCAGCTCAAGGAAAAGGACCCGGTGTGGGTGGTGCCCGACTGGGCCTTCATCGAGCGCGGCGAGCCCATTCCGCCGCCGGACTCGCCCAAGCGGCGGGAGCCGGGGATGCTGGGGACCACCGCCATGTACCTGGAGGAGGAGATCGCCATCCACGGGACCAACAAGCCCGAGCTGCTGGGGCAGGCGGTCTCGCACGGGTGCATCCGCATGAGCAACGAGGACGCTCGCCGGCTGTACTACGAGGTCGAAGTCGGCACCCCGGTGATCATTTACTGAGTTCCTTCCTTGGGGCCGCTCCGGAACCAGGCCAAACTGCCGGCCTGTTTCCTACGCGGGTCGCGGAGCCAGCCGAAACTGCCCGGCTGTCTCCGCTCCGGCTGCGGGAGCCTCGCCAAACTGCCGGCGAGTCTCCCTCCGCAACATCTTTTGGGAAATGCAGGGAACTGCGGAACTGCACGGCGGGCCCTGAGAGCCGGCGTCGCGCCGTGTCCACGGGGACTCCTGCCTCCCGACCGTTTTGAACGACACAGCGCCGGTCGCAGATAGATGAACAAGCCCGCCGGGGACAAGCCCGACGCACAGAAGATCGTGGTCAAGAACCGCAAGGCGCGCCACGAATACCACGTGCTGGAGACCTGGGAGGCCGGCCTGGTCCTGCAGGGGACCGAGGTCAAGTCGCTCCGCGTGGGGAAGGGCAACCTCCAGGACGCGTACGCCCGCATCGACCGGGGCGAGGTCTGGCTGCTGGGCATGCACATCTCCCCGTACGAGCAGGGAAACCGCTTCAACCACGACCCGCTCCGCCCCCGCAAGCTCCTGCTCCACAACCGGCAGATCCGCAAGATGATCGGCCAGGTGGAGAAATCGGGGCTCACCCTCGTCCCCCTCGACGTCCACTTCACCCGGGGGATCGCCAAGGTCAACCTGGCCCTCGTCCGCGGCAAGCAACTCCATGACAAGCGTGAGGACCTCAAGAAGCGCGACGCAGAGCGCGAGATGCAGCGCGGGTTCAAGGAGTAGCCGCCTCCGGCGGCTCCTTCCCGCGCTCGCCCTCGCCCTGGCACCATTCCTCCCCCACGGCTCCGTCGCCCAGCAGCAGCCCTCCACCTGGCAGTTGGAGACCGGCTCCAGCGCCATGACCGTGGCCGCGGCCACCGGCCGGGGCTACGCGGCGCTCCCGCTCTCCAGCCTGGTGTCGGTGGGCGCGGAGGTGGGGCCCAGCGGCGACGAGGTGGCGGTGCGGCTGGGCGGGCACGAGCTGCGCTTCCGCGTGGGCTCGCCCGTCTTCACCGACGGCGGCCAGGTGCGGCAGCTGGTGAACCCGGTGTACGCGGAGGACGGGGTGGCCTTTCTCCCCACGCAGTTCTTCGTGGAGCACCTCCCCGCGCTGGGGGTGGAGGTGGACGCCGCCGCGCGCACCATCCGCCGCCCCCGCGCGGCATCGCTCCAGCGGCCCGCCCCGGCGGGCCCGGATGCGCCCGCCGCCGGCGCCGACGCGCCGGCCGAGCCGGCGCCGTCCCGGACGCCCGCCCGCGCGGCTTCGCGCCCAGCCGGCCCGACCAAACGGCTGGTGGTGGTGGACGCGGGGCACGGCGGGGTGGACCCCGGCGCCGCGGGGCGCGGGGGGACGCGGGAAAAGACCATCACCCTGGCGGTGGCCCGGCGCGTCGCGGAGATCCTGCGCGAAAACCCGGAGTACGAGGTACGCATGACCCGCGACCGCGACACCCTGATCGCCCTGCGCGACCGGGCGCGCTTCGCCAACGGCTGGCGCAGGGACGGGCAGCCGGCCCTGTTCCTTTCCATCCACTGCAACGCCAATCCCAGCCGCGCGGCAAAGGGCTTCGAAACGTACTTCCTGTCGGAAGCGAAGACGGAGGACGCGCGGCGCGTGGAGCAGATGGAGAACGCGGCGCAGGAGTACGAGGAGGACCGCGGCGGCGGGGACCCGCTCAGCTTCATCCTCAACGACCTGCGCCAGAACGAGCACCTGCGCGCCTCCAACGACTGGGCGGCGATCATCCAGGACCAGCTCGGCGCCGTGCACCCCGGCCCGGACCGCGGCGTCAAGCAGGCGGGCTTCTACGTCCTCAACGGCGCCTTCATGCCGGCGGTGCTGGTGGAGATCGGCTTCATCAGCAACGCGCAGGAGGAGGAAGTGCTCGGTTCCCCGCGCTACCAGCAGCTGATCGCGGAGCGCCTGGCCCGCTCGGTGGACGCCTTCTTCGAGCGCGACACCCGCCGCGTGGCCGCCGGCAACCGGTAGCCCGCGCGCAGCCGCACGCCATGGACGACGGGCCGCCGGGGGATCCC
>JBEVLE010000296.1:0-11091 GCA_040509335.1 Longimicrobiaceae bacterium | reverse complement strand
CCGGCACACGCCGGGGCGCCTCTTTGTTTTTGCCCCGCGGCGAAGGCTCCGGGACAGGCCGTCCCGATCCGTCCATCTACCGGAACTTTTCCGGGTGTGTTAAGTTATTACACGCGAAACAGATAGATCGTGGCCGCCCGTGCCGGCCGGCGCTCTCCCGCGCCTGCTCCACGGGACTCCCTGCCGCGCGCCCCGTCCCCGAGCTGGAGGAAAGCCGATGCGATCCCTTCTACGCCGCGCGCCGCTTCGGGCACTGACCGCCCTTTCCTCCGTGGTCCTCCTGGGCGCCTTCTCGTGGCCGGCGGACTTCGGCCTGGACGACCTGGCGCGCTTCGACTTCGAGGCCGAGGTGACACCGGCGAACCCCGGCACGCCCTCGGTGAGCACCCCGTTCCGCGGCGGCTTCGCGCAGCACGTGGTGGTGATCTCGCTGGACGGGCTGCGCCCCGACGCCATCCGCCGGTTCCGCGCGGGGACGCTCCAGCGGCTGATGCGCGAGGGGAGCTACACGCTTGCGGCGCGCACCATCCTGCCCAGCAAGACGTTGCCGTCGCACACCTCCATGCTCACCGGGGTGGAGCCGGAGGACCACGGCATCACCTGGAACACGGACGAGACCGAGACGCACGGCGTGGTCGAGGTGCCCACGATCTTCGCGGCGGCGCACGCGCGCGGCCTGAAGACGGCGGCGTTCTTCAGCAAGACCAAGTTCCACCACCTGGAGGTGCCGCAGTCGCTGAGCCACGTCAACTCGCCCCGGACGGGCAAGCTGACCGCCGCCCAGACGGTGCGCCAGGTGGAGGCGTACCTGGAGACCGAGAAGCCCAACCTGATGTTCGTGCACATCGGGGAGCCGGACTACGCGGGGCACTTCTGGGGGTGGATGGGATGGATGTACGGCCGCGCGGTGCGCCAGGCCGACGACGCGGTGGAGTCGGTGCTGGAAGCGTCGGACCGGGCGTTCGGGGAGGGCAACTACACCGTGATCGTCACCGCCGACCACGGCGGGCACGGCTGGAACCACGGCAGCAGCGATCCCCGCGACGTGACCATCCCCTGGATCACCTGGGGCAAGGGCGTCCGCGGCGGCACCCAGCTGGCCGACGGGATCCGCACCATGGACACGGCGGCGACGGCGCTCTGGCTCCTGGGCGTGCCGGTCACCACCGCCTCCGATGGGCTGGCCGTGGCGCACGCCTTCACCCCGCAGCCGTCGTTCGCGGTGACGGGCTTCGCGGCGGCTCGGTAGGCTCGGGCCGGAGTGAGAGAACGAAACGACCCTGCCGCACCGGTTGCGGCGGGGTTTTTCGTTTTATCTGGGGATGGGACGGACGGGTTCGGGCATGCCCCCGGCTGGCGCCGGGGTCGGGCTTCGGCTCCGTAACGCACGGTAAAACTGTGCGTAACGGAGTCGAGCCCGCGCAAACAGCCGCGCGGTCTCGCCCCTTCGGGCCGAAATCCCTCATGCGGGCGGTGCGTTCGGCTGCGGCCCGCAACCTGCTCCCGACGGATGCTTCCGGGGGCGGAAACCCGCACCGCGGGTGCAGATGGAGCGACAGCGCGGAACTGAGGAGGGGCGCCTGCGGGCGCGGCCCGGGCGGCCGCGGGACGCCGGCGCGCCGGGGCTCCACCGGCTGGGCGCCGGCGGCGGGCTGCTCTACGTGCCGCCCGGCGGGAATTACGGGGAGGCGCGGCCGCTCGCGGTGATGTTCCACGGGGCCCGGGGGGACGCGCGGAACGGGCTGGCGGCGCTGATGCCGCTGGCGGACGAGGCCGGGATGCTGCTGCTCGCCACCGACTCCGCCGACCAGACGTGGGACGTGATGCGCGGCGGCTACGGACCCGACGTGGAAACGCTGGACCACGCGCTCGTCGAGGCGTTCGGGCGGGTGGCGGTGGACCCGGAGCGGCTGGCGGTGGGCGGCTTTTCGGACGGGGCGTCGTACGCGCTCTCCATGGGGATCATGAACGGCGACCTGTTCACCCACGTGATCGCCTTCTCGCCCGGCTTCATGGCGCCCGCGCGGCAGGAGGGGGCGCCGCGCCTGTACATCTCCCACGGCACGGCGGACGCGGTGCTCCCCATCGACGCGTGCAGCCGCAGGATCGTCCCGCGGGTGAGCCGCGCCGGGTACGACGTGACCTACCACGAGTTCGAGGGAGGCCACACGGTCCCGGCGGACATCGCCCGCGAGGCGGTGGAGTGGTTCCTGCTGCCGGCGGGGGAAGCGGACGCATGAGGATCGCCGTCTTCAGCACCAGGCGCTACGACCGCGAGTCGATGGAGGCCGCCAACGCGACCCACGGCCACGAGCTCGTGTTCCTGGAGCCGCGCCTCACCCCGGAGACCGCGCCGCTCGCGCGCGGCTTCCCGGCGGTGTGCGCGTTCGTGAACGACCAGCTCCCGGCCGGGGTGCTGCGGACGCTGGCGGAGGGCGGGACCGGGCTGGTGGCGCTGCGCTCGGCGGGTTTCAACCACGTGGACCTCCGCGCGGCCGGGGAGCTGGGGATGACCGTGACGCGCGTCCCGGCCTATTCGCCGTACGCGGTGGCGGAGCACGCCGTGGGGCTGATCCTGGCGCTGGACCGCAAGATCCACCGGGCGTACAACCGGGTGCGGGAAGGCAACTTTTCCCTGGACGGGCTGCTGGGCTTCGACCTGCACGGCCGGACCGTGGGCGTGGTGGGCACGGGCAAGATCGGGGAGGTGTTCGCGCGCATGATGGCCGGCTTCGGATGCCGGCTGCTCGCGGCGGACCCGTACCCGCGGCCGGAGGTGGCAGCGCTGGGCGTCCGCTACGTCCCCCTGGACACGCTGTTCGCGGAGGCGGACGTGGTCGCGCTGCACTGCCCGCTCACCCCGGAGACCCACCACGTGGTGGACGCCGCCGCGCTCGCGCGCATGAAGGACGGCGTGATGCTGGTCAACACGGGCCGCGGCGCGCTGGTGGACACGCGCGCGGTGATCGACGCGCTGAAGCGCGGCAAGATCGGCGCGCTGGGGCTGGACGTGTACGAGGAGGAGGCGGAGCTGTTCTTCGAGGACCACTCCGGCGACGTGATCGCCGACGACGTCTTCGCGCGGCTGCTGACCTTTCCCAACGTGCTGGTGACGGCGCACCAGGGCTTCTTCACCGAGGAAGCGCTCCGCGCCATCGCGGAAACCACCCTCGCGAACGTCAGCGCCTTCGAGCGCGGGGAGGAGCCGCCGGGTCTGGTGAGGGTCGGCTCCTGAACGGCGGCCCGGGGCCGCGGCTCGGCGGGGCAGGGAACGACGGCGCTCCGGCAGGCTCCGGTGTTGGTGGTCGGCCGTGGGATGCTCCTCCGGCAGTGCGAAACTCGCCCACGCTCCGAGCGAGGGCAGGATTGGCTTCGAACAAACGCACTGCCTGCGGATCCTCCCCCGACCTCCCTGCGCAGATCGCAACGGCAACGACCCCGCACGACAGGAAACCCTCCCCCAGCATCGGGGGATATAAGGGGCAAGCCGTGCGAGCCTGAGCGAGCCGGGTGGGGGCCTCACGCGGACGCCAGCGCAATCCCCGCGTGAGGGATTTCGGCCCGAAGGGGCGAGACCCGGCGGCAGTTTGCCGGGGCTCGACTCCGTTACGCACGGTTGTTTCGTGCGTTACGGAGCCGAAGCCCGACCCCGGCGCCAGCCGGGGGCACGCCCGACCCCGCAGTTGCCGTTGCCGTCTAGGTACCCGTTCGGGGCAATCGATCTCCTCGCTCGGCGGCACGGCGGAACCCTAAGATATCCGCATCGAACCGGGCCGGATCCGCCGCGTACTCGGCCAGCCACTCCTCGAACGCGGGAAGCCCCAGCTCCTGGTACGCCGCCCGGATGCTCTGCTCGGCGCGCGAGTACCGGCTGTGCAATGCGAACGACCCCGACGCCTCGTCCGGCGCCGGGGTCTCTTCGCTGCGGGTGCCCCTCTCGCTGAGCAGGAACACCTCTTCCGGCGACATGGCCAGCAGGTGCTCGGCGATGCGCGCCGAGCACCAGTCGGTGTACCGGGTCCTGAGCTCGTTTGCTTCGGGTTGCGGCATGGGGTCGGGAGCGTAGCAGCGGCGATGTCCCCACACCAACTAATACGCTCCCATTGCGACTACGTCAACAGCCTCGGCTCCAGGCGCCCCGCTCCGGCAGTGGCGAGCACGTTGAAGATCTCGCGCCGGAGCACCACGTAGCGAAGCCCCTGGCTGAGGACCTCCGGCTGCTCCCGCTGAAGCGCCTCCACCTGTGCGGCGACGTCGGACGGAAGGTCGAGGCTCAACGTGACTGGACGCAGATCTGCCATCTTGAAAACCCCCGGGCGGGACCGAAAGAAGGAACGTTCGAAGCGCAGAACGAGAGGGATCAGGACTTCAGGGCAAGGCGGTGTGCTGCTCTCGGCCCGACAAGTATAGGGCGGTGGACCGGGTGCGTCAACGGGTTGTGACGAATACGTTAAGTACAAGTATGGTAAAGGTTTACGTGTAAGTTGATGCGGGGGCGGCACTTGCTCCCCGGTGGCTGAATGGGGGCGCGGAGAATCGCCCCGGGGGGGGCGGAAATGGTGTAACGGAACGTATTGGAAAGGAACGGGAAGAATGGGCCGCGCACCGCCGGAATGTCAGCCGACGGCCCGCCGGGGCATGCGCGGCGCGCGTGTGCGGCCGATGATCTCGCGGGCCAGGGCCAGGTATGCCTGCGCCCCGGCGGAGTCGATCCGGTAGGTGAGCACCGGCTTGCCGAAGCCCGGCGCCTCGGCCAGGGTGACGTTGCGGGGGATGGTCGTCTGCAGCAGCTCGGCGGCGAAGTGCCTGCGGACCTCGTCCGTCACCTGTCGCGTGAGCCCGAGGCGCTGGTCCACCATGGTGAGCAGCACGCCCTCCACGCGCAGCCCGGGGTTGAGGTGCTGCCGGACGACGCGCACCAGGTCGGTGAACTGCGACAACCCCTCCAGCGCGAAGTACTCGGCCTGCACCGGCACCAGCACCGAGTCGGCGGCGCTCAGGGCGTTGAGCGTCAGCACGGAAAAGGACGGGGAGCAGTCCAGCAGGACGTAGTCGTAGAGCCCGCGCAGGCTGGCGAGCGCGCCGCGCAGGCGGAGCTGCCACTCGGGCATCTCGGGGAGCTCCACCTCGGCGCCGGCCAGGTCCACCGTGGTGGGGACCACGTCCAGCAGGGGGAGGTGCACGGAGCGGGAGATGGCCATCCCCAGCGGCGCCATGTCCAGCAGCACGCTGTACAGGGAGGCGCTCTGCTCGTACGGGTCCACGCCCAGCCCGCTGGTGGTGTTCCCCTGCGGGTCCAGGTCGATGACGAGCGTGCGCAGTTCCGCCGCGGCCAGGCTGGCGCCGAGGTTGATCGCGGTCGTGGTCTTGCCGACCCCGCCCTTCTGGTTGGCGATGGCGATGACGTGGGACATGTCGCCTGTTCGGCGTGTTCGGCCGCCGGGGACGGGAGCGCGCCGGGGGAGCCGTGGCGCGACGGGGAGAGGTGCAATCTACGCCGCGGCGGCCCCGCCGGGCAAGCACGGCGCGCGGTCCAGCTCCCGCCCGCTCAGTCCTCCCGCGCGGCGGCGGTCTCTCCCTCCGCGTCCATCCCCTGCAGCGACGATTTCACCCGCGCGTACCGCTCGGCCTCGCGGAGCAGGCCCTTGCCGCGCAGGAACTCCCTGAGCATGGCCGCTTCTCTCAGCTCGCGCCCCTGCCGCCCCACCGCGGCCCGCAGCAGCTCCACCTCGCGCCGCAGGGCGGCATCCGCCTCGCCCTCCGGCGGGGGTGGCGCCGCGGCGGAGGGCGCGTCCCCGGCCTCCGCGGGGTCCGCGGCGCCCACCAGCCGGAGCACGCCGTGCGGGCGCGTGCCGGCGGAGCGCAGCGGGACGATCGCCTCGATCTCGCGCATCAGCCGGCGGTCGCGGCGGGCCTCGGCAAGGTCGTGCGCGGTCTGCGCCTCCAGCCAGAACTCCGGCGCGGTGCCCAGGTAGCGGGCCAGCCGCAGCGCCGAGTCGGCGGTGACGCCGCGCCGCTCGTTGAGGATCTCGTTGAGCCTGCGGCGCGAGATCCCCAGCCGCACGGCGTGCAGGTCCTGGGCGTCGGCGGAGCCCTGCAGCGCGTCCTTGAGGAGCTGCCCCGGGCTGCGCGGGGGTTCGGTGCTGGGAAGCGCGATCATCTCTCACCCGGGGCGACGGTTCCAAGGGCTTCCACAACATAGCACTTCGCGTGCCCGATGGAAAGCTTTGTTACGCGATACGTAACTCGTAACATCATGCCAAACGGCTATTTAGCGAGATCGGCGGCATCCGATTTGCTTTTGGTCCCGTCCCCTGAGACGGGACACGGTACGACACCCGAGGCACCCATGGCGAGCACCATCTGGAAGGGCAGCATCAACTTCGGCCTGGTGAACATCCCGGTCGGACTGCACAGCGCGGTGCGCGAGGAGGGGATCAGCTTCAAGCTCCTCCGCGAAAAGGACCACTGCCCCCTGGGCTACGAGCGGGTCTGCAAGGACAGGAAGGGCGAGCCGGTCCCCTGGGACCAGGTGGTCAAGGGCTTCGAGTACGAGAAGGGGAAGTTCGTGGTGCTGAGCGAGGACGACTTCAAGAAGGCGGCGCTCGCCACCTCGAAGACCTTCGACATCCAGGACTTCGTGCGCGAGGACGAGATCGACCCGCGCTACTTCGAGAAGCCCTACTACCTGGTGCCCACCGGCCAGGGCGGCAAGGCGTACGCGCTCCTCCGCGAGGCCATGCGCGAAACGGGGACGGTGGGGATCGGCACCATCACCCTGCGGCAGAAGCAGTACCTGGCCGGGGTGAAGGTGGTGGGGGAGGCGCTGGTGCTGGACCTCATGCGCTTCGCGAGCGAGGTGGTGGGGCAGAGCGAGTTCACGTTCCCGGACGCGGACGGCATCCGCCCGCAGGAACTGAAGATGGCGGAGCAGCTCGTGACCAGCCTCACCGGCGAGTTCGAGCCGGCCAAGTACAAGGACGAGTACCACGCCAACCTGCAGCGCATCATCAACGCCAAGCTCAAGGGGAAGAAGGTGGTCCTGAAGGAGGCGGCGGAGCCGGAGCCCACGGGCGTCATCGACCTGATGGAGCGCCTGCAGAAGAGCCTGGAAAAGAAGGGCGGCGCGAAGCCCGCGGCGGCCAGGAAGAAGGCGGCGTCCGCGCCGGCCGCCGCCAAGAAGACGGCCAAGCGGAAGAGCGCCTGACCCATGCCCGGCTCCTCCCTCGCCGAGTACCGGCGGAAGCGCGACTTCCGCAGGACGCCGGAGCCCCGCGGGGCCCCGGGCCGCGGCGCGGGCGCCGGGCTCGCCTTCGTGGTGCAGAAGCACGCGGCCAGCCACCTCCACTACGACCTGCGCCTGGAGGCGGGCGGGGTGATGAAGAGCTGGGCGGTGCCCAAGGGGCCCAGCCTGGACCCCGCGGTCAAGCGCCTGGCGGTGGAGGTGGAGGACCACCCCATGGAGTACAACGCCTTCGAGGGGACCATCCCCCGCGGCGAGTACGGGGGCGGCACGGTGATGCTCTGGGACCGCGGCACCTACACGGTGGACGACGCGGCGGCGGCGGAGGACCCGGGGCGGGCGCTGCTGGCGGCGCACCGGCGCGGCAGGATCTCCGTGACCTTTTACGGCGAGCGGCTGCGCGGCTCGTGGGCGCTGGTGCGGACGCGCCGCGGCGGCGAGGAGGACGGCAAGCCGCAGTGGCTGCTGGTGAAGCACGACGACGACACGGCGGACCCTGGGCGCGACCTGATGGCGGAGGCCACGACGTCGGTGGACTCGGGGCGGACGATGGAGGAGATCGCGGCGGGCAAGGGCGGCCGGCGCACCTGGCGCTCCAACCGCGCGAAGCCGGGCGCGCCTGCGCCCGCCCGGCGGCCGGAGCGCGCGGAGCCGGCGCTCCCGGACCTGTCCGCGCTGCGGCCCATGCTCGCCACGCCGGCGACGCAGGCACCCGGGGGCGAGGGGTGGACCTTCGAGCCCAAGTACGACGGGATCAGGGTGCTCGCCTTCGCCACGGCGGACTCGGTGGTGCTGCTGACGCGCAACGGCAACGACAAGGCGCGGCAGTTCCCGGAGGCGGCGGAAGCGCTGCGGGCTCTCGCGGCGGAGACCGGGCGCCCCGTGGTGCTGGACGGCGAGGTGGTGGCGGTGTCGGCGGAGGGACGGCCGGGACGGTTCGGGGAGATCCAGGGGCGGATGCACCTGGACGACGAGCGGGAGATCCGCCGGGGGGCGGCGGGCGCGCCGGTGTCGCTGGTGGTGTTCGACGTGCTGCTGGACGGCGACGAGGTGTGGACGGCGGCGCCCTGGACGGAGCGGCGCGCCGCCCTGGAGGCGCTGCTGCGCGGCCGGACGACGGAGCGGCTGCGATTGGGGGAGACCACGGCGGACCGCGACGCGCTGCTGGAGCGGGGGCGGGCGGAGGGGTGGGAGGGGGTGGTGGCGAAGCGCACGGACGCGCCGTACACGCCAGGGGCACGCTCCTCCGCCTGGCGCAAGCTCAAGCTGGAGCACCGGCAGGAGTTCGTGGTGGGCGGGTGGACGGAGCCGCGCAACTCGCGGCAGCACATCGGCGCGCTGCTGCTGGGCTACTACGACGGCGAGGGAAGGTTCGTGTACGCCGGGCACACGGGCACGGGGTTCACGCACAAGGGGTTGGTGGAGATGGCGCGGCGGCTGGGGCCGCTGGAGCGGAAGACGTCGCCCTTCTCGGCGCGGGTGCAGACCAACCAGCCGGCGCACTGGGCGTCGCCGCGGGTGGTGGTGGAGGTGCGCTTCAACCAGTGGACGGCGGAGGGCAAGCTCCGGCAGCCGGTGTTCCTGGGCGTGCGCGACGACAAGGACGCCCGGGAGGTGGTGCGGGAGCCGGTGGGTCCGGCCTCGTCGTCAGCCCGGTCGGTCGGGGGTGTGGCGGAGGTGGAGGCGGAAGCGGTGGTCGCCCGCCCGGCGGCGAAGCCGGAGGCCGGGGCGAAGCGGCGGGGGCGGCGCGGGGCGGGGAAGGGGGCGGCGGACGTCGTGGCGCAGGTGGAGGCGGTGCGGGCGGCGGGGGGCGACGGGGTGCTGGAGCTGCCGGAGGGGCGGCTGGAGGTGTCCAACCTGGGGAAGGCGTTCTTCACGCGTCCGAAGCGGACCAAGGGGGACCTCCTGGCTTATTACGCCCGGATGGCGCAATATATCCTCCCTTCCATGAAGGACCGGCCGCTGGTGCTGAGGCGCTTTCCCAACGGGATCGGGGGTACGGCGTTCTACCAGCAGTCGGCGCCGGACGAGGTGCCGCCGGGGGTGCGGGTGGAAACGATCGAGAGCGAGGACGGCGCACCGCAGCGCCGCTTCGTGGGCGGCAGCCTGGCCACGCTTCTCCACACCATCCAGCTGGGAGCGGTCTCCTACGACCCGTGGCACTCGCGGGTCGGGCGGCTGGACTTCGCAGACTACACCATCCTCGATCTGGACCCGGGCCCCGGAGCGAGCTTCCGCCGGGTGGTCCAGGTGGCCCGCTGGGTCCGCGAGGAGCTGGACCGCTTCGGCCTGCACGGCGCGCTGAAGACGTCAGGCTCCACCGGGCTGCACATCTACCTCCCCCTCCCGCCCCGGACGCCGCTGGAGGCCGCCACGCTGGTGGCGCAGATCGTCGCCACGCGGGTCGCGTCGCTCCACCCGGAGGCCGCGACCGTGGAGCGGATGACGCGCCGCCGGCCGCGCGGGACGGTGTACGTGGACTACCTCCAGAACATCCTGGGGAAGACGGTGGCGGGGGTGTACGCGGTCCGCGCGAAGCCGGGGGCCACGGTCTCCACGCCGCTCCGCTGGGACGAGCTGACGGACGACCTGAGCCTCAAGGCCTTCACCATGGACACGGTGCCGGAGCGGGTGGCGGAGGTGGGGGACCTGTGGGCGGAGGCCATGCGCCGGCCCAACAAGCTGGCCGGGCTGCTCAAGGGGGGACGATGAGCCTTCCCTACGCGCGCGGAGGGAAGATCCCCGCGTCGGTCGTCCAGCGGATCGTGGACGTGGTGTGGGCCCGCGCGGAGAATCGCCCCACGGTGCTGCTCGCCATCGGCGACGAGGCGCTGCGGGACTCGTCGCGCCAGGCGCTGGTGCGGTCGCTGTACACGGTGGTGGAGCAGCACTCGGGGGAATTGTCGGCGGACGCGGTGGAGGCGGCGGCGCCGGACGCGGTGCTGGCGGACGTGCGGACGCCGGACGGGTGGGCGGCGGTGCGCAGGCTCCGCGAGGACGCGCGGGGGGACCGGGTGCGGGTGCTGGGGCTGGTGTCGGCGCCGCGCGTGGCGGACCGCCGCCGGGCGCGGGAGCTCGAGGTGGACTGCCTGGTCGCGGTCCCGTTCGATCCGGACGGGCTGCTGGACCTGGTGGAACGGATCACGGAGGGGTGAGATGAACGGCGTGCGCTCTCCCATCGACCACATCCCGGTGCCGCTGCGCTGGACGGCCGCCGTGCGCCCTGCCTGGCGCGCCCAGGCGGCGGATCGCGGTGCCGTGGAGGACAAGGCGGGGCAGGGCGCCACGCGCGCGGAGGCGGCGGTTCGCGCCGTCCGCATCACCGGACTGCTGCGGAGGAAGCGATGAACCGTCCCCGGCCGAACACCGGCGTCCCGCCCGCCACCATCGAGCAGATCGTGGACGCGGTCTGGGAGGAGGCCACGCGGCGCCCCACGGTGGTGCTCGCCGTCGCGGAGGAGGGGCTGCGCAATTTGATTCGCGGGATGCTGCTGCGCTCGCTCTTCACCGTGATCGAGCCGCCCGCGGGGGAGCTGCCCACGGAGATGGCGGGGATGTTCCCGCCGGATGCGGTCGTGGTGGACGTGCGCGACCCGCGCGACAACGGGTGGATGACGGTGCGGCGGCTGCGGGACGATCCGCGGACGGAGGCGGTGGGGGTGGTGGCGCTCGTCAGCCAGCCGGAGGAGGCGGACCTGTGGTGGGCGCGGCGGCTGCGGGTGGGGCGGCTGCTCCCGGTGCCGTGGGAGGGGGACGAGCTGCTGTGCGCGGTGGAGGGGGTGATGGTGACGTGATGGACGGAGCCTTGTCGGGGAAGTGAATCGCCCGCCGGAGGTCGTGGACCTCCG
>JBEVLE010000295.1:0-4066 GCA_040509335.1 Longimicrobiaceae bacterium | reverse complement strand
TCGGGCGTGCCCCCCGCGGGGCGCGGGGGTCGGGCTTCGGCTCCGTAACGCACGATAAAACTGTGCGTAACGGAGTCGAGCCCGCGCAAACAGCCGCGCGGTCTCGCCCCTCCGGGCCGAAATCCCTCACGCGGCATCACGCTGGCGTCCGCGCGAGGCCCCCCACCCGGCTCGCTTGAGGCTCGCACGGCTTTCCCCCTATATCCCCCGCAAGCGAGGGAGGGCTGACCGAAGGCAGGCGCCTCGCCACGGCCGACCGGGGGCGGGGAGGCACCTCCGTCGTGTGCACCCGCAGGACTCGCCGGAGCACTCGCCTGCCGCCCGAGTGAGGGCGGGATCATACCGGCATCGAACGAACGCCCCTCCTGCGCAGCCCTCCCCGACCTCACGGCTACCATCCCCGAGCGGCGACAGCAGTGTCGTTGTCCCCCTCCCTCGCTTGCGGGGGAGAGGTGGCGCGCAGCGCCGGGGTGGGGGGGCCGTCGGCGCCGCGTGAGGGCGGGATCGGGCCGGCATCGGACAAACGCCCGGCCCGCGGCTCTTCCCCCCCCACCCGACGAGCATCGCGGGAACGGCACCAGCCCCGACCTCCGGGAAGCCCTCCCCCAGAATTGGGGGAGGGTGGCGGCTCTCAGGCCGCCGGGTGGGGGCCCGCGGACGCCAGCGCCCACCCCGCGTGAGGGATTTCGGCCCGGAGGGGCGAGACCCGACAGCAGTATCGTCGGGGCGCGGCTCCCTTGCAGACGGTAGTTTCGTCTGCGACGGAGCCGCAGCCCGACCCCGGCGCCAGCCGGGGGCACGCCCAAACCCGCAGTAAAAAGCAGTCAGAACACCCACTGGAGCGCCACCCTCACCTGCCGCGGCTCCACCGGGTGGAAGTGCACGTCCTCCACCCCCTCCGCCGGCTCGCCGGGCAGCCGCGAGGCGTAGAAGTACTGGATGTCCGCCGCCTCCGAGTCCAGCAGGTTGAGCACCACCGCCTCCAGCCGCACCCCCGAGCCGAACAGCCACCCCACCTCGGCGTTCAGCAGCGTGGCCGGCTCCGCGCGCACCGAGTTGTCCTCCACCAGCGGGTACGCCCCGAAGTGGCGCAGGCGCAGGGCGCCCAGCGCGCCCCGCGGCGGGCTCCAGGCGATCCCCGCGGCGACCACGTTCTCCAGCGCGCCCGGGATGCGGTCCCCGCCCACCGGCACCCCCACGAGCCGGGCCCGCGCGAGCGACACGTCCGCGTCCAGCGAGAGCGAGGGGACGGGGCGGTAGAAGTTGGCCCAGGTCACGCCGCGCCGCCCGCTGCGCGCGGAGGGCTCGGTCGCCCCGGCGTCGCCCACGAACAGCAGCTCGCTGTCCAATGCCAGCGTCCACGCGGTCAGGGTGGAGCGCAGCCCCGGCAGCGGCGACGCGCGCACCCCCGCCTCCGCGCCGCGGGAGCGCACCAGCGGGTCCACCCGCGCCGCCGGCTCGCCGGTGGCCGGGTCGGTCGTGAGGGTGGTCCCCCGCGCGTCGTTGCTGTGGAAGCCGTACCCCGCGCTCAGGTACAGCTCCGCGTTCCGCGAGGGGGCGAGCACCAGCGACGCCTTTGGGCTCACGATCCCCGCGCGGCGGGCGCCGGAGTTTTCCGGCGCGTCGCTGTCCACGCGGAAGGTGTAGCCGTCGGCGCGCACCCCCAGCACGCTCCGCAGCCAGGGGCGCCAGCGCGACTCCGCTTCCAGGAACACGCCGGTCCCCGTCTGGCGCACACGGTCCTGCCGCACCGTGCCCAGGCGCGTCTGCGCCGCGGTGCGGTGAAGCCCCAGCCCCCCGATGAGGTCGGCGCGCGCCTGGAGCCCCGCCGTGAGCGTGTGCGCCGCGGACAGGATCCGCGCCGTCCGCGCGTGCCTGGCGTCCACCCCCGCCACCGTGCGGCGGTCCTCCTGGTGGAACTGGTCGCCGCGGACCGGGTCGTCCAGGAAGAAGGCGAAGTTGGAGTACAGGTCCAGGGCGGAGCGGATGCCGAAGAGCTGCACCTCGCTCACGGAGCGCGAGCCGGCGTGCGTCCACGAGCCGGACAGGCTGTAGCGCTCCGCCTCGCCGCCGTCGGTGGGGTCCACCTGCCCCAGCCGCCCGATCAGGCCGCTCGCCACCGCGCGCCGGGGGACCTGGTCGGTCGCGTTCCAGCGGTTGCGGTAGGCCAGCC
This sequence comes from Longimicrobiaceae bacterium, assembly GCA_040509335.1. Taxonomy (GTDB): domain Bacteria; phylum Gemmatimonadota; class Gemmatimonadetes; order Longimicrobiales; family Longimicrobiaceae; genus JAFAYN01. Next base: position 1,893 of record JBEVLE010000295.1, on the reverse strand, counting down.
CCAGCACGGAAAAGCGCGACGGGCCGCGCTCCCACGAGTAGCGGGCGATCCCCGCCCGCTTGCGGATCTCCTGCGGCTGCTCCCAGGGGCCGTCGTACGCCCGCGCCTCGCCGCCCAGCAGGAGGTCGCCCGGGCCCACGCGCGCCGACCCGCCCCCCGCCAGCCGCGCCAGCCCGTTCTGGCCCGCGCTCAGTGTGGCGAAGGGGCGGTCCAGCGTGCGCGCCAGGTGCAGCTCGGCGCCCCCCGCGCTCCCGAAGTCGCCCAGCTCGGCGTGGTACACCCCCAGCCGGTAGTCCAGGTGCTCCACGAGCTCGGGGACGATGAAGCTCAGGTCGGTGTAGCCCTGCCCGTGCCCGTGGGTGGGCATGTTGACGGGCATCCCCTCCACGCGCGTCTGGAAGTCGGTGCCGTGGTCCAGGTTGAAGCCGCGCACGAAGTACTGGTTCGCCTTGCCCTCCCCGGAGTGCTGCGTGACGATCACCCCGGGGACCGTTTCCAGCAGCTCCCCCTCGCGCGCCAGCGGACGGGAGCGCAGGTCGGCCGCGCCCACCCGCCCCTCCGAGGAGGTGCCGGCCACGCCGACGAGGTCGTCGATGCGCCCGTCCACCCGCAGCGTGTCGAGGAGCGAGCCCGGGAGGGTGTCGCGCCGGGCCGGAGGCGCGGGCGCGGCCTGGGCGCCGAGCGCGACGGCGCCGCCGAGCACGAGCGCCCCGGCGAGCAGGACGGCGCGCGCCGTCGGCCGCCGCGCGAGGGGGAGAAGCTGAAATGCCATCCGGCTTCGTGGCGGTCGTGGGGATGACTGGCCGGGCGGCGCCCGGCACGCGGGACGTGGAGAGGGTACGCGCGGCGGGGCCCCGGCGGATCTGTCCGGCTTGCCGCGAGCTCCGGAAAAACCCTACATTGCGCGCCTGCCGACACCTGAGCGACGCGCATGAATCCGCATTCCGGCTCCACCCCGTATCCACCCCAGGGAGCGTCCGCCGGTCCTCCGCCCGGCGCCGCCGCGGCGGACGCCGCCGAGGAGGAGTCGGCCCGCCTCCTGGAGCGCATGCGGCGGGGCGACGAGACGGCGCTGGGCGCGCTCTACGACCTGTGGTCGCCGCGGCTGCACCCGCTGATCCTGCACGTGGTGGGCGGCGCCGCCGAGGACGCGGAGGAGGTGCTGGAGGAAACCTTCTGGCAGGCGTGGCGCCAGGCGGACCGCTACGAGGGGAGCCGGGGTAGGGTGGGGGCGTGGCTCGCCACCATGGCGCGCAGCCGGGCGCTGGACCGGGCCCGGGCCCGCCGCCGGGTGCGCGAGGACGGGTGGGACGAGCTCCCGCGGCTCGCCGCGGACGAGGAAACGGACGCGCCCGACCCGCTGCACGCCGCGGCGGCGGAGGAAGAGCGCGGGATGGTGCGGGGGGCGCTGCTGCGCCTCCCCGTGGAGCAGCGCGAAGCCCTGGAGCTGGCCTACTACGGGGGCCTGAGCCAGACGGAGATCGCCGAACGAACCGGCCAGCCCCTCGGAACCGTGAAGACGCGAATGCGCCTCGCCCTGCAGAAGCTTAGGGACAGCCTGACCCTGCTCCGCGAGGATCCCCGATGAGCGGCACACCCACGCACGACGAGCTGCGCGACTCGCTCGCCGCCGAGGCGCTGGGCGCCCTGCACGGCCCCGAGCGCGAAGCGCTCCTGGTCCACCTGGCCGGGTGCGAGGAGTGCGCGCGGGAGCTGGCCGGCATGCGGGACACCGCGGGCGAGCTGGCCTTCGCCGTCCCCTCCGTCGCGCTGGACCCCGACCGCTCGGCGCGCCTCCGGGCGCGGCTGGTGGCCCGCGCCGCCGCCGACGCCCGCCCGCGGGAGGACGCGGCCGGCACGCCGGTGACCCCCCTGCGCCGGGGTCCCGCCCCC
>JBEVLE010000294.1:0-10962 GCA_040509335.1 Longimicrobiaceae bacterium | reverse complement strand
CCCGCGCGGCAGGGTGCGCCGCGCGGGCTCGTTCCGTCTACACGCGTCCGGACGGCGGGTTCAGCCGAACATCTTCTTGGCCACGTCCATGAACATCTCGTGGTCGATGTCCGGCCCCAGCGGGGAGGTGAGCTGCGGCTCCATCGGCAGGTCGGGCGGGTCGAAGCCCTCCGGCGGCCCGTCCTGCACGATCAGCTCGCTCCCGTCCTCGGGGTGCGGGCCGTTCCAGATCTGCGAGATCTCGCGGTAGTCGTCCGGGCTGAAGCGGTAGAGGATCTGGTGCAGCCCCTTTTCCTCGTGCTTTCGCGCCTCGGGGAACCTCTTGTTGCTGATGTCCGGGATGGGGAGGAGCTTGCCCACGTCCACGCCGGTGAGCTTTTCCAGCGCCTTGGCGTAGGCGACGATGTGCACCCCGCCGCGCACCAGCAGGTAGCCGACCATCGCCCGCGAGGTCTCGTCGTCCACCATCTCGTAGACGCGGATCTTGTTGGCGCGCGCCCCGCACTCCAGGAAGAAGTTGTGGAGCAGGTCCAGCTTGAGGTTGCCGCTGGAAAAGACGTAGCTGCCGTTCCACGGGTTTCCCATCGAGTCCACCGGGAGCGCCGTCTGCCCGCTGGCGATGAAGTGGTAGGCGTTGCGCGCGTCGGTCGCGTCCTTGAGGGGCGTGGCGGAGGGGTCGGTGCCGCGCGTGGTGGAGCCGCTCAGGAGCAGGTTGATGGTGTACGACACCGCCTCGATGTGGCCGTACTCCTCCGCCGCGATGTTGGCGATGAGGTCGTAGAACGGCCGCATCTCGTTCCTGCCGCGGAAGTTGAACGACTGGAAGGTGTAGTTCATCAGGGTGGACATCTCCCCGAACTTCCCGCCCAGGAGCTCCTGCACGGCCGCCGCCCCGTTGGCGTTGGGGTGCTTGGGCTGGGGAAGCTCCAGCGCCAGCTTGTCGATCCGCGTGATCATGGGTACCGCCTTGCGTCGCGGGTGATCGCGGTCCGCTGCTCGGACCGCGGCCCGGCGGGCCCGCAGCAAGATGCCGGCCGCACACGGCCCGCGGGCACCGGCACCTGCCGCGCGGCCCGGCCGCCGCCGCGGACTCCTCCCCCGAAATTCTGGCCCGGAGCGCCCGTTTCGCGCGAGCTGTCGGGAACGCGTGTCACCTTCCGTGCGCATGGTCGGCTTTTTGCCAGGCTCGCGCGTCCGGTCCCCGTCACAGCTCCCACGCCCGCGCTTCCCCGGCGGGCGTGAAGCCTTACGCTTCGCCCCGGTTACGCCCATGCGCATTGGTGTCATCCGCAGGCTGCTGGTCGTGCTGTCTCTCGCGCTCGCGACTTCGTGCGGTGAATCGTCCGGGGGACCCACGGCGCCGGAGCCCACCGGCGCGGGAACCCAGAGCCAGGAGGGTGTGCACCTCGTCCTCGCCGGCGGCGACCGGCAGTCCGGGTTCACCGGCGCGCCGCTGGCGAGCCCCGTGGTGGTGCGCGCGCTGGACGCCCGGGACCAGCCGGTGCCCGGCGTCGCCCTTTCCTTCGCGGCGGCGGCCGGCGGCGGGAGCGCCGCCCCGGCGCAGGTGAGCACGGACGCCATGGGGAACGCGCAGGCGCAGTGGACGCTCGGCGCGGCGGTGGGGGCGCAGACGCTCCAGGTGTCCGGCCCCGGCGGCATGGCGGTCACGGTGACTGCGACCGCCGCCGCGCCCGTGGCGCGGGTGCGCATCCAGCCCGATTCGCTGGCGCTCGTCGTGGGGAGCACGGGCGCCGTTTCCGCGACCGCGCTGGACGCGCAGGGCAACGAGCTGGCCGGGCGCACCGTCACCTGGACGATTTCCAACGCCGGCGTCGCGGCCCTCGGGGCCGGCGGCGTCGTGACCGCCGTGGCGCAGGGCACGGCCACGATCACCGCCACGGTGGAGGGGATCACCGCGAGCATCCCGGTGCGTGTGCTCCCGCCCCCGGTCGTGCCGGTGGCGCGGGTCCGCATCCAGCCCGACTCGATGGTGCTGATGATCGGCAGCTCGGGGACATTCAGCGCCGCGGCCCTGGACGCGCAGGGCAACGTGCTCGCCGGGCGCACCGTCACCTGGACGCTGGCCAACCCGCAGGGCGGGTTCGGCCCGGGCTACGTGGCCACTCTGGGCGCCGGCGCCGTCGTCACCGGCGTGGGCCAGGGGACCGCGACCGTGACGGCGACCGTGGAGGGCGTGTCGGCCACCGCCACGGTGCGGGTGATCCCGGTGCCGGTGGCGCGCCTGAGCGTGCGGCCCGATTCGCTGGACCTGCTCCCCGGCGCCGGCGCGGAGCTGTTCGCCGTGGCGCTGGACGCGCAGGGCAACGTGCTCACCGGGCGGCCGGTGACGTGGACGTCGTCGGACGCACGGGTGGCGGCGGTGGGGAGCACGGGCACGGTGGCCGGCGTCGCCGACGGCACGGCGACGATCACCGCCACGGTGGAGGGCATCTCCGCGACCGCCCGGGTGCGGGTGCGTACCCCTCCGCCGGCGGCGGTGGCGACGCTGGAGCTCCGCCCCGACTCGGTGACGCTGGAGGTGGGGAGGCAGCGCTCGTTCATCGCCACCGCCCGCGACGTGAACGGCTTCACGCTGAGCGGGCGCGTGGTGACGTGGAGCATCTCCAACCCCGCGGTGGCGTCCTTCGGCGCCTCGGGGGGGAGCCTGGTCACGGCGCTGGCGGAAGGGACCACGACGATCACCGCCACCTCCGAGGGCGTCTCGGCCACCGCCACGGTGCGCGTGGTGGCGCCCACCTCCGCCCGCGTGGCGACGGTGCGCATCCAGCCCGATTCGCTGGCGCTCGCGACCGGAACCACCGGCAACTTCGACGCGACCGCGCTGGACGCCCAGGGCAACGTGCTCACCGGGCGCACCGTCGTGTGGACCACGGCGAACGCGCTGGTGGCGTCGGTGGGCGCGGGGGGCACCGTGACCGGCGTCGCGCAGGGAAGCACGCAGGTCACCGCGACGGTGGAGGGCGTCGCCGCCACCGCCCCGGTGCGCGTCTTCCGGGTGCCCGTTGCGCGGGTGCGCATCCAGCCCGATTCGCTGGTGCTGACGGCCGGGAGCACGGGCGCCTTCACCGCGACCGCGCTGGACGCCCAGGGCAACGCGCTGGGCGGACGCACCGTGATCTGGACGATTTCCAACACCGGCGTCGCCACGCTCGGCGCCGGCGGCGTCGTGACCGGCGTGGCGCAGGGCACGGCAACGGTCAACGCCACGGTGGATGGGATCACGGCGAGCGCCGCGGTCCGTGTGCTCCCGCGCCCCGGAGCGGCCGTGGCGCGGGTGCGCATCCAGCCGGACTCGATGGTGCTGATGATCGGCAGCTCCGGCAACTTCGACGCGACCGCGCTGGACGCCCAGGGCAACGTGCTCACCGGGCGCACCGTCACCTGGACGCTGGCCAACCCGCAGGGCGGGTTCGGCCCGGGCTACGTGGCCACCCTGGGCGCCGGCGGTGTGGTCACCGGCGTGGGCCAGGGCACCGCGACGCTGACGGCGACCGTGGAGGGCGTGTCGGCCACCGCCACGGTGCGGGTGATCCCGGTGCCGGTGGCGCGCCTGAGCGTGCGGCCCGATTCGCTGGACCTGCTCCCCGGCGCCAGCGTGGAGCTGTTCGCCGTGGCGCTGGACGCGCAGGGCAACGTGCTCACCGGCCGGCCGGTGAAGTGGGAGTCGTCGGACGCGCGCGTGGTGGCGGTGGGGAGCACGGGCACGGTGGCCGGCGTCGCCGACGGCACGGCGACGATCACCGCCACGGTGGAGGGCATCTCCGCGACCGCCCGGGTGCGGGTGCGGGTTCCCCCGCCGGCCCCGGTGGCCACGCTGGACCTCAGCCCCGACTCGGTGACGCTGGAGGTGGGCAAGCAGCGGACGTTCTACGCCACCGCAAAGGACGCGAACGGCAACACGCTGAGCGGGCGCGTGGTGACGTGGAGCACCTCCAACCCCGCGGTGGCGGCCTTCGGCGCCTCGGGGAGCCTGGTGACGGCGCTGGCGGAGGGGACCGCGACGATCACGGCCACCTCCGAGGGCATCTCGGCCACCGCCACGGTGCGGGTGGTGCCTGCCGCGCCCAAGGTGGCGACGGTGAAGGTGATCCCCGACACGCTCTCCATGTTCCCGGGCGACAGCCTGCAGTTCAGGGCCGTCGCGCAGGACGCGCAGGGCAACGTCCTGACCGGGCTCACGGTGAGCTGGAGCGGCAACTCGGGCTACGGCACCGGCGCGCAGGTGAGCCGCAGCGGCATGGTGACGGCGTGGGCCGAGGGCACCACCACCGTCCGGGCCACGGTCAGCGGGGTCACGGGGACCTCCACGGTGCGGGTCAAGCCGGCTCCCCTCAGCAACGTCGGGGTGAAGGTGATCCGCAAGTACGTTCCCATCACCGGCGCCAACCTGGACGTTTCCACGGGTCCCAGGCCGGTCCGCTTCATCGTCGAGTTCACGGAGGCGGTGAAGGACATGTCGCTGCGCATCCGCAGCCCCGGGGGGATGAGGATCGACTGCGGCCGGTCGTACGCCGACAACCTGTTCCTGAAGGAGTACTTCTGCGAGCTGGAGATCCCGGGCGGGGCGGATCCGGGGCTGTGGCGCGTGGAGCAGCTGACGCTCACCACGAGCAACGGGTCGCGCACCTTCTCCTCGGGGGACCTGGACGCCGAGAACGTTCCGGGGCGGGGCTTCATCGTGTTCGGCTCGGGCACGGACCGCGACGCGCCGGTGGTCACCGCGGTGATCAACCACGGGTGGGCCTCGGGCAAGTACTGGATCCGGTACGACCTGGTGGACTACGTGACGGGCGTGCGCAGCTCCTCGGCGACGCTGCGTAACGTCGCCACCGGGCAGACCGTGAGCTGCACGGCGAACTCCTCGTACGGCGTCCTGGCCAAGTATGGCTCGTTCCTCTGCCCGCTGGACGTTCCCACGGGGGAGCGGTGGCAGCTCGTTTCCATCACCGTGACGGACGGCGTAGGCAACACGGCGACCTACACGCCGGCGCAGATCGACGCGGTCCGGGGACTGTTCGAGCAGACGAACCTCACCTACGAGTTCACCTCGTAGCGGCGCGGAGGGAATACAATGCAGAAGGGGGTGGGCTCCGAGCCCACCCCCTCTGCGAATCGTGCGGCTCTCCGCGCGGCTGGAGATCCTCGCAAGATATCGAGAGGCTGCGGGTATGCTTTGGGCCGGCGACGATATCCAGCAATATTGACTCGCCTCGACGCCGACAGCCGAGCGCGGCTGGGTCTAAGGCAGGCACCGGGATCCTATACAGCTGCCTGTGCAACCCCAGCACGCTCATCTAGGTAGACTTACTCGGCTAGTTTAGAACTAGATTGGTGGATAACACCGAGCACCAAATCATTCTGCCCTCCACATGATTTGCACTTCCAGTGCTTGCCAACCTGTATATCGGCTTCCCACAGAAATGCTGTACCATTGCACCCATCAGCAGGGCAGTGTACCTCCTGGCCCTTGGGGCGCCACTCGATCTGTCCATTTTCTACCGGCACAAGAGAATATGTACCGTGGCAATCAAAACACTCAGCAGTGGTTTCCTGGCCATCTCGCACACGCTTGCGAATCAACCTCTCGCAACGGAAGCAGTTCATCTTAGCAAACACGCCAAGCGTTACGTTGAATATTGGAGATGAAAGAACGTCGCCAATCAAACCCGCTAGTTTCTCACATCGCTTTCTCAACTTTGCGGTATCAACCGTCTTTCCCTCCATATTCTGTTTCATCGATGGAACATGGAGATAGCTGCTCAACGCGTCGTAATGCTCTCTCAAAGCGTCCATCTTGAGCACCCGCTCCGCCCCAAGCGACTGCATGATCGGTGCTGGGACACCATACTCCTGTTCGGCGCCAATGCTCAATGATGTGTCAGCGTCAGCCGACGAATCTATCTCAAGAAGCACTGACATCACCTTGCGAGGCTGCCACGTCTGGTACTCATCGGGCGGAAACTCATCCTTGAAGGCGAGGGCTCTATCGTAGGTTAGTGCCTCCATTGACATCCGCAGCTCAAGAGCTGCGTACTTCAGCCGAGCATCATCGCCGCTCGCCAACTCGCCCTTGGCTGCGTTAAGGCTTAAATGCGCATTGTCTCGGTAGTTCATACACTAGCAAGAAAGGTTAGGAGCATATCGACCAAAGTCAGCAGGCGTCAAACTTCCTGCACCAGAACATGCGTAGCACACCGACTAGCGCAAAAGTGCACAACGTACATCATGCCGATTCCCGGCGCCTGGTCAATGCTCTGTCAATCGGCTCATAGCCGCACAAATAATAAACACCATCACAACGAGGCAAGCCTGCCGATCGCGACCGAATGCGACCACCAGGCTTGCGATTCGCCCAAGGCATGACGCTCAAACTCGTTACCGGCTTTATCTTCTCACCGGTGAGTCTCGTCAGCTCAGCAGCCGCAGCGGCATCACCAGGCACATGTAGTCCGGCGTATCCTCGTTCCCCACCGGCTGCATCGTCGCCGCCCGCTCCGGCGCCTTGAACGTCATCTTCACCTCGTCCGTCGGCATGTAGCGCATCAGCTCCAGCAGGTACTGCGCGTTGAAGCCGATCTCCAGCGGGTCCCCGTCGTACTCCACCGGCAGCTCCTCCGACGCCTCGCCCAGGTCCGGCGTCTGCACCGAGAACTTCATCATCGGCCCGCCCAGCGACATGCGGATCCGGTGCGTCTGGTCGCTCGCCACGATGGCCATGCGGCGCACGGCGGAGTTCAGCGCCGCCTTGTCCACCACCATGGTCTTGTCGTTGTCCTTGGGGATCACCTGCTCGTAGTTGGGATACGGCCCCTCGATCAGGCGCGTGAACACCTGCACCGAGTCCGTGCGGAACCCCAGGTGGTTCTCCGACCGGGCCACCTCCACGGCCTCCTCCGGGCCGAAGAGCTTCTGCACCTGTCCCAGGGCCTTGGGGTGCACGATCAGGTCTCCAGCGGCCGCGTGGGCCTCCCCGTCGATGGGCAGCGTCATCTTCGCCAGGCGGTGGCCGTTGGTCGCCACCATCCGCATCTCCTGCTCGCCCAGCTGCCACAGCACCCCGTTCAGGATGGGGCGCGTCTCCTCCGTGCTCGCCGCGAAGCTCACGTGCGAGATCAGCCGGGCCAGGTCGCGCCCGGTGAGGCGCCACGTTTCCTCGAAGGCCACCTTGGGGAACGCCGGGAACTCGTCGCGCGGCAGGCCGTTGAGCCGGAAGCGCGAGCGGCCGCTGGCGATGGTGATGGTGTCCCCCTGCGTGGAGATCTCCACCGAGCCGGGGAGCTCACGCGCGATCTCCTGGAGCTTCTTCGCCGGCGCCGTGATCGCCCCGGGCTCCGCCACCTCCGCCGGAATGCGCACCGACACCGCGGTGTCCAGGTCCGTCCCGCTCAGCCGGACCGCGTCGCCTTCCGCCTCCAGGAGGATGTTCGCCAGCACCGGGAGCGTGGTGCGGGTCGGGATGCTCCCGGCCACCGCGCCCAGCCCCTGCTGAAGGTTCTCACGCGTGATCGTGAATCTCATCGATGTCCCCAGACTCTGGAGTTTGACGGTTGTCCACCGGGAAGCCGTACTTCCAACTTGAAGATATTTAAACCAGTATCAGTAGTAGAGAGCGTGGACGCGTGGAAAGACGGTCTCCCGCCCCCCGCATCCCGGTGCCGCGCAGCCACCTGCGGCCCCTCCACCCCCTGTGGACGGAGCTGTGGACAACCCGCGTTCTCCCCACGCTGTCCACGTTCCACCCCCCTTCCCCCGGATCTCCACACGCTGTCCACACCCGTTCCACACTCGTTTCCACACCGCTGCGACCGGTCGGTCACGGCCCCGCGACGGGTCCCGCCGGCGCGCCCCGGGGCCGCTCCGCGAAGCCGCATCACCGCAGCGCCGCGCGCAGGCCGTCCACGCGCTCGCGGAACACCGGGTCCGTCGACATGTCCTCCTCCACCTTGGCGATGGAGTGGATCACCGTGGAGTGGTCGCGCCCGCCGAACAGCTTGCCGATCTCCACCAGCTGCAGGTCGAAGATCTCCTTGATCAGGTACATCGCCACCTGGCGGGGCACCGTCAGGTCCTTGGTGCGCTTCTTGGACTGCAGAGCGTCCGTGGTCACCCCCCACGCCGCCGCCACCCGCTGGCGCACCACGTCCGGGGTGATCCCGCCGCCCTCGCTGCGGCCGTCGTGGCCGCCGCCGCCCAGCACCTCGCGCGCGAACTCCACGCTGATCTCGCGGCGGTACAGCGAGGAGTGCGCGAACAGCTTGGTCACCGCGCCCTCCAGCTCCCGCACCGACGACGTGCGCGTCTGGGCGATGTAGGTCAGCACCTCGTCCGCGTCCGCCATCTGCAGGCCCTCCTCCTCCATCTTCTTGCGGAGGATCGCCATGCGCGTCTCGAAGTCGGGCGGCTTGATGTCCGCCACCAGCCCCCACTCGAAGCGCGAGATCAGGCGGTCCTCCAGCCCGATCTCCTTGGGCGGCCGGTCCGAGGTGAGGACGATCTGCTTCTGCGCGTCGTGCAGCGCGTTGAAGGTGTGGAAGAACTCCTCCTGCGTGCGCTCCTTGCCCTCCAGGAACTGGATGTCGTCCACCAGCAGCAGGTCCATCTGCCGGTACTGGCGGCGGAACTCCGCCATGGACCCCTCCTGGATGGCGCTCACCAGCTCGTTGGTGAAGCGCTCCGACGACAGGTACATCACCCGCTTCCCCGGGTCGCGCGCCAGCATGGTGTGCCCGATGGCGTGCATCAGGTGCGTCTTCCCCAGCCCCACCCCGCCGTAGATGAAGAGCGGGTTGTACATGCGCGCGGGCGCCTCCGCCACCGCGTGCGCGGCCGCCGAGGCGAGCTGGTTGTTGTTGCCGACGACGAAGCGGTCGAAGGTGTAGCGCTCGTTGAGCGGCGACAGCCCGGGCGCGGGGCGCGGCTCCGGGGCGGACGCCGCGTAGTCGGTCGGGTACGCGCGCGGGGGGGCGGCCGCCGGCGCCTGGGCCGGCGCCGTGCTCGGGGGGAGCTCCTGCGCGCGCCCGTTCCCCTGCACCTGCACCGACAGCGTGAAGCGCCGGTCGAAGAGCTGCTCGCCGATGGCCGAGAGCAGCTCCCCGTACTTGTCCTCCACCCAGTCCGCGGCGAAGCGGTTGGGCGCGGAAACCACCAGGAGGTCCTGCGAGATCGCGACGGCCTCGGTACGGGCCAGCCAGGTACGGAACGCCTGCTCCGGGAGCGCCGTGCGGGCGCTGTCCAGGATTCGCGACCAGACCTCGTCGGCGGTAAGCTCCATCGTGCTTGTCGGGGGGTACAGCGTTCGGGAACGGGCAACGGGGCGCAACCTAGAAACCCCATGTGGAAAAGTCAAGGAAGGGGCGCCGTTGCTGGAACTTCGCCGCTTTCGGCCGGCGTTCGGGAGCGTCCGTTTCGGCGGATTTCCACACGGTTTCCGGGCCGGCGGCAGCAGGATTCGGGCGTGCCCCCCGCGGGGCGCGGGGGTCGGGCTTCGGCTCCGTAGCAGACGAAACGACCGTCTGCAACGGAGTCGAGCCCCGGCCAACGGCCGCCGGGTCTCGCCCCTCCGGGCCGAAATCCCTCACGCAGCTCCCGGTGCGCCCCCGCGCCTCAATCGAGGTGGGGTGCCGTGCAGGCTGTTCCCTATTCCCTGTTCCCTGTTCCCTCGCAGTTGACGTACCCCGCCACCTGGGCTAGATTAACGGTCTTTGCCGCACCACAACGGAAATTCGCGCAGGATACCGCTATGAAGCCTTCATACCGTCCGCGTAACCGCAAGCGGATCAACAAGCACGGGTTTCGGGCCCGGATGGCCACCAAGGGTGGCCGCGAGGTCCTCAACTCGCGCCGCAGGAAGGGGCGCCACAAGCTGGTCGTCACGGTGCCCAAGAAGTAGTCCGCGTCCGCCCTCCGCGAACATGGCGGAAGGTGGAGGCCCGGGCGCCGCGGCGCCCGCGGAAAGCGGTGGGGAGCCCGGCGGGTTCGGGCTGCCCCGCGCGGCGAGGATCACCGGGTCCGAGGAGATCCGGGGGCTTTTCAGACGGGGGAAGAGGAGACGGACGCGTCACCTGGATGCGTTCTTCACCGCTTCCCCCGCCGCGCATCCCCGCCTGGGCGTGGTGGTCCCCAAGCACAAGCGGCGCATCGTGGAGCGCAACCGGCTCAAGCGCCGGCTGCGCGAGATCGGGCGCGCCCTGGTCCTCCCCGCGCTGCGCGGCGCCCCGGTCCCCCTGGACCTGATGCTGCGCGCCCGGCCCGAGGCGTACGGCGCGTCCTTCGCGGAGCTGCGCGACGAGCTCCGCGCCCTGGCGGAGGAGCTGTGCTCGCGCGCGCCCTGATCTCGGCCATCCGCTTCTACCAGAAGGGGATCTCGCCGCTCACCCCGGCGTCGTGCCGCTTCCAGCCCAGCTGCTCGCAGTACGGGCTGGAGGCGGTGCAGCGCTACGGGGCGGCGCGGGGGAGCTGGCTCGCGGTGCGGCGCCTGGCCCGGTGCCACCCTTTCTGCAAGGGCGGGTACGACCCGGTGCCCTGAAGGGACGGATACAGAGAAGGGAACAGCCTGCCGGCGTCGCGCCGTTCGTCGGCTGTTCCCTTTTGCCTTGGGTGGTGCTGGCGCGGAGCGGGGTGGATCCCCCTCCCGCCCCGAAACCGAAACCGAGGACCCGGCGGCGCCGTACTCCCGGATACCGAGCCGCACGGGCCTTCCCCGCATAGACCGAGTCGATGGAAAAGCGAGTCCTGATCATGGTGCTCCTGATGACCGGCGTCATCATGGCCACCAACCTCCTGGCCCCCAAGCGGCAGGAGCCTCCCGCGGCGCGGGCGGACAGCGCCGTCGCCGCGGCCCCGGCCGCGGGGGGGGGCGCCGGGCCGCCCCCGCGGCGCGGCCGCGGGCCGGGGCGGCCGGCGCGCCCCGCGGGGGGGGGTGAGAGCCGGGGGGGCGCCAAC
>JBEVLE010000293.1:0-9275 GCA_040509335.1 Longimicrobiaceae bacterium | reverse complement strand
CACGCGGTGGCGGGCAGCAGGACGGCGAGGGCGACGACGGCGGTCAGCTCGAGGGGGAGCCGTGCGAACGCGCCGACGGTAAGCGACCGGGCTCGTGCGGCGCGACGAGGGCGGCCCAGACGACCAGCAGGGCGATGACCGTGAGCGCGACCGCGATGCCGGTGCGCAGCGGGCCGCGCGCGGCATGACCGACGTCGCCCTCCGGCACCTGATCGCGTGCGGCGTGCCGGCGGCGCCACAGCCACCACGCATCGCGGCCGAACGACTCGGCGAGCAGGGCGAGCGCGGCGACCAGGACGGAATCGCGTAGCTTCAGCATGCGGTCTCGGACGATTGGGAGGGGTCCTTCCGGGTGGCGCGGGGGCGCCGGAGCGCAGAAAGGATGGCAACATTCGCGCCCGCCGCCAAGCCCTTGGGGGAACGCCGGATCACGAAGCACGAAGCGCCCGGCGGCCGCCGGGCGCTTCCGCCGTGCCGTACCCCCCGCGGACGCCAGCGCCAAACCCGCGTGAGGGATTTCGGCCCGAAGGGGCGAGACCGCGCGGCTGTTTGCGCGGGCTCGACTCCGTTACGCACGGTTGTTTCGTGTGTTACGGAGCCGAAGCCCGACCCCGCGCCAGCGGGGGCACGCCCAAACCGTCGTAAGCAGTTCCGTCAGTTCCTGCTCGCCACGTGCTCCGGCGCGACCCACAGGTTGTTTTCCGGGTTCACGTCGGGAAAGATGAAGTCCGGGTCGATCTGCACGCGCACCGGGCGGCCGTACACCGGCACCGTCAGCGTCGCGGTGCGCAGCCGGTCCTCGGTCCACAATTCCACCGGGAGCTCGGCGCGGGTGATCGCGCCGTTGTCGGCGGTCACCACCACGGGGATCGGCGCGGGCACCTCGCCCAGGTCGCGGATGGTGACGCGCACCGCGCCCGGCTCGGTGGTCTCCACCGCCACGATGGCGTAGTCCAGCGTCCCCGTTTCCCACCACCACGGGTACCAGAACCAGTCCAGGTCGCGCCCCGCCACGCGCTCCACCGTGTCGAAGAAGTCCCACGGGTACGGGTGCCGGAAGCGCCACTCCCGCGCGTAGGTGGAAAAGGCCTGCGCGAACACGCTGTCGCCCACCACCCCGGCGAGCGAGCGCAGGAGCAGCCCCGGCTTGCCATAGGCGGCCAGCGTGCGGGCGCCGTAGGGGCTCACCAGGTCGGTGTGGCGCATGAGCGGGACCTCGCGCTCGGTCCCCGCGACCACGATGTAGCTGGCCGCCTCCTCCAGGAACGGCGACCGGGCGCCGGGGAAGTAGGCTTCCTGGGCGCGCACCTGCATGTAGGTGGCGAAGCCCTCGTCCATCCAGGCGAACGCGGCCTCGTTCTCCCCCACCATCATGGGGAACCACTGGTGCGCCACCTCGTGGGCGATCACGGAGTGCAGGTCGGCGGCCGCGTCGGGGCGCGCGATGAACACCAGGTTGGGGTACTCCATCCCGTAGATGGGCCCCTCGGACACCGTAACCTGCGGGTAGGCGTACGGAACCACGGTGCGGCTGAAGAACTCGATGGAGTGCCGCCCGTAGCGCACGGCCTCGCCCCACCCCGGCGCGCCGGGGCGGTAGAGCGAGTGCACCAGCACCCCGCGCGCGGGGGCGCTCCCCTCGGCGGGAACCGCGGCGCGGGCGGCGTCCCACACGTAGCGGTCGGACGCGGCGAAGGCGAAGTCGCGCACGTCGCTGGCGGTGAAGTGCCAGGTGAGGCGCCCGTCGGCGCCGCGCCGGGTGGCGCCCCCGGCGGCCAGGTCGGCCTCGCTGACCACGCGCGCCACGGAGTCCGCGCCGGAGGCCACGGCGGCCAGCCTGGCCTGCGCCTGCGGGGTGAGGACCTGCTCGGGGTTGCGCAGCGTTCCGGAGGCGCCCACCAGCCACCCCGCCGGGAGGGTCAGCGACACGTCCCAGTCGCCGTACTCCAGGTAGAACTCGCCGTCGCCCAGGTACGGGGTCGCGTCCCAGCCGTACACGTCGTCGTACGTGGCCACCTGCGGGTACCACTGCGCCACCTGGAGCACGCGCCCGCCCAGCGCGTCCTCCCACCCGGTGCGGAAGGCGCCCACCGGCGGCACCGTGTGGCGCCACTCCACCTCCAGCACCACGCTGTCGCCGGGGACGACGGCGCGCGGCAGCACCAGCCGCGCGAGCGTCCCCTGCACCGCGTAGCCCACAGGCATCCGCTCCTTCGGGGTGACCACCGGGAGCTCGTCGGGGGTGCGCGCCGCCAGCGGCTGCCCCTGGGCGGCCACGCGCTCCAGCGTCACCCCGCCGGTGTTGGGCGCGTAGCGGTTCCGGGGCACGCTCTCGGTGAAGATGTTCTGGTACAGGTTGAGCACCACGGTGGTGAGCGGCACCGGCGACCGGTTGCGGTACACGATGCGCTCGCGGCCCCGCAGCAGCGCCGTCGCGGGGTCCAGCTCCGCCTCGATCCGGTAGCTCACCCGCTGCTGCCAGTAGCGCTCCCCCGGCGCGCCCGTGGGCGAGCGCGTCCCCCGCTGCACCGCCTGGCGGTACGACAGGGGAACGGGGACGGGGCGGAGGAGCTGGCGCGTGGCGGTGTCCCCCGCCGCCGCGGGCGACGACGCGGGGCGGCCGAACGGCGTGCAGGCGGCAGTGGCGAGGAGCGCCGCCAGGAGGGTGGTGCTGCGGAACGGGCTTGGAATCACGGGACGCACTCCGGGTTTTGGCGAAGGGTCCCGCAAGCTAGGGGCCGGCAGGGAAATGTCAACGGAAGTGGCTGCCCCGAAAGGCCGGGAGCGGCGCGGCCCGCTACGGCGCGCGGAAGTCCGCTCCCGCTTCAGGGGGAGCGGCGGCGCGCAGCAGCCCCGCCACGCCCAGGAGGTACCCCAGGATGGGGGAGACGCCGTAGCCCATGACCGGCACCGGGAAGCTCCCGGCGAGGGGGGCGAGGAGCGTGACGGCCACGTACGCGGCCAGCGCGAGGCCCACTCGGCTTCCGGCGCCCCGTCCGGCGAGGAGGAACGGCACCGGCAGCAGCGCCAGCGCAGCCACCGCGGCCACGGCCCACCCCGCCCCGAGCCCGGCCGCCAGCCCGACGATGCCCTCCACGTGGGGGAGCGGGGCCACGGGATCCCTCCGCAGCCAGGCCAGGCCGGCGAGGAGCGGCAGCGGCAGCAGGCCGGCGAGCCGCGGCGGGCGCCCGCCCGCCCCCGGCAGCAGCAGGACCACGGCCCCCGCCGCGAACGCCGTGGCCTGCGCGGCATCGGGCTGGAGCAGGAGGGCGAGCGCCACGCCGGCGGCGACCGCGGCGGCGGCCCACCACCCCCGCACCCGCGCGAGGGTCGCGAGCGCGGCGAGCAGGAGCGGCAGGAGGACCGCCGCGGCGTGGAGGCGGACCGGGCCCAGCTTCACCCAGCGGTGGACGCCCTCCACCCCAGGGTCGAGCAGCGTGGCGGCGAGCGCCCCCAGGGCGAGCACGGCGACGACGTCGGCCCACCTCCCCCGCCCGGGGGCGTCCGGGGCGCGCCCGACGGCCAGGCACGCCAGCACGCCCGCGGCCCAGGCGGCGAGGTTCTGGCCCCACAGGGCCGCGGACACGCCGGACGCCCGCATGACGAGCACGCCCGCCAGGAGCGCCGGCACGGGCGCGAGCAGAAGGAGCAGCACTGCGCGGCGCGGGATGGTCCGCTGCGCATGGGTCGTCATGGTCACGGTGCGTGGGCTGGCCGGCGCGGAGCGGGTTCTGGAGAAGGGTCCCACAAAGTAAGGGGCGCCGGGGAAAAGGGGAAGCGAGGAACCGTGCCGGCCGTGCAGCGGGAGCATTGCGCCGCGCGACGCGCCCCCGTCATGTTCCGGACCGGCCCCACCGTGAGCCGCGCCCCCCCGCGCTCCCCCCCGCGGGCTTCCGCCCCCGATCCCGAGGCACCCGTGTTCTACCTGCTCTGCCCCCGCAATCCCACGCACCTCAACATAGGCAAAGGGATCCCGAACAACGACTGGGCCTGCGCCTGGTGCGGAGCCCAGCTCACCTTCAATCCCTTCGTCCCGTTCGTCAACCGACAGCTGCTGGAGCAGGCGCGCGAAGCGGTGTACTCGCCCCGCTTCCAGGGGAGCCAGGTGTCCCCGGTCGATCTCGCCCGCTACGGCCAGTTCGCCCAGCAGCGGCCCGAGGGCGTGCCCCCGCCCCCGGAGCGGCAGCCGACGCCCATTCCAATGACCGGCCCCGTCTTCGGGTCCGCCATGCAGGGCCCGGCGCTGAGCTTCGCCGACCTGGCGAGGCAGTACGAAGAGTCCGTCCGGGATCCCCCGCAGGTGGAGGCGGCGGTGGTTGAGCGCCGCTCGCAGGAGGAGATGTACGGCCACCTCGAGGGGGCCGGGTACCTGTTCCTGCGGAGGAACGGGAGCTTCGGCGCGTACAAGCGGCCGGTGGCGCTGTTCGACGCGGAAGAGACGGTTCCGGAGCCGGGGATGGTCAAGGGCGGCTACACCAAGCACATCCACGTCAGGGCGCTGATCGTGGGGCGCGGCGAGGACGAGACCCCGCGCGGCAAGGGCACCGTCACGTACCCGGACTACGTGGCCACCAAGGACGGCGTCACCTATTCCATCGAGCTGAAGACGCCCCGTGAGCACAGCATGGGCGACTACCTGTCCAACCACTTCTACAGGGAGCGGATCTTCACCGACAGGCAGGGAGGCGGAAGGAGCATTCTGCTCGAGCTGGAGGCGCGGCGGACGCTGACCCCTTCCCAGGTGGAGATCGTCCTGCTGTTCGACGTCCGCAACATCGCGGACGTCGGCCGGGTCATCGCGGACCTCAAGAACAGCATCCTGCACGCGGGCCACAAGACGTGGTGGGAGACCAACATCAACGGGGTGATGTTTTACAGCCGGGAGACCGGGCTGACCCGCAGGTTCACGATCGAGGAGGTGGTCAGGGAGGTGGACATCCGGAGCAAGGGAGGGGAGCAGAAGAGCATCCGCAGCTACTTCGCCAAGAAGTAGCGGCGCGGGACCGCCGGCCTACTCCTCGGGGATGGCCAGCTCCATCTCGGCCTCGGAGGAGTAGATGGTCTCGGGGCGGAAGCGGAAGCCGATCTTCTCGTACGACCTCACCGCGGCGCGGTTGTGGGGCTCCACCGAGAGCCACAGGCGGCGCAGCCCCAGCGCGCCCGCCACCTCCGCGGCCACCCGGTTCACCTTGGTGCCCACCCCGCGGCCGCGGATGGCGTGGTCCAGGAAGATGGCGTACTCGGCCACTCCCTGCTTGTCGGTGGGGACCATGAAGGCGTGCCCCACCACCTCGCCCTCGGCCTCCACCAGCAGGTGGGTGCCGCCGCGGAGGATGTTGTCCAGCCAGCGCCCGATGCGGTGGCTCCCCTCGGGGGGGAGCCCCTGGGCGGCGCGCTTGGGCTCGAAGCCGTCGTAGAAGCGGGCGATCGTCTCGCGCTCCGCGGGGTTCATCTCGCGGACGAGGAACGACTGGCCCTCTCGGTCGTGCAGGGTCACGGGAAGGATGCGGTTGAGGGGCGGGGCGGAAAGGGCGGGCACGTCAGAAGCCCATCCCCCACCCGCGCAGAAGCGGGAAGGCCTGGCGGCGGAGCGACTCCAGCGTCCGCAGGTTGACGGCCGCCACCTCGGCGCGGCGGGGAACGGCGGGGAAGGCGCCCGGCTCGTCGCGCAGGCGCTCGGGGAGCAGCTCGGGGCTCTCGCCCTGCCAGCGGTCCAGCCACTCGCGGGGGATGCGGTCCGGCGCCTTCTGCCCGGAAAGGCCGGCCCACACCAGCGACCAGGCGCGCGGCACCACCGTCCAGATGGCGTAGCCGCCGCCCCCGGTGGCGACGATGCGCCCGCCGCAGACGCGGTCGGCCACCTCGCAGGTGATGCGGACGGTCTCCTCGTACAGCCGGGTGGTGGCGCGCAGGTGGGTGAGCGGGTCCAGCGTGTGCCCGTCGCAGCCGTTCTGCAGGACGATGACGTCCGGGCGGAACGCCTCGGCCACCTCGGGGAGGAGGCGCGAGTACACGTCGATCCAGGAGTCGTCCTCGGTGGAGGGGTCCAGCGGCAGGTTCAGCGAGTAGCCGTAGCCCTCGCCCTCGCCCAGCTCGTCCACGAAGCCGGTGCCGGGGAACAGGTAGCGCCCGGACTCGTGGATGGAGAGCGTGAGTACGTCCGGGTCCTCGTAGAAGATCCCCTGCACCCCGTCGCCGTGGTGGGCGTCGTAGTCGATGTACAGCACCCGCCCGCCGTGCTCCCGGCGAATCCAGGCGATGGCGGCGGCAAGGTCGTCGTACACGCAGAAGCCGGACGCCTTGGCGCGGTGCGCGTGGTGGAGCCCGCCCGCCACGTTGAAGGCGCGGGTGGCCTCGCCGGACATCACCACCTCGGCGGCGCGGATCGTTCCCCCCACCACCGCGGCGGTGGCGTCGTGCATCCCGGGGAACACCGGCGTGTCGTCGGTTCCCAGCCCCCAGTGCCAGGCGTCCCGGGTGTCGGCGCCCTCCGCGCCCAGCCGCTTCACCGCGGCCACGTACTCGGGGGCGTGCACCCGCAGCAGTTCCTCGTCGGTGGCCATGCGCGGCGCAACCACGCTCACCCCCGGGCCGTCCAGGAGCCCCAGCGCCTCGATCAGGGAGACGGCAAGCTCCACGCGGCGGGGGTTGAAGGGGTGGTCGGGACGGAAGCGGTACCCCAGCACCATGGGGTCCCAGATCAGGGCGCTCTTCATCCGCCGCTCACCGCGTGAGGAGGGCGCGGACGTCCTCCTCCAGCGAGGGCCACCCCACCCGGAACCCCGCCGCCTCCAGGCCGCCGATCACCTCCCGCGGGTCGATGGTCCCCAGGTGGAAGATGACCGTCTTGCCGCCCTCCACCCGCACCGGCGACACCAGCACGCTGACGATGTTCACCGAGTGCCCGGCCAGGATGGACACGGCGCGCGCCAGCTCGCCGGGGCGGTCCGGGAGCGCCACCTCCAGCCGCGAGGCGGGCTCGGTGCCGCCCAGGATCTGCACCATCGCGCTCAGCAGGTCGCTTTCCGACAGGATCCCCTGGAGCCGCCCCGACGCGTCCGTCACCGGCAGCGCGCCGATGCGGTGGCGGCAGAGCAGCTTGGCGGCGTCCTCGATGGGGTCGGCGCCGGTGCAGGTGACCACCTCGCCGGTCATCACCGCGGAGATGGGCGTGCGCTCCAGGAAGTCCACCCGCTCGGGGTCCGCCACCGTGAGCGGGGAGGGCATCGCCAGGCGGATGTCGCGGTCGGAAAGGATCCCCACGAGGACCCCGGCGGCGTCCACGACGGGGAGGTGCCGGACGCGGTGCTCCCGGGTGAGCCGGAGGGCGTGCGCCAGGGACTCGTCGGGCCCCACGGTGAAGGGGTCCCGGGTCATGCGGTGTCGGACGAGCATCGAAGAAGGAGGGGGTACGGAGCGGCCGCGGGCGCGGGCCGGGAAACGGGCCTCGCGCCCCGGGGGTGCGGCGGGCCTCGGCGGCCCGGGGCCCTACAGCCGCTCTTCGCGGAGGAGCTCCCCGGAGGGGGAGTAGACGCGGAGCACGTTGGCGGCGCCGTCGTAGTCGGCGTCGATGAGCTGGTACACGCGGTCGCCGCCGCGGAACACCTCCACCATGTCGCACTTTCCGTCGCCGTTGCGGTCGGTCCAGGTGGCGACCGGGAACACGCCGGAGGTGAAGCGCACGAACTTGGCGTGCGGTCCGCCGCCCTCGCCGGCGGCGCGCACGTCGCCGGAGCCGACGCCGGAGGCGCCCGCCATGGACCCGAGCCAGGCGCCCGCCGCGCCCGCGCCGCCCTGGAGGGCGGCGCTCGCGGGCATCTCGGGCATCTGCCGGGAGGGGGGACGCCAGTCCTGCGCGCGCGCCGCGGCCGGTGCGGCGAGAACGCACGCGCCCAGCAGGACGGGAACGAGACGACGTGTCATGGGAACCTTCCTATGGTGGGGTGTGGTGCAATCTAAGGGTACACGGCGCGGAGCGCCACGTTCCTGGGCGGCTCCGGGTACGCGGGTTGCACAGGCGAAACGGCGTTCTCCGCCTCGACGCGCAGGAACCCGCTCACACCCGGAAGATGCCCGATTCCGCGATCTCCCGTCCGCGCTACCAGGGACTGTCGGCCGCGCGCCGCTGGGAGCACGACCCCGCGCCGCCGCGCGCGGAGTTCTCCCTGGCCGCGGGAGACCGCATCGGGGAGCTCACCATCATCGGGCACCTGGCCTGCGGCCGCGCCACGGAGCTGTACCAGGTGTGGAGCGACCGGCACTGGACCGCGCTCACCGGCAAGATCACCTCGCCGGCCCACCTGGGGAACGGCACCCCGGCCGCGTTCCAGATGGAGGCGCGGGTCCTCGCCAAGCTCCAGCACCCCAACATCGTCCGCTTCTTCGGGACCGGGGTGGCGGAGGGGCGCCCGTACCTGCTGCTGGAGTACTTCGCCGGCCCCTCGCTCTTCGACGTGCTGGAGGGGCTCCCCAAGCGGCGCCTGCACGTCCCCGACGCGATCCGCGCCACCATGCACGTGGGGGCGGCGGTGCACTACCTGCACCGCTGCGGCTACCTGTACCGCGACCTCAAGCCCGCCAACATCCTGCTGCGCGAGGGGATCCCGGTGCTGGTGGACTTCGACGTGGTGCGCCGGATCAACCTGCGCGGCCGCCCCAGCGACCGCCTGGGGACCGCGCCGTACATGGCCCCGGAGCAGATCCGCAAGGAAGCGCTCTCCGCCGCGACGGACGTGT
The DNA here is from genome assembly GCA_040509335.1 of Longimicrobiaceae bacterium. Lineage (GTDB taxonomy): Bacteria > Gemmatimonadota > Gemmatimonadetes > Longimicrobiales > Longimicrobiaceae > JAFAYN01. The sequence continues at coordinate 539 of JBEVLE010000293.1, read as the reverse complement.
ACGGACTGGGGGCGCTGCTGTACGAGCTGCTCACCGGCCACTGGCCCACCGAGGAGCCGCGCGACGAGGACGACGACGAGTGGGACGACGAGGACGACTGGGACGACGCGCCGCCGGCGCCGCCGTCCTCCGGCGACCGCAACGACAGGACGATGCGGACGGGGGAACTGGTCACGAGGTACCCGCAGCTCACCCGCTCGCCGGTGCCGCCGCGCCAGCACAACCCGCAGGTGACCACGGAGCTGGAAAAGGTGATGCTGCGCTGCCTGGACCGCGACCCGGCGCAGCGGTTCCAGACCGTGTCCGGGCTGCTCGCGGCGCTGGCGCCGCTGCTCAAGGGCCGCTACAAGCTGTGGCCGGACGGTGCCCCCATCGAGCGGCGGGCGGACACCGAGTCACGGTGACTTCTACGGCAACGGATTACGGAGGGTTTGGGCGTGCCCCTCGCTGACGCTCGGGTCGGGCTGGCGTCCGCGGGGGCCCCCACCCGGCGGCCTGAGAGCCGCCACCCTCCCCCAATTCTGGGGGAGGGCTTCCCG
>JBEVLE010000292.1:0-28536 GCA_040509335.1 Longimicrobiaceae bacterium | reverse complement strand
GCGGGGGCTCTTCTTACGTACTCCGCACTCCCGCACTTTCGCACTCCGGTCATTCGTGCGAGCAGCCGCACCCTCCGGCGCAGCCGCCGTCCCGGCCGCCGCGGCGCATCGCGCCGACGGTCGCCAGCACGCGGCGGCCCAGGTACAGCGCGGCGCCGGCGAAGATGCCGGCCACGGCGAGCGTCTGCATGATCTGCGCTTCCATGGTGTCTCTCCTCTTCAGACGCCCCAGCCCATGGCGAGCCCCACCCGGTACACCAGGAAGGCGGCGCCGTAGGCAAGGGCGAGCATGTAGCCGAACTGGAAGGCGGCCCACTTCATCCCCGCGCGGCCGCCGCCCGTCTCGCGGTGCACCACCGCGACCGTGCTCGCGCACATCAGCGCGTACACGTAGAACACCATCAGCCCCACCGCCACCAGCGGCGAGTACACCAGCGTCCCCGTGTCCGGGTGGCGCTCGGCGAGGAGGCGGTCGCGCAGCGCCACGGACGTCTCGTCGGCGCCGCTCCCCACCCCGTAGATCGTGCCCATGGTGGACACGAACACCTCGCGCGCCGCGAACGAGCTCACGATGGACACGCCGATCTTCCAGTCGTACCCCAGCGGGCGCACCGTGGGCTCGATCGCGTGCCCGATGCGGCCCAGGATGGAGCGCTCCAGCTGCTGCTCCTGCGCCGCCTCGCCGGAAAGGCCGGGCGCGGGCTGCGTCTTGGGGTAGGTGGCCAGCCCCCACAGCACGATGGAGATCGCCAGGATCACCGTTCCCGCGCGCCGCAGGAACATGCTGGCCCGGTGCCACACGGTGGTCAGCAGCACCCGCAGCCGCGGGAGGCGGTAGGGAGGCAGCTCCATGATCAGGGGGCGCACCTGCCCGCGCAGCAGCGAGCGCTTGAAGATGGCCGCCACGGCGAGCGCGCTCAGCGTCCCCAGCAGGTACATCGCCAGCAGGGTGACGCCCTGCAGGTTGAAGATCCCCGCCACCGCCACGGACGGGATGAACGAGCCGATGAGGAGCGTGTACACCGGGATCCGCGCCGAGCAGCTCATCAGCGGGAGCACCATGATGGTGGCCAGCCGGTCCTCGCGGTTCTCGATGGTGCGGGTGGACATCACCCCCGGCACCGCGCAGGCGTAGCCCGAGAGCAGGGGGATGAAGCTGCGGCCGTGCAGCCCCACGCCGCGCATGAAGCGGTCCATGATGAAGGCCGCCCGCGCCATGTACCCCGTGTCCTCCAGGAACCCCAGGAACAGGAAAAGGATCACGATCTGCGGGAGGAACACCAGCACCGACCCCACCCCGGCGATCACCCCGTCCACCACCATGCTGCGCAGGTCGCCCTCCGGGAGCAGCGCGCCCACCGCCGCCCCGAGCGAGGCGAAGCCCCCCTCGATCACCCCCATCAGCGGCTCCGCCCAGGAAAAGATGGACTGGAACACCAGCGCCATCAGCGCCAGGAAGAGCACCGGGCCCCAGAAGCGGTGCAGCGCCACCGCGTCGATGCGGTCCGTCAGCGACTTGCCGCGCTTCCCCTCGCGCTTCACCGCCTGCTCCACCACCTCCGCGATCCAGCCGTAGCGCGCCTCCGCCTCCAGGCTGCGGGCGTGCACCCCGGCCTCCGCCAGCCGCGCCTCCGCCCCGGCCACCGCATCGTGCAGCCCCGGCACGTCCGCCAGGTGGTCCTCCGCGCGGGGCACCGCCAGCAGCCGCAGCGCCTCCATCCCCGCCGCGCCGTGCGAGAACCCCGCCGCCTCCATGCACGCCTCCACCGGCGCCAGCGCCTCGCGCACCTCCGCCGGCAGCTCGAACTGGCGGGCGGGGCGGGGGAGCCCCCGGGCGCCGCGCACGGCGCGCTTGAGCACGTCCAGCCCCTCGCCGCGCGTCGCCACCGTGGCCACCACCGGCGCGCCCAGCAGGAGCGTCAATTCCACCGCGTCGATGCGGATCCCCGCCGCCTCGGCCGCGTCCACCTGGTTCAGCGCCACCACCGTGGGGAGCCCCAGCTCCAGCACCTGGCTGGCCAGGAACAGGTTGCGCTCCAGGTTCTGCGCGTCCAGCACCACCACCACCGCCTCCGGCGCGGAGACGCCCTCCACCCGGCCCAGGAGCACGCCCAGCGCGATCTCCTCGTCCGGCGAGCTCGCCGAAAGCGAGTACGTCCCCGGCAGGTCGATGACGGTGACCGTGCGGTCCGGCCCGTCGGCGTACCGTCCCTCCACGCGCTCCACCGTCACCCCGGAGTAGTTGCCCACGCGCTGCCGCATCCCCGTCAGCGCGTTGAACAGGGTGCTCTTTCCGGTGTTTGGGTTGCCGATCAGGGCCACACGCGACACACCCTCGCCGCGCGTCGCGGGCGAGGGTGCCGGGGCGGCCGGGATCATTCCGGCGTCCAGAACTTCCATCTATGCTATTCCACCGTGATGTGCTCTGCCTCGGAGCGCCGCAGGGTGAGCATGTACCCCCGGAGCCTCACCTCCATGGGGTCGCCCAGCGGCGCGGTGCGGATCACCTCCAGCGTGGTGCCGCGGATCAGCCCCAGGTCCATCAGCCGCCGGACCGCGTCCGCGTCGCCCCCCACCCCCACCACCCGTCCCCGGTCCCCCGGCCCCAGCTCCGCCAGCGTGCGCAACTCAGGACACCAGCGGCAGCACCCGGATGGCGGAGGCCAGCCCCTCGCCCAGCGCGAGCCGCGAGCCGCGCACGTCCAGCAGCATCCCGCCCTGCGAGTCCACCACGGTGACGCAGCTCCCCTCGAAGAGCCCCAGGCTGCGCAGCCGGCTCGCCTCCGCGCTCTCGCACTCCATCCCCAGCACCGCCGCGCGGCACCCCGTGGCGCACGCGCCCAGCGCGCACTCGCGGGGCGGCGACTTTGCTTCCTTGCGCCCGACGAGGACGCGGAGCTGCTTGAGCATCGAGAGAGCGGCGATGTGGGACAAGCTGAGAATGAGTTTCAACCGGACCCAAGTATAGGCCGTGTCCCGTGGGCGCGCAAGGCGCGCGGGGGCGGGGTTGCCCGGGGCGGCGCGGAGCCTGTACGATTGGGCTCGCCCGCGCCCCGCGTCCATTTTCCCGGCTCCGTGCTCCCCATGCAGCACTCCCGCCCGCCGATGCGGCTGACCGGCTCGCTGGTCGCCCAGTTCTTCCGCTTCCGCTGCGAGCGCCAGCTCCGCTTCGACCTGGTCCCCGAGGGGGAGCGGGACGGGGTGGAGATCCCGCGCGCCAACGTGGACCCGGCGGCGGGCCCCCTCGTCGGCATCCGCCCGGGATCGGAGGTCCTGCTGCGGGCCGGGCGCCGCTGGGAGCGGCGCAAGGTGCAGGAGCTGCTGCGCCGCTTCGGCGAGGAGCGCGTCCGCCTGCGCGGCTGGACCACGGCCGGCGACCCGCTGCGCATGCCCTACCCGGAAACCGTGGCCGCGCTCCGCGATCCGGGGCGCGCGGAGTGGCTGGTGCAGCCGGAGCTGCGCGTACCCGACCCGGAGGGTTTCGCGCGCCGCTGGGGGATCGACCCGGCGCTCGTCCGCATCGCCCCCGCGCAGCCCGACCTGGTCCGCATCCGCCGCGGGCCGGACGGCCGGCTCCGCTTCCACGTGGTGGACATCAAGGCGAGCCGCGAGGCCGCCGTGTCGCACTTCGCGCAGGTGGCGTACTACGTCCTGGTGCTGGAGGAGGTGTGCCGCGCGGAGGGGATCGCGGGCGCCCCCGACCGCCGCCGCGGCTCCGTGTGGTCGCGGGGGACGCGCGGGCCGCGGAGCTTTCCGCTGGGCGCGTACCTGTACCACGTGGAAGAGTTCCTGCGCCACGACCTCCCCCGCGTGGCCGCGCGCCGGCCCGCCGAAGCGGCGTGGCACCTCGGTCCCGACTCCGCCGGGTGCGCGTACTTCGCCCACTGCCGCGCCGAGGCCGAGCGGGTCGACGACCTGGCGCGCGTCCCCGGGCTCACCCCGCTCGCACGGCTCACGCTTCACGACCGGGGGATCCGCACCGTCCGCGAGCTGGCGAAGAGCTTTCGCCGCGACACCTACACCGGGTGCCACGCGCTGGAGACGGACGCCGTCCGGCTCAGGCAGCGCGCCCAGGCGCTCCAGTTCGGCAAGACCTTCGACGTGGAGAAGGAAACGCACCTGATGGGCCCGGCGGAGGGGACCCGGCTGGTGCTGGCGGCCGACGAGGACCCGGTGACGGGCACCTGCTTCGCGCTGGGGGTGCGCGTGGTGGAGGGGGGGAGGGCGGCGTCGCGCGTCTTCCTTTCCCAGGCGGGGACGAAAGCGGGGGAGCGCGCGCTGCTCCTGGATTTCCTGGCGCACCTGGACCGGGTCGCCGCCGGGATCGCGCCCGCGGAGCCGCGGAGCGGGCGCGGCGCGCCAGGGGGGACGCTGCACTTCTTCGTCTACGACCGCGCCGAGCTGGCGACGCTGCGCGGCGTGCTGGAGCGCCACCTGGGCGACCCGGAGGCGCAGCCCGCCATCGCGCGCGCCCTCGCCGTCCTCTTTCCCATGGACGAGGCGTCCGGCTCGCGCCCCCTGCGCGGCTCCCCCGGCACCGTCCTGAGCGACGCCGTGTCGGCGCTCTTCGCCCTCCCCGTCCCCTACACGTACGACCTGGGCCCCGTCTCGGCCGTGCTCCTCCCGGCGGATGGCGGGCATCCGTATGCCCCGCCCCCGGGGTACGGCCGGCCCTTCTCGGGCCAGGTGGCGTTCGAGCGCGCGCACGAGGCCTGGCGGAAGGGGCCGCCGCGCCCCGGCCGCCCCTCCGCCAGCGAGGCGCGCGCCGGGATCCGCGCCGCCGTGGAGTCGCGCCTGGCCGCGGTGGACTCGGTGTTGCGCGCGGTGCGGGAGCGCGCCGAGCGGCGCGGCGGGAGCCGGCTGCGGCTGGAAGCGGAGCCCTTCGCGGGCGGCGAGGGCGCGCGGCCCATCGGCCACCCGCTGCTGGAGGCGCTGCGCACCTTCACGCGCGCCGAGGCCGCCGCCGAGGCGGTGCAGGTCCGCGCGCTGCACGCGCAGCCCGCCGCGGACCGCGCCCGCCGCTTCGAGTGCATCCGCGGGATGGAGCTGGTGGGCCGCAACGACGACGACAACCTCGTCTTCGAGTTCGACCCGGAGTGCCGCGACGCCAAGTTCAAGCCGGGCGACTTCACCCTGGTCCTCACCAACGAGGACACCGACACGCTGCTGGAGTCCGACCGCAGGCCCTGGCTGCGCCGGCAGCTCGCCATGGAGCTGGTGGAGTACGACCTGTCCGTGGCTCCCCCGCGCGTGGTCCTCGCCCCCGGCGACCGGCGCGGCTTCGAAAAGGCGGAGGCGGCCGGGGCCATCCACCTGGACCGCCGCTGCGTGCTGGACCGGGCGCCGAGCGACTTCAACACCCGCCGCATCCTCGCCACCCTGCGCGCCCTCGCCGCCGGGGAGGGGGAGGCCGCCGCCGTGCTCGGCCTCCTGGAGGGCCGCGCCCCGGAGGGCTGGTCGCCTCCCCCGGCGGACGTGGAAGCGGTCCGGCGCGCTGTGCTCGCCCCCGCGGAGGCCGCGTACGGGCGCCCCGTCCTCAACCCGGCCCAGGACCTCGCCTGGGAGGCGGCGTTCGGGCGGGCCGTGTCGCTTGTCTGGGGTCCCCCGGGAACCGGCAAGACGTACCTGCTCGCCTGGATGCTGGTGGGGCTCGCCGCGGCGGCGCGGCGGGCCGGGCGCCCCTGCCGCGTCCTGGTCTCCTCGGCCACGCACCGGGCCATCGCCAACGTGCTGGTGCGGGTGGCGCGGGAGCTCGCGGCCGCCGGCATCCCCCGACCGCTGCGCGCGGTCAAGCTGCGGGGGAGCGGGAGCGAGGCGGACGCGGAGCTGGAGGGCACCTCCGTGGAGCTGGTGGAGGACGCGCGCCTGGAGGCGCTGCTCGCGGAAGCGGCGGAGGGCGGGGAGCCCCTGGTCGTCGGCTCCACGGTGTGGTCGCTGTGGAAGCGGATGCGCGAGGCGCGCTCCCCCGAGGCGCCGGTGGCGTCCTGGTTCGACGTGGTGGTGATCGACGAAGCGTCGCAGATCAAGGTGTCCGAGGCGCTGATCGCCCTGTCGTCCCTGCGCCCCGGCGGGCAGGTGATCCTGTGCGGCGACGACAAGCAGCTCGCCCCCGTGATCCGCGGCCGGTACGGCGCGCGGGACGACACCCTCTTCGGCTCGGTCTTTTCCCGCTTCGCCGAGTCGTTCCCCAGGCTGGCGCTGCGGGAAAGCCGGCGGATGAACCGTGCGCTGGTGGAATACCCGCGGGAGCTGTTCTATCCCGGGCTGGTGTCCATGTGCCCGGAGGAGCGGGTGCGCCTCACGGCCGGCACGGCGCACCTGCTGGACGAGCTGGATTCGCTGCTGTGGGACGTGTTCTTCCGTCCCGAGGACGCGGTGGTGTTCTGCACCTACTCCGGGTACCGGGCCGGGGCGCGCAACCCGTTCGAGGCGGCGCTGGCGGCGCGGCTCGCCCGGCTGGCGCGCGGGGGGATGCTGGACCGGGACACCGGGGAGCGGTTCGCGCCGGCGCGCTTCGTCTCTCACGCGCTGGCGGTGCTTTCGCCGCACCGCGCGCAGAACAGCGCCATCTACGGCGAGCTGCTGGCGGGGGGGATGGCGCGCGACGAGCTCCCCGTGGTGGACACCGTGGAGCGCATGCAGGGGAACGAGCGGGAGATGGTGGTCGTTTCCTACGCCGTGGCGGACGGCGAGTACGCGGAGCGCGAAGCGGAGTTCCTGCTCAACCCCAACCGCTTCAACGTTTCCATCACCCGCCCGCGCGGCAAGCTGGTGGTGCTCATGAGCGACGAGGTGCTGCGCGTGGTCCCCCGCGACGAGGAGGTGATGACCGGCTCCATGGCCATCAAGGGCTACGGCCGCCACTGCGTGGACGCCGAGCGCGAGCTGGAGCTCCCCGCGCCCGACGGCGGCGTCGTCCGCGTGCGGTGCCGCTACCGCCGCCTTCAGAACTGACCCCATCCCTGCCGAAGCTTCTCCCCGGAACGACCCTCTTGCGCATCCATACGCAATATCGTATAATCCGGAGTCGCCGATGCCGCCCAGGTACCTTCGCGAGGTGGAGCTTTACACGGATGCCCGTGGCCGGTCGCAAGTGGGCGACCAGCTGAAGCGCATCGCGCGGAGCGACGCGCGCGGCAAGCGCGCCGTCCAGAACAAGATCGACCTGCTCCGCCAGCAGTCGCTCGACGACGCGCTGCGGAGCCGGCTGATCAAGAAGCCCAGCGCGACCCTCTACGTGCTGCGGGTGCAGAGCGGGCCCGTGTCGTACCGGCTCCCCTTCTTCGAGCCGCCCTGCCGCGGCGGAGCCCTGGTGGTGCTCACCAGCGCCGTGCACCGGCGCGACCTGCGGGGAGATTCCTACGCGGAGCTGCTGGAGGAAGCCGAACGGCTCCGCCAGGACTGGATCGAACGCAACTGCAAGGGAGGTTGACCGTGCGCGCCGACGATTTCTTCCGCCGCCTCGACGAGGAGTTCCCCACCGACCCCGCCATCGCGGCCGAGGTGGATCCTCCGCACGTCCTGGCGAGCAACGTCTACCGCCTCCGCAAGGACCGTGGCCTCACCCAGGAGCAGCTCGCCGAGGCGGTGGGCGTCCGCCAGCCCCGCATCGCCGAGGTGGAGCGCGGCGACGCGAACCCCCGCCTTCTCACCCTCTCCAGGCTGGCGTTCGCCCTCGGCGTACCGGTCGCGGCGCTGCTGGACCCCGACTACCTGGACCGGCTGGGCGAACCGGCCCGCGAGGTCGAATACCGGCGCGCACCATCTCCCGTCCGCAGGGTCGCCGAGCCCCGTCCCCGCGCCTCGGAGTAGCCTCTCCGGCCCGTGCGCGCCACCTCTCCGCGCCCTCCCGTTCTCCCGCCCCTTCCGCTCTCGACACCGGACCCCCTCCGGGTTACAATCCTGGCCTTCCGACCCGCAACCGCAACGCTTTGCCGGATAGAGGCCAGCCCATGGACGCCCTGAGAGCCGCCGATCCCGACATCCACCGTCTCCTCGTCGCCGAGGCCGACAGGCAGGAGCACCAGCTGGAGATGATCGCCTCCGAGAACTTCGTCTCGCAGGCCGTGCTCCAGGCCATGGGCTCCGTGCTGACCAACAAGTACGCGGAAGGGTACCCGGGGAAGCGCTACTACGGCGGCTGCGAGGTGGTGGACGACGTGGAGCGCGTCGCGCAGGAGCGGCTCCTCCAGCTCTTCGGCGCCGACCACGCCAACGTCCAGCCGCACTCCGGCGCGCAGGCCAACATGGCCGTGTACTTCGCGCTGCTGGAGCCCGGCGACACCCTGCTGGGGATGAACCTGTCCGAGGGCGGGCACCTCACCCACGGCTCGCCGGTCAACTTCAGCGGGCGGCTCTACAAGGTGGAGGCGTACGGCGTCCGCCCGGACGACCACCGCATCGACTACGACCAGCTCCGCGCCCAGGCGCTGCGCGTGCGCCCCAGGGTGATCGTCGCCGGGGCGAGCGCCTACCCGCGCAGCATCGACTTCGAGGTGTTCGGGGAGATCGCCCGCGAGTCCGGAGCCCGGCTGGTGGTGGACATGGCCCACATCGCCGGGCTCGTGGCCACCGGGCACCACCCCGACCCGGTCCCTTACGCCGACGTCGTCACCTCCACCACGCACAAGACGCTGCGCGGGCCCCGCGGCGGGCTGATCCTGGCGCGCGAGGAGCACGCCAAGGCGGTGGACAAGCAGATCTTCCCAGGCATCCAGGGCGGCCCGCTGATGCACGTCATCGCCGCCAAGGCGGTGGCCTTCGGCGAGGCGCTGCGCCCCGACTTCAAGGACTACTCCCGCCGGGTGATCGAGAACGCGCGCGCCCTGGGCGAGGCGCTGGCGGAGCGCGGCTTCACGCTGGTCTCCGGCGGCACCGACAACCACCTGCTGCTGGTGGACCTGCGCAGCAAGGGGCTCACCGGCAAGGACGCCGAAAAGACGCTGGACCACGCCGGGATCACCGTCAACAAGAACACGGTCCCCGGCGAGACCGCCTCGCCGTTCGTGACCTCGGGGATCCGCATCGGCACGCCGGCGCTCACGACGCGCGGCCTGGGCACGGCCGAGATGCGCGAGATCGCCGCCCTGATCGACGAGGCGCTGGTCGGCCGCGGCGACGACGCGACCCCGGTCCGTGTCCGCGGCAAGGTGCGCGAGCTGTGCGACAAGTTCCCGCTCTACGGCGAGTGGGCGCGGGTCTGACGGCAGGGGACAGGGAACAGGGAACAGGGGACAGGGAACAGGGAACAGGGAACAGGGAACAGGGAACAGGGAACAGGGAACAGGGAACAGCCTGCAACTACGACAAAAGGCTGTTTGTCGTTTGCCGTTGGGGGCTGTTCCCTGTTCCCTCGGGTGGTGGAAGGGCCCGGGCGGGGATTCCCTGTTCCCTGTAGTCCCGGGATCCCGTCGGGGAGATCGGTGTAAGGAGCGGTCCCTGAACGGACCCCACCCCAAGTAAAGCCATGCCGGAGCAGAAGAAGGCCTACATCGAGACGTACGGGTGCCAGATGAACATCAGCGACACCGAGCTGATGCACGGCATCCTCGCCGAGAGCGGGTACGCGTCCACGGACACCCCCGAGGACGCGGACGTGATCCTGGTGAACACCTGCGCCATCCGCGACCACGCGGAGCAGCGGGTGATCGGCCGGGTGGGCCAGCTCCAGCAGTTCCGCCGGCAGGGCGCGGTGATCGGCGTCACCGGGTGCATGGCGCAGCGCATGGGCGCCGACCTCCTGGACCGCTCCGGCGGCGTGGACCTGGTGATGGGGCCCGACGCGTACCGGCAGCTCCCCGAAAAGCTCGCCGGTCTGCGCGCGCCCAGCCCCGCGCCGGCGCCGCGCTCGTTCGCGCTCCCGGTGATGGGCGCCCCCGCCAAGGGGCTCACGGTGCTGGGCTTCGACCCGTTCGAGAACTACGAGGGCGTCACGGCCCGGCGCACCTCCGCCATCTCGGCGTGGGTGCCCATCCAGCGCGGGTGCAACTACCGCTGCACCTACTGCATCGTCCCCTACGTCCGCGGCGACGAAAAGAACCGCGACCCCGAGCAGATCCTCGCCGAGGTCCGCGCGCTGGCCGCCGACGGCGTCCCCGAGGTCACCCTCCTGGGGCAGACCGTCAACTCGTACGAGCACGGCGACTGGGACTTCCCCCGGCTGCTGCGCGAGGTCGCGCGGGTGGACGGGATCCGGCGCGTCCGCTTCACCTCGCCGCACCCCAACGACTTCACGCGCGAGCTGGTGCGGGTCATGGCGGAGGAGCCCGCGGTGTGCAAGCAGCTGCACCTCCCCGCGCAGTCCGGCCACGACCGCACGCTGAAGCGCATGCTGCGCCGCTACACCGTGGAAGCGTACCTGGAAAAGATCGCCTGGGTGCGCGAGGCAATCCCGCACGTGGCCCTGTCCACCGACATCATCGTCGCCTTCCCCGGCGAGACGGACGAGGAGTACGAGGCCACGCTCGACCTGATGCGCACCGTGCGCTTCGACGACGCGTACCTGTACAAGTACTCCCTGCGCGATGGCACCCCGGCCACCCGCCTCCCCGCCGAGCAGTTCGTCCCCGACGAGGTTGGGCAGGCGCGGCTGGAGCGGCTCATCGCGCTGCACCGCGAGATCCAGCTGGAGATCAACCTCGCCGAAGTGGGCCGCGTGGAGGAGGTGCTGGTGGAAAAGGAGGCGCGGCGCGGCGGGCTCCAGGGGCGCACCGATTCCAACAAGGTGGTCACCTTCCAGGGTCCCGCCTCGCTGATCGGCGGCTTCGCCGAGGTGCGGCTGGTTTCCACTTCGGGCGCCACCTTCGGCGGGGAGCTCGTGGAGGCCGCGGTTCCCTCCGGGGCCGCGGCATGACCCGGGGCGGCTGGCTGGGGATCGCCGCCCTCGCGCTCCTGTCCGCCGCGTTCGCCTACGCCAACCGGGGCGAGGCGGCGGCCGTCCACCTGGGCTTCGCGACGTTCTACCGGGCGCCGGTGGCGCTGCTGGTGCTGGGGTCGTTCCTGCTGGGGATGGTCGCCATGCTCCTGCTGGGGCTGCGGCAGGACCTCCGGGTGCGGCGCATGCTCCGGGAGCGGCAGGGGTTCCGGGCCCACGACGACTCGACCGAGCTGTTCCCGCGGCAGCGGTACTCTCCTCCCGATCTTTCCTGACGTCTTCTTTCAGGTGACATAGAGATCGCCCGGTTCCGGGGCTTGGGTCCGCTCCGGAGCCGGACGATACTACTGTCCGTCTCCTGCGCGGGTCGCGGAGCCAGCCAAACAGCCGGCTGTCTCCGCTCCGGCTCCGTGAGCCTCGCGCAAACTGCCGCGCGAGTCTCCCTCCGCGACATCATGTGGGTACAGCGGAGAACTGCGAACGGCCGCGCATGCGGGCGTCGCGGTGTCTTCGCGTTTCCGCTCCCGGGCGACAATCCCTGTTTCTCCTTCCTCTCCCTTCACCTCCCCGCCCGGGATGGCCTACCTCACGCTCCCGCTGGTCCTCGCCTTCTTCGCGTTCCTCGCCGGCCTGCTCCCGGGGCTCCGCTTCGGCGGGCCGCCGCTCGTCGCGGCGCTGGGCGCCTGCGCGGCGGTGCTCGCCGCGCCCGCGTACGCCCGCGGCGGCGTCCGTGCGCCGCGCGACCGGTTCGTTCCCGCGGCGCTGCTCGTGGCGTTCGCGCTGGCGGGGGCGGCGCTCGGGGCGAGCGGGCGACGCGACGTGGAAGGGGACTGCCGCATCCGCATCCCGGAGGGCGCCCGGCTCGTGCTTCGCGGCGTGCTGGGCGCCAACGCCGTCCCCACCGTCCGCGACGGCAAGCCGCGCTCCGCCCGCGTCCCGGTCGAGATCTTGGAATTGCGCGCCGGGGGGCGCGTCGTCCCGGGGTGTGGCGGCGAGGTAAGCGTCCGCATGCCCCGCGAAGCGGGGCCCATGCGCGCCGGGACCGAGGTCGTAGTGCGGGGGACGTGGGCGCGCTACCCGGCGCCCGAGGGTCCCGGGCGCTGGCCGCGCAACCCCGCGTACGCCGGGATGGTGGAGGCGCGCCAGGCCGCCGTGCGCGCGCCGCCCTCGCTCGCCGCGCACCCGCTGCTCACCCTCCGCGGGCGCAGCGAGGCCCAACTCCACCACGTGTTCCCGCGGCACGGCGCCCTCGCCGACGCGCTGCTCCTGGGGCGGCGCGAGGGGCTGGACCGTGACCTCAGCGACCGCTTCGCGCAGTCCGGGCTGGTGCACCTGCTGGCGATCTCCGGCGGGCACGTGGCGCTCATCGCCACCGCGCTGATGCTCCTGGGGAGCGTGCTCCGCTTCGGGCGGAGATCCGTCACCTGGAGCACCCTCCTGCTCGTGGCCGTGTACCTGGCGGTGATCGGCGCGCCGGCGTCGGCCGTGCGCTCCGGGATCATGGTGGGGCTGGGGCTCGTCGCCGTGCTCCTCCAGCGCCCCTCGGCGGCGCTCCCCGTCGTCGCGGCGTCCGCGCTGGCGATCCTCGCCTTCCAGCCCGCCGCGGTGCTGGATCCGGGGTTCCAGCTGTCGTTCGCCGGGGTGCTGGGGATCATGCTGCTGCGCGGGCCCATGCTGCGGCACGCGCCGCCCGGGTGGAAGCGGCACCCGGCGGCGCGCTGGACGGCGGAGTCGCTGGTGGTGAGCGTGGCGGCGTTCGTCGCCACGGCGCCGGTGACGGCGTACCACTTCGGCCAGGTGGCGCCGGTGTCCATCCTGGCGAACCTGCCGGCCATCCCGCTCACCTCGCTGGCGCTGGTGGGGGTGGGCGTCGCGGCGCTGGTGGAGCCGGTGGTCCCGCCGCTGGGACGGATGTTTGCGGATGGCACCGGGCTTGCGCTCGACCTGCTGGACGCCACGGCCCGCTACGCCGCCGCGGTCCCGGGCGGGCACCGCGCGGTCGCGCCGCCCCAGGGTTGGCTGTGGGCCGCGGTCGCGGTGGTGGTGCTGCTGGCGCTGGACGCCGGCGCGAAGATGCGCTCCGCCGTCCGCTGGACGGTGGCCGCCGGCGCCGCGTGCGCCGCTTTCCTCGCGCTCCCGGCGGTGGCCGCGTCCACGGGCGCGGGGGCGCTGGAGATCCACTTCATCGACGTGGGGCAGGGGGACGCCGTCGCCATCCGCACCCCCGCCGACCGCTGGATCCTGGTGGACGCCGGGCCGCGCGACGAGGGGTTCGACGCCGGCGAGCGGCGCGTCCTCCCCTTCCTGCGGGCCCACGGCGCGCGGCGGCTGGAGGCGCTGGTGCTCACGCACCCCCACGCCGACCACGTGGGGGGCGCGCCCGCGGTGCTTGGCGCGCTCCCGGTGGGGCGGGTGATCGACCCCGGCCTTCCCACCGGGACCCCCTGGTACCTGGAAACGCTGCGCGCCGCCGAAACCCACCGCGTTCCCTGGGCCGAGGCGCGCGAGGGGCGCACGCTCTCCCTGGACGGCGTGGTCGTGGAGCTGCTCTGGCCGCTCCCGGGCTCGCTTGACTTTGTTGCAGACGCGAACAAAATTAGCGCGGTGATACACGTCCGCTACGGGAGCTTTTCGGCGCTGCTGACGGGGGACGCGGGGGAGGAAGAGGAGGCGGCGATCCTCGCCCGGCACCCGGGCGGGCTGCGCGCGCAGCTCCTCAAGGCCGGGCACCACGGCAGCCGCACCTCCACCTCCGCCGCCCTGCTGGACGCCGTGCGCCCGGAGCTGGTGGTGGTGTCCGCGGGCCGGCGGAACCACTACGGCCACCCGGCCCCCGAGACGCTGCACCGGCTGGAGGCGCGCGGCATCCCCGTCGCCCGCACCGACCGCGAGGGCACCGTGTCCGTGCGGGTGCCCGCGGGCGGCGACGCCGGGTGGGAGCGGGTGGACCCGTGAGCCTCCTGGAGATGGTCCTGCGGCCGGTGCTCGGCCGCCGCGTAGCGCCGCCGCCCGAGGTGGCCGCCGAGGTCCCCGGCGGGGTGACCTTCCGCGAGGGGAGGCTGGTCCCCGCCATCGGCGGCGTGCTGGGGATGATGAAGGGGCACGCGGCCGCGGTGACGCTGGGGCACACCATCGTCGTCCATCCCGACGCGCGGCTTTCCCGGCGGCTGCTCGTGCACGAGCTGACCCACGTCCGCCAGTGGGAGGAGGACCGCCTCTTTCCCCTGCGGTACGCGCTGGAAAGCCTGCGGCGCGGCTACCGGAACAACCGCTACGAGCTGGAGGCCCGCGAAGCCGAGCGGGACGCTCCCGGCGCCAACCCCATTTGAGCCAGAGGACTCCGTGACCAAATCCGTCGTCACCATCGAGCGGCACATCATCGAAGCCGAGCGCCAGTTCCCGGAGGCCACGGGCGCCTTCAGCAGCATCCTCTACGACATCGCCTTCGCGGCCAAGATGATCGCCAGGGAGGTGCGCCGCGCGGGGCTGAACGACATCCTGGGGCTCACGGGTGAGGTCAACGTGCAGGGCGAGGAGGTCAAGAAGCTGGACGAGTTCGCCAACGACGTGATCTTCAAGGCGCTCGACCACACCGGCCACCTGTGCGGCATGGCGTCGGAGGAGGAGGAGGACTTCATCCCCATCCCCGACCGCTTCCCCACCGGCAAGTACTGCGTCATGTACGACCCGCTCGACGGCTCGTCCAACATCGACGCCAACGTGTCCGTGGGGACGATCTTCTCCATCCACCGCAAGGTCTCGGACCACGAGCGCGGGTGCGTGCAGGACTGCCTGCAGCCGGGGACGCGCCAGGTGGCGGCGGGCTACGTGGTGTACGGGTCGTCCACCATGCTGGTGTACACCACCGGCAACGGGGTGCACGGCTTCACGCTGGAGCCCTCCATCGGCGAGTTCCTCCTGTCGCACCCCAACATGCGCATCCCCGCTCCCGGGCAGCGCATCTACTCGTGCAACGAGGGGAACTACGTCCACTGGACCGAGGAGCAGCGCCGCTTCGTGGACCACCTCAAGGGGATCGACGGCGAGAACGCGAAGCCCTTCAGCTCGCGCTACATCGGCTCGCTGGTGGCGGACTTCCACCGCAACCTGCTGTACGGCGGCCTGTTCATGTACCCCGCCGACGCCCGGAGCCCGCGCGGCAAGCTGCGCCTGCTGTACGAGGCCGCGCCGCTGGCCATGATCTGCGAGCACGCGGGCGGCCGCGCCTCGGACGGGGTGCAGAGGATCCTGGACATCGTCCCCACGGAACTGCACGAGCGCACCCCGCTCTACATCGGCACCGCGGCGTACGTGGAGCAGGCGGAGCGCTTCCTCGCCGGGACCGAGGCGGCGGCGGCGGTGGCCTGAGCCCGGTGGACGCCGCCGGGGAGCGCCGCCTGGTGGTGGACCGCCTGGAGGGCGACCTGGTGGTGGCCCGCGGCCCGGGCGGACGCTTCCACGACCTCCCCCGCTGGCTCCTCCCGCCGGGGCTCCGCGAGGGCGACGTGGTGGTGGCGCGCGCTGTGGGGGAGGGTGCCGGGGCGAGGGTGGAGCTGAGCATCGACCGGGAGGCGGGCGACGCGGGCCGCGGGGAAGCGGCGGCGATCCTCGCCCGCCTCCGGCGCGGCGACCCGGGGGAGGACCTTCCGGCCTAGCGCCGGGAGGTCCTTTTTTGCGCGGGCCGCCGGGGGGAGGTTGAACGAATCCCGCAGGCTTCATTAGATTGCAGGGTTGGCAGAACCCTGCCCCGCGGCCCCCGACGCGAACCAGAACCCCGCATGCATCCTACCTGCCCGCTCTGCCGGCACCCGATGTCCGTCGCGGAAAGCTCCTCCGGCCTGCTCGGGGAGCCGCCCCGCTACGTGTGCCGGAGCCCGGGATGCCTGGGCAGCTCGCTCGCCTCGGAGGCCACCACCTGGCTGGGCGGCGGCCCCCGGCAGCAGGGCGGCGCCCCGGAGGTGCTGGGCGCGCCCCACGCGGAGCCGACCTACACCGCGCCCGGCGCCACCACCTGGCTCGGCGGCTCGCCGTCGTACGCCCCGGAGCCCCCCCGCCGCTCCACCGTGCGCGAGCGCGGCAGCTCGCCCAGCCCCAACGGCCACGAGTTCGAGGACGGCGTCTGCCTGCACTGCGGCCGCATGGAGCGCCTGGCCGGCCGCTACGGATGGAGCTGCCCGGTCCGCCTGCCCTGAACGGCAGGGAACAGGGAATAGGGAATAGGGAACAGCCTGCAACTGCGACAGCGCCCCCGCCGGGAGATCCCGGCGGGGGCGTTGCTACAGGGCGCTTCGGCGGGCTCCGGTGTTCGGGGTCGGCCGGGCGGCTGCTCCGTCGGTGCGGCACCCGAAGGGACTCGCAGAGCACTCGCCCCCGCTCCGAGCGAGGGTGGGATCACGCTGGCTTCGAACAACGCACCTCCTGCGCAGCCTCCCCCGACCTCCCGGCGCAGATCGCAACGGCAAACTGCCTGACCTACGGGAAGCCCTCCCTCGCTTGCGGGGGAGGGTGGCGAGCCTGAGCGAGCCGGGTGGGGGCCCCAGCGGACGCCAGCGCCACACCCGCGTGAGGGATTTCGGCCCGAAGGGGCGAGACCCGGCGGGGCTGTTTCCGCCGGGTCTCGACTCCGTTGCAGACGGTCGTTTCGTCTGCTACGGAGCCGAAGCCCGACCCCGGCGCCAGCCGGGGGCACGCCCAAACCTGCAGTTCACGCCGCCTGGCCCTTCGACTCTACGGCCTCCGGAGCACGATCCTTCAACGCCGCCTGCGCCGCCGCCAGACGCGCAACGGGAACCCGGTACGGCGAGCACGACACGTAGTCCAGCCCCGCGCGGTGAAAGAACTCCACCGAGCGCGGGTCGCCGCCGTGCTCGCCGCAGATCCCCAGCTTCAGCCCGGGCTTCACCTCCCGCCCCAGACGGCACGCCGTTTCCACCAGCCGTCCCACCCCTTCCTGGTCGAGCGTCTGGAAGGGGTCGTCGGGGAGGATTCCCTCCTCCACGTAGCGCGGCAGGAAGCTCCCGGCGTCGTCGCGCGACATCCCCAGCGTGGTCTGCGTCAGGTCGTTGGTCCCGAAGGAAAAGAACTGCGCCGACTCGGCGATGCGGTCCGCGGTGAGCGCGGCGCGGGGGAGCTCGATCATGGTTCCCACCATGTAGTCCACCGTGCGCCCCGTGTGCTCGAACACCTCGTGCGCGCAGTCGTCGATGATCAGGCGCTGGCGCCGCAGCTCCTCGGCGGTCCCCACCAGGGGGACCATGATCTCGGGGCACACCGTCACCCCCTCGGCCTGGACGGCGACGCCCGCCTCGAAGATGGCCTGGGCCTGCATCCAGGTGATGTCCGGGTGGCTGATCCCCAGGCGGCAGCCGCGGTGCCCCAGCATGGGGTTGGCCTCGTGGTGCTGCTCCACGCGGGCGCGCAGCTTCACCGGGTCCACGCCCATCTTGCGGGCCAGGTCCTTGATCTCGGCGGCGCCGGCGGGGAGGAACTCGTGCAGCGGCGGGTCCAGGAGGCGGATGGTGACCGGGAGTCCGTCCATGGCCCGGAAGATCCCCTCGAAGTCGTGGCGCTGCATGGGGAGGAGCTTTGCCAGGGCGATGGCGCGCCTGGCCCCGGTCTCGGCGAGGATCATCTCGCGGACGGAGTCGATGCGGTCGCCCTCGAAGAACATGTGCTCGGTGCGGCACAGCCCGATCCCCTCGGCCCCGAAGCCGCGCGCCACCCGTGAGTCGTGCGGGGTGTCGGCGTTGGTGCGCACGCGCAGGACCCGGAAGCCGTCCGCCCACTCCATCAGCCGGCGGAACTCGGCGGAAAGCTCCGGGCGGGCCGTGGGCACCTGGCCCAGGATGACGCGCCCGGTGCTCCCGTCCAGGGTGATCCACTCGTTTTCGCGCACGGTGACGTCGCCCACGGAAAAGCGGCGGTACGCCTCGTCCACGTGGAGCTCGCTGGCGCCGGCCACGCAGCACTTGCCCATGCCGCGCGCGACCACCGCCGCGTGCGAGGTCATCCCGCCGCGGCAGGTGAGGATGGCGCGCGCGGCCACCATGCCGTGGAAGTCCTCGGGGGAGGTTTCGCGCCGCACCAGGATCACGGCCTCGCCGGCGGCGCCGCGCGCGGCGGCCTCGTCGGGGCTGAACACCACCAGCCCGGAGGCCGCGCCGGGGGAGGCGGGGAGCCCGGTGGTCAGCACGCGCACGCTGGCCGCGGGGTCGATGGTGGGGTGCAGGAGCTGCTCCACCTGCACGGGGTCCACCCGCTGCACGGCTTCCTCGGGGGTGATCAGCCCCTCGTCCACCATCTCCACGGCGATGCGCACGGCGGCGGCGGCGGAGCGCTTGCCGGTGCGCGTCTGGAGCAGGTACAGGTGGCCGCGCTCCACGGTGAACTCCAGGTCCTGCATCTCGCGGTAGTGGCGCTCCAGCCGGCCCTGCACCTCCACCAGCTCGGTGTACGCTTCCGGGAGGCGCTGGGCCATGGCGGCGATGGCGAGCGGGGTGCGGATCCCGGCGACCACGTCCTCGCCCTGCGCGTTGACCAGGAACTCGCCGAAGAAGGCGCGCTCGCCGGTGGACGGGTCGCGGGTGAACGCGACCCCGGTCCCCGAGGTCTCGCCCATGTTGCCGAACACCATGGAGCAGACGCTGACGGCGGTGCCCATGTCGTCGGGGATGCCGTTGACGCGCCGGTAGGCGACGGCGCGCGGGGTGTTCCACGAGCCGAACACGGCGTCGATGGCGCCCCACAGCTGCTCCTGCGGGTCGTCGGGAAAGGCGGTGCCGGTCGCGTCGGCGGCCAGCGCCCTGAACTCGGCGGTCAGCTCGCGCAGGTCGTCGGCGTCCAGGTCGGTGTCCTCGGTGACGCCGCGCGATCGCTTCCGGGCCTCCAGCAGGTGCTCGAAGCGCTCGGCGCGCACGCCCATCACCACGTCCGCGTACATCTGCACGAAGCGGCGGTACGAGTCCCAGGCGAAGCGGGGGTCCTGCGCCATCTCGGCGAGCGCCGCGACGGTCCGGTCGTTGAGGCCCAGGTTGAGGATGGTGTCCATCATCCCCGGCATGGAGACCGCGGCGCCGGAGCGCACCGACACCAGCAGCGGGTTCCCGGGCCCGCCGAAGCTCTTTCCCGTCGCGGCCTCCAGCCGGCGCACGTTCTCCGCGACCTCGTCGCGCATCCCCTCGGGGACGTCGTGGTGGCGGAGGTAGTGCCGGCACGCGTCGGTGGTGATGGTGAAGCCCGGCGGCACCGGCACGCCGATGCGCGTCATCTCCGCCAGGTTGGCCCCCTTGCCCCCCAGCAGCGTCTTCATCTCCCTGCCGCCTTCGGCCTGACCCGCGCCGAAGAAGTAGACGTACCTCTGCGCCATGTACTCTCCTGGGGATTCGGGCCAATCTCTTCGGAAGAGGCGGGCGTCGGGGACTGCCCGCCGGGAGCGATCGTGCCGCGCCCGCGGTGCGGGAGCCGGAGGCTCCCGGCGCGACGGTGGGCAAGATCGGGACCCGCTACCCCCCGGAGCGCCGGCCGGGCGCCGCGGGGTTCGTGTCGTCCCAGGCATGCTCGCCGAGCAGGGGATCCAGGACTTCGTGGAGGAAGAGCGACAGGATCGCCGGCGGACCTCCGGCGGCGAGCTCGCGAAGCGTCCGCCCGGTGAGGTGGTGCGCCAGCCGGCCCAGCGTGTGCTCGTGCACGCCGAGCTCGGAGGCGACCGTGGTCCATCCGTGGCCGGGGACCTTGCTGCTCACCCCCCGCAGGAGCAGGAGCCAGTGCAGAATGTCCTCGAGGCGGAGCGCACGGGAGCCGTGGCTCGCCATGCGCCAGTACCGCCAGAGGGTGCGCCGGTCGCAGCCGGCCATCTGCGCGAGGCGCGCGACGGAGTGGACGGGCGGGACGACCCGGCAGGAGCAGGCGAGCGCGGTGCGGAGGGGGACGGCGAGGTCCGGGGAGCCCTCGAAGGCGGCGGCCAGGCGATGCAGCAGCCCCGAGGTGCGGGCCCGGGTGACGGCGGTCCCCAGCCGCGCGTCCACCTCGTCCGGCCAGACCACCTCCTCCACGCGCAGCCAGGTGAGGTGGCGCACGTTGTCGGCGTCCCTCCGGGTGACCAGGACGACGGGATGGAGGGGATGGCGCAGCTTGAACGCGGCCAGCCGGGAGCGGGCCGGCTCGTCGGCCAGCCGCTCGGCCGCCACCACGGAGCATTCCGCGGCCGGCGCGGCGCGCTCGAAGCCTCGCCAGTCCCAGGCCGCGAGCACCTGCTCGCCGGCGGGCAGCGCCGCCCGCAGCCTTTCGCTCAGCCTCCTGTCCGGGCAAAAGAGCGCCAGCATGGGACACCCTGGTCTCGGCACGCCCGCAAAGCAGGGTGCCCGTGTAATATGCGGCGTCCGGTGGGGGTGTCCAGGGAGGAGAGCGCACCCGGGGTGGCCGGGCGTGGGGAAGAGGGCCTAACTTGCACGGGGCCGGCCGTCGAGGTGCGCCGGTGGATCCGCTCCGCGTACGGCCATGACGCACACGGTGATCTCGGTGGACGGCTCGCGGTACCTGCGGTGGCAGGCCGACCTGCTCGCCTTCTCCCACCATCGGGCGGGGCAGCCGGGGCCGCTCACGCGCCTGTGGTCCGCCCGCGAGCCGCCACCGGCCTTCGCGGGGTGCACCTTTCGCGCGGAGCCGGGCTCCGCCCCCCGCGCGGGTGCGGACGACTACCCGCCCCTCAACCGGCCCAGGGCGCTGCACGCCTGGCTGAAGGCGGCGCCTCCCGCGGAGGAGGCAGTCCTGATCCTCGACCCGGACTGCGTCTTCCTGGCCCCGCTGGCGGAACCCGCGTCCCGCGGAGACCCGGTCGCCCAGCCCATCGGCTACCTGGACCCGGAGCGCCACCCGGAGCTCGTCCGGCGGCACTGCCGCAGGCCGGGGGCGGTGCAGGGGATGGGGATCCCCGTGCTCATCCACCGGGACGACCTGGCGGCGCTGCTCCCGCCCTGGCTGGAAAAGACGGAAGCGATCCGCGGCGACGCGAGGAGCAGGGCGCTGGCGGGGTGGGTGGCGGAGATGTGGGGGTACGCGCTCGCCGCGGCGGAGGCGGGGATGCGGCACACGCTGCGCGAAACGGCCCGGTTCTCCACGGAGGACCGCGCGGACCTTCCCATCGTCCACTACTGCTACGCCTGCGCGGATCCCTCCGGGCGATGGCGGTGGGACAAGAGGAGCCACCTGCCCTGGGCATGCGTGGCGGAGCCGCCCGCCGGCACGCCGCGGGCGGCCGTCGCGCTGATCTGCCTGCTGAACGAGTGGGTGGCGGAGGAAGGGCACCGCATCCCGCCGGGGGCGGCCCCCCGCTGGCGGCGGCACCACTGAGCCGGGAGCGTGGAGCTCAGCCGTCCTCCGGCCCGCGGTCCGCGAACTCGGCCAGCGAGAGCCGGGTCTGGTGGCCGGGCACCCGCCCCTGGACGGGGGAGCTCCCCTGGAAGTAGTCCTTCTGCCACTGCTGCCGCCGCGCCTCCGACCCGGGCCGACGGAGCTCGCTGTTGAACCACGCGCGGTCCTCGGCCCACTCCTCGTAGGGCTTCCGGACCTCCGGGCTGCGCTCGATGTCCCGGATCTCGGGACGGAACGCCTCCAGCTCTCCCCGCCGCTGCGGCACGAGCATGGCAATGGGCTCGCCCGCGGGAAAGGTCACCGGGCGGCGCCGCCGGGTCACCTGCCAGTTCATCGTGAAAGTGGCGTACGACCAGTCGGCCTCCACCAGCCCCTCCAGCGGGCAGACGCCGTCCCGCGGCCAGTTGGCGGGGCCGCGCACCAGCAGGTTGTACCCCGGGGCGGTCCGGAACAGGTACGGCACGTGCCAGGTGAGGATGCCGTGGCCGAAGTGGCTCACGGCGGGGCAGGGCGGATCTCCGCCGAGGAGCTCCACCCGCAGGCTCGCCGCGCCCTTCCCGCCGGCCCAGGTCGCACGCACGGTGTGCGCGCTCAGGAGGAACCAGCCCGCCTGGTTCGCCACGAGCAGGGGGAGGCAGCGGAGGGCGAAGCGCCGGTCGGTCGCCTCCATCCACTCCCGCTCCCGCGACGCCGGCACCAGTGGCATCGCCATGGACCGATTGACGCAGTAGGCGGTGAGCAGCGGTGCCGTGCCCCGCTCGCCGGAGGGCTCGGAGACCGCCGCCCCGCCCTCCATCCCGCTCCGGACTCCCGTCCGCGGTTCGTCCACGGTGCTATGCGAAGACGTTGACGTTGCTCTTGATGCTGTCCGTCTTCGTGACCGGCGGCCCCTCCGCCCTGTTGCCGCACATGCACTGCAAGGTGACGGTCAGCTCCAGGGTGATGGTGCCGTTCCCGGTGAAGCGGACGGTGACCTCCTCCGCGTTGGCGCCCGCGGTGATGGTCGCGATCCCCGCCGGGTCCTGGGCGGTGATCCTCCACCGGAAGGTGAGCGCTTCGCGGCACTTGCCGTCCTTGCCCGGGCCGCACTTCCCCTTGCACTTGGGCGAGCCCATCAGGTAGTTGGGCCTGAAGTCCCGCTCAACGGCGAGCACCCGGGTGAACCGGTGCGGATGCCGCTCGACCGTCTGGGTCTCGGTCCTTTCCCCCACCTTCCGGATTCCCTCCTCCTTCAGCTCCAGCACGGGCTCGCAGCGCGAAGGCGGGGGAGGGGGAGGCGGCGGTGGCGGCCCCGGCGGTGGCGGCCCCGGCGGTGGCGGCGGCGGTGATGGCGGCGGCGGCGGTCCAGGCGGAGGCGGCGACTCGGGAGGCGGCGGACCGGGAAGGGAATCCGCGGCTGCCAGCGCTTGGTCGAGGCGCGCGTGCGGCGCCGGCACCACGATCGAGTCGCAGCCGGGGAGCAGGAAGGCCGCCACCCCCGCCACCCCGAGCGCGAGCACCTCGCGCCGGGTGAGCCTGCGCTCCTCGCGCGACCTGTCCAGGGGCTCGCGGAGCAGGCCGGCCCGGTCCAGCTGCTCCAGCGCCAGCCAGACCACGTGCTCGCCGGCCCGCGGGTCGAGCGCGGGGCCGAGCTGCGCGGCGATCTCCTCCACCGTCCGCCGCCCGTCGCAGAGGCTCCAGACCCGGGAGGTCGTGGGGTTGAGGCGGTGGGCCCGGTCGCGCTCCAGGTCGTAGACGACCCGCTCCCCGCCCACCTCGCTGGTCAGCAGCTGCTCGCGTCGTTGCTCCGGTGTCATCCTTCACCTCCTGTCGTCCCCGGGAAGCTACCCGGACGGAGAGACGGGGACGCGGTCTCCCGGCTGCCGCCCGGATGCCCTTTCCAGGCGCCGGATCAGGGATCCGGCGGCCTCGCGGGCTTCGCCCCGCCGGCACGCGAGGGCGTCCGCGCCGGCGGCCACGCATCCGAGCGATTCCAGCGCGAACGCCGTCCGGTCCCCGGCGAGCAGGCTGCGCTCGAGCATCGCCAGCACCGCCTGCCCCGGCGAAAGCGCGCGCGGGCGCCAGCGCGCGCCCGGCGCGTAGCGCGCGACGGCGACCAGGGCCACGGGGATGGGCTCCACCCCCGCGCGTCCCCCCAGCTCCCGCAGGGGGAGCTCCCGCGGAGGGGCGCCGTCTCCGCCTCCCACCGAAGGGGTCACCGGGTAGGGATGGGCGCGCCCGCGCGCGTCGAGCACCGCGAACTCGTCCGAGTAGTAGGCGGCCCCGGCCCGCACCAGGGCCGCCACCAGCGAGGTGGTCCCGCTTCGCCCGTGGCCCAGGACCAGCAGCGCCCTCCCGCCCCAGCCCACCACGCCCGCCCGCACGAAGAGCCGGGTCCGGGTGGCGAACGCGGCCGCGTAGTGGAGGTCGTCCTCCAGTACCTCGAGCACCTCGTCGAGCCGCGTGGAGCGGGCGAGCCGCGCCGCGCCCGCGTACAGAAGGTGGTAGCGGTGGAAATGTGAGCCCGCTCCCGGGTCGCCGACGACCAGGGAGTACAGCTCGTCCACCCGGCGGGCGGACGAAGGCTTCCACCCCGGCGGCAGGCGCTCCCGGACGCGGTCCAGGACGTCGGGGCCGGTCGCCCGGACCCCGATGCGGGCGCCCTGGACGGCGACGGCGAGCCCGGCCTTCCACCCCAGGCGCTCGAGCCTGGCGAGACAGACGGAGCAGCCCTGGCGCGGGCTCAGCTGGGGCAGCATGCCGGAGGGTGTCGGGTGTGCCCGTGCGGCGGCGGCGCAGCGGAGCCGCCCGCATCCCAGTATCCGGCGGCCAGGGGTGGCGGTCAACCGCAGGTTGTCTCTCCAGGTCCCACATCGTCCCACCGGCCCGGCCCTGGACGGAAAGACGGCGGGGTCCCCGCGCCCGCAGGGACCCCGCCGTACTCGTGCCGCCGCCGGCCCGGCTCACTTGGGCTGGAGCAGCTCGCCCCCGCCCACCGCCTTGTAGAACTTGAGGTTGACGTAGTCGTTGTCGGCCTTGGTGTTGTAGTGCCGGTAGAGCGACAGCGTCATGGGGTGCCGCCACATCAGCGACGGCTTGCCGTTGGTGGGGGTGTGGGGGATGGCCTGCTCGTTGAGCCACCCGGCGCAGTCCAGGCAGCACCCCTTGGTGACGCCCACCTGGAACCCGTTGGGGGCGAGCAGCTTCTTGGTCATGCCCTTGGTGTTCATCAGCACGTACCGGACGATCACCATCTCCGCGTGGAGCCCCGAGCCGGTGGCCCCGTCGATCTGGGCGGGGTAGGGACAGAACACCACGCTCGTGACGGTGAACCTGACCTTGAGCGCTTCCTCGTCGTACGACGGGAGCTTTCCGCCCTGCCGGGCGACGTACAGCGTGTTCCCCATGCGCGCCACCGCCGTCGTGGACTCGCTGGGCAGGTCGTCGTCGTCGTGGAGGTCGTTGGCGAGCTTGGTCAGCTTCAGGATCCAGTCGCCCTTGCTGTTGAACTTCTCGGCGCCGCTGCCGAGCCTGCTCTCGGCGCGCTCGCCGGCCTCTTCCCAGCTCATCTTGGGCATGGAGCCTCCTGCGGCGAGGGAAAGGTGGAGGGAAGGGAAGGAACAACGTGGAGCCGCGTGAGGGATTTCGGCCCGAAGGGGCGAGACCCGCGGGCAGTTTCGCGGGGCTCGA
This sequence comes from Longimicrobiaceae bacterium, assembly GCA_040509335.1. GTDB lineage: Bacteria > Gemmatimonadota > Gemmatimonadetes > Longimicrobiales > Longimicrobiaceae > JAFAYN01. Next base: position 3,626 of record JBEVLE010000292.1, on the reverse strand, counting down.
CTCCGTTGCAAACGGTAGTATCGTTTGCTACGGAGCCGAAGCCCGACCCCCGCGCCCCGCGGGGGGCACGCCCAAAACCGCCGTTCAGCAGTTCAGAGCAGTTACTTCTCGGACATGAACGGGTACTGCCACTCCCGCGGCGGCGAGAACGTTTCCTTGATGGTGCGCGGCGAGATCCACCGCACCAGGTTGAGGATGGAGCCCGCCTTGTCGTTGGTGCCGCTGGCCCGCCCGCCGCCGAAGGGCTGCTGCCCCACGACCGCGCCCGTGGGCTTGTCGTTGATGTAGTAGTTCCCGGCCGCGTTGCGCAGCTCCTGCTCGGCCTGGAGCACCGCGCGCCGGTCGTTGGCGAACACGGCGCCGGTGAGCGCGTACGGCGTGGTGCGGTCCACGATGCGCAGCGTGTCCTCCCACCTGGCCTCGGGGTACACGTACAGCGACACGACGGGCCCGAACACCTCCTCGCACATGAGCTGGTACCCGGAGTCCTTGGCCTGCACCAGCGTGGGCTCGATGAAGTAGCCCTCGTCGTCGCTGAAGCCGCCGCCGGCGACGATCTCCACGTCGTCGGCCTGCTGCGCGTGCTTGACGTAGCCGGTGATCTTGTCGTACGCCTTGCGGTCGATCACGGCGCCCATGAAGTTCCGGAAGTCGGCCGGGTCGCCCACCTTGATCTCGGCCATCATCTCCGTCACCCGCTCGCGCAGGCGCGGCCAGATGGAGTCGGGGACGTAGATGCGCGAGGCGGCGCTGCACTTCTGCCCCTGGTACTCGAACCCGCCGCGCACGATCGCCACGGCCAGCGCGTCCACGTCGGCGCTGGCGTGCGCCAGGATGAAGTCCTTGCCCCCGGTCTCGCCCACCAGCCGCGGGTAGCCCGCGTAGCCGCCGATGTTGTTCCCCACCGTCTTCCAGATGTTCTGGAACACCGCGGTGGAGCCGGTGAAGTGGATCCCGGCGAGCGCGCGGTCCCTGAGCAGGACGTCGCTGATCATCACCGGGTCGCCGGGGAGCAGGTTCACCACCCCGGGCGGGAGCCCGGCCTCCTCCAGCAGGCGCATGATGTAGTAGGCGCTGTACATCGCGCTCGCCGCCGGCTTCCAGATCGCCACGTTGCCCAGGAGCGCGGGGGCGGTGGGGAGGTTGGCGGCGATGGAGGTGAAGTTGAAGGGCGTCACCGCGTAGACGAAGCCCTCCAGCGGGCGGTGGTCCAGCCGGTTCCACGTCCCCGGGCCGGAGATCGGCTGCTCGGAGTACAGCTGCCGGGCGAAGTGGACGTTGAAGCGGAAGAAGTCGATCAGCTCGCACGCCGCGTCGATCTCGGCCTGGTGCGCCGTCTTGCTCTGCCCCAGCACGGTGGCCCCGTTGAGGATGGGGCGGTAGCGCGTCGCCAGCAGCTCGGCGGCGCGCAGGAACACCGCCGCCCGCTCCTCCCACGGCCAGCGCGCCCAGTCGCGCTGCGCCTCGCGCGCCGCGTCGATCGCCTGCCGGACCTCGGCCTCGCCGGCCTGGTGGTAGGTCGCCAGCACGTGCGCGTGGTCGTGCGGCATCACGGACTCCGCCGTCTTCCCGGTGCGGATCTCGCGCCCGCCGACGATCACGGGGATCTCGATCTGCTCGCCGGCCATGCGCTTCAGCTCGGCCTTGAGCTCCGCCCGCTCCGGCGAGCCGGGGGCGTAGGCAAGCACCGGCTCGTTGCGCGGCTCGGGAACCTGGGGTATGGAATTCATCAACGGTCTCCTGGGTCGGTGTGAAGGCCCCTAAAGTATGCCGGGGGGCGGAGCCGCGCCACCCGCGCCGGGCCCCCGGGAACCGCCCGGGCGGAGCGGCGTACAGGGACGCGGCGGGGCGCCGGCGGCGGCTTGACCGTGCCCGCGCGCGCCGGTAACTTTCGCCCTTGCCGCCGGCTTCAACCCGCTCCGCTTCCAAACGGCTCCGCGCCCATGAGCATCCTGGAGAAGATCGAGGACACGCTCGACACCATCCGCCCGGCGCTCCGCTCCGACGGCGGCGACGTGGAGCTGGTGGGCTTCGACGACGCGGACGGGACGGTGCAGGTGCGGCTGATGGGGGCGTGCAGCGCCTGTCCCATCTCCACCATGACCATGAAGCAGGGGATCGAGCGGCGCCTCAAGGCCGCGGTCCCCGAGGTCCGGGAAGTCCTGGCGGTCTGACCGTCCGGGCGCCCCCGGGCCCTCTGCCTGGCCGACGCTCCGGAGGGGCGTCGGTTTTTTGTTTCCGCACACCGCCGGCGCCCCCGCGGGCACGCCGGACCGAGGATCTCTGCCGATGAACGTGGAAAGCAACCAGACGCTGCGCCGGGTGGCGGCCGCCCTCGCCGGGGTGGTCCACCCGCAGACGGGCGACGACGTGGTGTCCAGCGGGCGCGTGCGCGACCTTCAGGTGACCGAGGACGGGGTCGTCCGCTTCCGCTTCGTCCTCCAGCCGGACGACCCGGGGACGCTGGTCCGCCAGTCGCGCGCCGCCGCCGAAGCGGTGGAGGGCGTGGGCAAGGTCAAGATCGACATCTCCCTCCCCGCCGCGCAGCCGCAGCAGCACACGCACCGCAAGGCGCCCGGCTCCGTCCCCGCGCCGAAGCCCAAGGCCAACCTCCTCCCCGGCATCGAGCGGGTGATCGCGGTCAGCTCCGGCAAGGGCGGGGTGGGGAAGAGCACCGTGGCCGTGAACCTGGCCGCCGCGCTCGCCGCGGACGGGCTCCGCGTGGGCGTCCTGGACGCCGACGTCTACGGCCCCAACGTCCCCATGATGTTCGGGGAGCACCGCCGCCCCGCGGTCACCGGGACCAAGGGCGCCGAGAAGATCGAGGCGCTGGAGGCCCACGGCGTCCGCCTGATGAGCCTGGGCTTCCTCCTGGACGAGGCGCAGCCCGCCATCATGCGGGGGCCGCTGATCGCCGGCATCCTCAAGCAGTTCCTGGAGCAGGTGGAGTGGGGCGAGCTGGACTTCCTGGTGGTGGACATGCCCCCCGGCACCGGCGACGCGCAGCTGTCCCTGGTGCAGACGGTGAACGTGGACGGCGTGGTGATGGTGACCACGCCGCAGGACGTGTCCACCGGCGACGTGCTGCGGGGGATCAAGATGTTCGAGCGCACCCACACGCGCGTGCTGGGGATCGTGGAGAACATGAGCGGCTTCGTGTGCCCCTGCTGCGGGCAGCGCTACGAGATCTTCGGGCGGGGGGGCGGGCAGCGCCTCGCCGAGCAGACGGGCGTTCCGTTCCTGGGCGATGTGCCGCTGGAGATGGAGGTGCGCGCGGGTGGCGACGCGGGGGCGCCGGTGGTGGTGTCTTCCCCCGAGTCGCCGGCCGGGATGGCGCTGCGCGAGGTGGCGCGGCGCGTCGTGGCGGAGCTTTCCGTGGTGCCGGCTGCGGTTTGACGGCTTTTTGACGGCGGGGTTGGGCGTGCCCCCGGCTGGCGCCGGGGTCGGGCTTCGGCTCCGTAAGCGAGCAAACAACGCTCGCTAACGGAGTCGAGCCCGCGCAAACAGCCGCGCGGTCTCGCCCCTTCGGGCCGAAATCCCTCACGCGGGGCTCGCGCTGGCGTCCGCCAGTGCTCCCACTCCGGCGCCGTCTTGTGTCGTTCTCCCCTCCCCCTTGCGGGGAGGGG
>JBEVLE010000291.1:0-22478 GCA_040509335.1 Longimicrobiaceae bacterium | reverse complement strand
GAGAGCCGCAGGCGCCCGCGCCGGACCGACGGACCGGAAGAGGTCGGCAGCGGGTACGGACCCGCGGCAACACGCACTTGTAGCTTAATCGGCAAACCCGGCTGGAGAGCGCAGCGGGCAGAAGCGAGGGATGGAAGGCGGTCTCCAGGGCAGCTGCCGGAAATCCGCTCTTCACGCACGACGTGGCGCTTCAGCTGGAAAAAGCACCGGTATTGGGAACCGGAAGATGCGGGTTCGAGTCCCGTCAAGTGCGCTTCACGACTACGCCCCTGCCACGGCCGGCCGCACCTGCTGCGGCTGGCCGTTTCGCGCCGGACCCGCACGCTCGGCCAGGAGCGCGGCGAGCCCCTGACGCACCTCCGACGCGCGGGTGGAGATCAGCGACAACAGCGTGTCGGAGATACCATGGCTCTCCTGACAATGGCCCTGGAGAAAGATGCCGGGGAGGAACATCGGGGCCGTCTGCACCCGATAGGTACGCCCCACCCGGTAGCGACCACCGCCGTCGGTCTGCAGGTACTCGCCAACTCCTTCCAGTAAGGGGTGCCGCCCCGGCCGCTGGTAACCGGTGGCCAGGATCAGCGCGTCCGCCTCCATCAACCGGGCCGTGCCGTCGACCACGCTGCGGAACTCCACCCGCACGCCGTCGCTCCTCTCCTCTGCCTTGCTCAGCTCCAGAAACGGGAGCACACGCAGTGCGGAGTCGCCGCTCACCCGCGCCTGGTACATCCGCCGGTAGATGCGGGCGATCAGTTCGGCGTCGACCACCGCGTAGTTGGTGTTGCGGATGTCGCCATAGATTGCTTGCCGCTTCTCCTCCGGGAGCTGAAAGAAGAAGTCCACCCAGCCGGGAAAGAAGATCTCGTTCACGAACGGGGTCTCGTCCATCGGGCGGTACGCGATCCCCCGGAGCGCCGCGGTGATCCGCGCCTGGGGGTATCGGGAAGCCAAATGGTCAAAGATCTCCGCCCCGCTCTGCCCCTCACCCACCACCACGAAGCGATAGGGATGCTCGCGCTCGGTGTAGTCGCTGTCCAACCGGCGCAGGAACGTCTCCGAGTGGAACACGCGCCTCCCGGCGGCGAGACCCGGTGGAAGACGGGGAATGCCGCCCGTGGCAACCACCAGGTTGTGCGCCAGGTACGTTTCGGTCCTCCCGTCGTCCAGCCTGCGCGCCGTGACCCGAAGTGTCGACACGACGCCCTCTTCCGGCCCGGGCTCCGCCTCCACCGAAACCACCTCGCGCCGGTAGCGTACGGGGGTCGACACGCGGGCGGCGGCCCAGCGCAGGTAGTCGTTGAACTCGCTCCGGGTGGGCCGCATGTCGCTCAGGTTGATGAACTCGTTCAGCCGTCCCACCCCGTGCAGGTAGTTGAGGAAGGTGAACCGGCTGCACGGATCGCGCAGGGTGGCGAGGTCCTTGAGACACGAGATCTGCAGCCGCGCGCCGTCGATGAGCATTCCCTCGTGCCAGGCGAACTCCGCGCCCCGCTCCAGGAACACCGCGTCCACGGCCGGTCCCTCCTCCTCGAGCGCGACCGCGAACGCCAGTCCCGAAGGACCGAAGCCGATGCTGACGAGGTCGTGCGGGCCGGACACTGCTTCGGTAACCATGAGTCGCGGAGATTGGGGGATGAACGATTTGGACCTGGGCGGACCGGGATCAGGCACCGTGGACGCCGTCCGTGGCCCGGACCAGCGCGTCGACCATCGCCGGCTCCAGTGCGGAGTGGCCGGCGCCCGGGACCACGCGGAGCTCCGCTTCGGGCCAGCGACGGTGCAGCTCCCACGCGGTCACCGCGGGGCAGACCATGTCGTAACGGCCCTGGACCAGGACGGCCGGGACGCCGCGGATGTGGTCCACACCGTCCAGGAGCTGATCTGGTTGGAAGAACCCACCGTGCGCCATGTAGTGGCACTCCACGCGCGCGTACGGAACGGCGAACTCCTCCTCTGCGAATCGCCCGATCCACTCCAGGTCCGGATACAGGCGGCTGGTGCTCCCCTCCCACACGCTCCACGCCCGGGCCGCCTCCGCCACGACGGCCGGGTCGCTCCCGGTGAGCCGGCGGTGAAAAGCGGCGACCAGGTCGTGGCGCTCGGCGTGCGGGATGGGACGGACGAACTCCTCCCACGCCTCGGGGAAGACGTGGCTGGCGCCGTCCTGGTAAAACCAGCGGATCTCGGACGGCCGCAGCAGAAAGATGCCGTACAGCACCATCGCGCTCACCCGCTCCGGAAAGCGCTGCGCGTACGCGAGCGCCAGCGCACTACCCCACGACCCGCCGAACAGCACCCACCGCTCCACCCCCAGCATCTCGCGCAGGCGCTCCACGTCGTCCACCGAGTACCAGGTGGTATTCTCGTCGACGCACCCGCGAGGGGTGCTCCGGCCGCAGCCGCGCTGGTCGAACAGCACGATCCGGTACGCGGCGGGGTCGAAGAACCTCCGGTGGCCAGAGTGCGTGCCCCCGCCCGGACCACCGTGCAGGTACAGCAACGGCCGACCCCCTGGGTTCCCGGACTCCTCCCAGTACAGGGAGTGCAGCGGCGACACCTGCAGGCGCCCCTTCCTTCGCACCCGCACCGGCGGATAGAGCTCCCGCGGCCGGGGCACGGCGCCCCCCAGCGCGGCCGCAAGCTCCTGGATAGACGCAGCGGGAAGCTCAGGCATCGGCGAGCGCCGCGATACCCTCCTGTGAGAGCAGGTTGATCCGCACGTAGTCCGGGTATCCGTCCAGCTCGTAGTACTCTCCGCCCATCACCAGGAAGCGATCCCGGTCCCCTCGCACGCGGGCGAAGCAGTAGAGTCCGCAGTCCGGCGTCACCTGCGTCTCCACCACTCCGCCCTCCACCAGCGAGAGGTAGATGTCCCTGACGTGGTTGGTGAGCCGGCGGTTGTGCTCCGGGGTGGTCATCACCGAGATGGCCCGCCGCGCGAAGCCCAGGTTCTGCACCGAGGTGGAGCCGTGCAGGTTCTCGTGGACGTCGGCGATGTCCCCGAACAGCCGCTCGGGGAGCAGCAAGTACGAGAAGCGGTGCCCATTCAGCCCCAGGAACTTGGTGGGGCCCACCAGCCGGATCGTTAGGTCGGGATCCAGCCCGGAACTGCACTCGTGACGCGAGTCCCCCCACTGCAGGTACTGCCACGTTCCGTCGACGAACACCAGCGACCCGGTGCGGGCCTGCCACGCCTTCACCTCGCCGATGACCTCTGGCGCTAGCGCCCGCCCCACGTACCAGGTGGGATCGGACACGAACAGCACCGTCCTTTCCTCGGGAAGCTCCAGTGAGAAGCCGGGCTCGAAGGGATGGCATGCGGCCGCCCGCCGCACGTTCATCCCGTACAGGTCGAAGAAGTAGTAGAAGGTGTCGTGCATGGTGGGCACGTAGTACACCCGCCGCTCCCCATTGTGGAACAACCAGGTGAACACGCTGGCGATCAGCCCCGTGGAGCCGTCGCCGGGAAGGACGCCGCGCGGCCCCGGGTCGTAAGCGTCGAAGCAACGGTGCATCTGCCGCAGCAGCGATTGCAGCACCTCGTCGGACGTGTACGACTGGTAAGACGTGGAGTCCGCCGCCGGGTCGAACAGCGGACCCAGGAACTCCTGTGCGAACGGGTTGCAGACATCCCAGCCCGAGAGGAACACCTTGTGGTTGGCGTGGCGAACACGGTGCTCTACGTCACGATGCAGATCCAGCAGGGCTTTGAAGGATGACATCGGTCGTCTCTCGCGGCTGGGGTGAGCCTGTTACCAGGGGATGACGCCGGTACGCGGGTCGTGGCAGCGCCCGTGCTCGGCCGGCCCGACGGCGTCGATCCACGCCGCCAGCCGCGCGGCCACGGAGGCCGCGTCCTCCGGCCCATCGGGGTTCAGCCCGCTGCGGAACTCGCCGGGGTGGACGGCGCAGACCAGGACTTCGGGCGGTCGCAGCTCCCGGCTGAGGGCGAGCGTGAGCATGTTCTGCGCGGACTTGGCGATACGATACGCGTACGAGATTCCTTCGCCGTCGAAGTCGCCGCGCGCGTTCCGCTCGATCGAGCCAACCCGGGACGTCACGTTGATCACCTTCCCGGGGCGTGCGGCACGCAACAGGGGGAGCAGTTCCCGGAGGCAGCGCGCGGCGGCCACGCAGTGGACCTCCAGCAGCGAGCGTAGCTCCCCGGCGTCCAGTCGGGCGGCCTCCGTCGCACGGCCGGGGAGCCCTGCGCCGTTGACCAGCAGATCCACCCGCGCCGTCCTGGGGCCCACCGCCTCCCCGATCCCTGGCGCCGCGGGGTCTGCCAGGTCGCATACCACGGGATGGCACTGGAAGGCGTCGGCGAGCCGGCGGGCGTCCACCTCGCGCCGGCAGACGGGGAACACCAGCCAGCCGCGGGTGGCGTACTCCCGCGCCAACTCGTAACCCAGCCCGCGGCTGGCGCCGGTGATCACGGCCGCGAGCCGCGGCGCCCCAGCCGTCATCCGGGGGTCCCCGCAGCGGCCTCGCGGCCGCGCCGGCGCTCCGGAGCCGAAGCTCGCTCCAGCGGCACCATCTCGTACTCCACCTCCCGCGCATCCAGCAACGCCAGCGCCTGATCCACCACCCGGCGTAGCGGCAGGGCCAGCCGCGCCAGATCGGCGGGGAACACGCCCTCCTGTCCCGCCAGCGCGCGGTGCAGCGCGAGGAACCCGCCGCACACGTCCGCCAGGTAGCGCACCAGGTGAGACGGGTCGTACTCACGGACCGCCCGGTCCACCACCAGCGGAAACGCAGTCAGCCGCATCCGCCAGACAGCTAGCGCCTGCTGGTGGGCTCGTGGGAGCGCCGGGCCGCGCGCCGTACCTGGCCCGCCCTGCAGCCGGGCGGTCGCCTGGAGCGTTCGGGCCACGCTCATCACCAGCCCCCCCCCGGTGGCGACGCATTGCGCCAGGGAAAAGTCGAGCGGCTTCCGCACCGGGCGTCCCAGCAGGTACAGGCGCAACGTGCCCCGCGCGCACGCCGGCGCAAGCGCCCCCAGGCCCCGCCGCTCGTACTCGTCGCACAGGTCCGCATACACAGCGTCCAGCGTGGTCGCAGCGCCCTCGCGCGAGCTCACCTTCTCGCCGCCGATGGTCACCAGCCCGTGCCACAGGTGGTGCACCTCCACTCGGTCCGCGTAGCCGAAGCGGTGCAGGACCTTGTTGAGCTGCACGAAGGCCAGGATCTGCTCCTGGGCGGTAAGGGACACGAGCACCCGCGCCCGGGGCCCCAGGTAGTCCGTGCGCTGGAGGATCGCCGCCACCATGTGGCTCATGTACAGCGTGCTGCCGTCCGAGCGGAGCAGCGGCACCGGCGCGGCGCCGTCCAGGTCGACCACCAGGCGTCCATGCTCGTCGCGGCGCACCGTGCCGCGCTCCGCCTGCTCCCGGAGGAAGGAGTCGATGTACCGCTGCTCCTCCGTCTCGCGGAACCAGTGGTGGAACCGGGCTCCCCAGACGGCGAAGGTCTCGCGGAACCCCGCCTCCGCCCAACCGGCGACTTGCCTCGTGAGCTCCCTCGCCGCAGGGTCTCCGGCCATCCACAGCTTGGACAGGTCCTCCGCGCGGAGGGCGACGCTCCCGTGCACCCCTTCGTCGGTGCCATATTTCACGTAGAAGCTGCCGATGAAGTGGTCGCCCTTCATCCCCGCCGACGCAGGCGTGGCGCCGCCGCCGGAGCGGAGGTACTGGGCGGCGGCCTTGAAGATGTGGATGCCGTAGTCGCTCACGCAGAGGGAGCGGAACACCCGTACCCCGGCGAACTCCAGCAGGTTGGAGAGCACCCCGCCGAGGAAGAGGTTGCGGGCGTGTCCGACATGCAGTGGCTTGTTCGCGTTAGGCGAGCAGTAGGCGAGCGCCACGTCCCGGTCCGTGAACGCTTCGCCAGGGAGATAGCCGAAGCTCCGCTCCCGGCACAGCTCATTGAGCAGGATCGTGTCGAGCCGCTCGGGCTCCACGTCAAAGTAGCAGTGTGGCGGCACGCTGACGCACCGCCGCACCCATGACGTGGCCTTGAGCACCCGGAACAGCGCGTCCGCGTCTTCCGCCCGGCAGGGGGCTCCGGCGGAGGAGATGGCCTTGAAGTCAGCGATATGGCGCGGCGTGGCGGCCTCGACCGAGTCAATCACGGCCGGGTCGCAGCCGGCGCACACGCACTCGGCGGCGATGTCGTGGACCAGGCGCCGGAGGATCCCGGAGCCGGGGGCCGGCCGTGCGGTGGGACGGGGAAGTTCTGAGCGAGGCATCAGAGAAGCCGGCGGACCCCTGGGTTGGTCTGGACCCGTGGCCCCACGCACCAGCTGTGGAGGCTTGAAAGTTAATGTCGCCCCAGGGACGCCGCCAGGTTTTCGACACGTGTTGCGGTCCGGCGGTGTTGACTCTCTTGCCAAACGAGATTTCACGTATTTATGTACCCGAACCGCCTAAGGATTGGCGGGAGCGGCACAGTCCGCATCCCCCGCTCATCCGCCCGCGGCGGCCTCTGCGCTCCCCCTGAGGAAAGGGTCCCCCATGCACATTCGCAATGCGGCGAGCGACGAGTGGGTGCGCGCCTACGGAGCATCGGTGCTACCCATCCTCCCCTGTGGATCATTCCCGGAGGCTCCCTTCGGCGCCATGTGGGCCGAGCTGCAGCCGGGCGAGAGATCCAACGCGAACAACCACCACGAGACAGAGACCCTGTTCTTCGTCGAGGGAACGGGGATCGCCATCGTCGATGGGGAGAGCCGGGAGGTGTCCCCGGGCGATGTGGTCTGTGTGGAGCCGTTCCAGGCGCATTCGGTCCAGAACACCGGCACGGACAAATTGCGGTATCTCGCCGTTTACTGGGAGGACGCGCGTGCATTCGCGAACGCGACCGACGGAGCGCGAGAGGAGGGCGCGCCTTCGTACATCCTGGTGACCGCCACGCCCCCGACTGTCAACGGGGAACTGCACCTGGGCCACATCGCCGGGCCGTACTTGGCGGGCGACGTCTACCGAAGGTACGAAGCGATGCGGGGCCGAACGGTGTTCTACCAGTCGGGGAGCGACGAGAACCAGAGCTACGTGGTGACCAAGGGCGCCCAGAAAGGCTGGTCGCCCGTGGAGACGGCACGGTGGTTCGGGGACCGGGTGGAGCTGGCACTGCAGCGGCTCGACATCCGAATGGATGTCTACAACCGGCCCGCCACGTCGCCGCACCACACCGAGTTCACCCGCGAGTTCTTTCTCCGCCTGTACCGGCAGGGCGCCCTGGTTGCGAAGCGAGCCCCCGCGCTGCACTGCGAGCGGTGCGACCGTTACCTGTTCGAGGCGCACGTCGCTGGCCTGTGTCCCCACTGCGGTAGCGGGTCCGACGGCTGCGCCTGCGAGGAGTGCGCGCGCCTCAACGCATGCGTGGACCTGACGGCGCCGAGGTGCAAGCACTGCGACGGCCCAACCACGGAGCGCGAGGTGGAGCGGCTATACTTTCCGCTCAGCCGCTACGAGACGCTGATCCGCGAGTTCCACCGGTCGGTGGCGATGAGCCCGCACGTGAGCGCTCTATGCGCGCAGGCGCTGGAGGAGGGACTCCCCGACATCGCGGTGTCGCACGTCTCGGACTGGGGGATCCCGGTGCCGGTCAGCGGCTTCGAAGGGCAGGTGATCTACGTCTGGATGGAGATGTGCGCAGGGTACCTGGCGGCCACCCAGCACGTCGCCGACGGCGGCGCGATCGAGCGCTGGGAGTGCGTGTGGAAGAACTCCGGCGCCCGCATCGTCCAGTTCTTCGGGTTCGACAACGCCTACTTCCACGCGCTGCTGTTCCCCGCCCTGTGGAAAGCGTACGACCCCGAGATCCGCCTTCCCTCCGCGTTCGTCACGAACGAGTTCTACCTGCTGGAAGGGCAGAAGTTTTCCAGCAGCCGCGAGCACGCCATCTGGGCGGCCGATTTCGCGGCGAGCCAGCCGCGCGACGCCATCCGCTTCTACCTGGGCTTGGACCGCCCCGAGCACATGCGCACCAGCTTCTCCGTGCCCCAGTACCAAGAGACGGTGCGGAGCGAGTTGTTCGGGACGTGGGTGCCGTGGCTGAACTCGCTGGGAGAGAGGGTCGCCGCGGAGTTCGCTGGGCGCGCCCCAGCCACGGGGACGTACACGCCCGGCCAGCGCGCCTTCCTCGGCGCGCTGCTGGTGCGGGTCCGGCGGGTGGAAGAGGCGCTGAGGCCGGAGACCTTCTCGCTGGCCGTCGTGGCGGAGGAACTCTGCGGCCTGGTGCGGTCCGCCCGCAGGTTCGGGACCGGCGAGCGGTACCTGGCCGGCGTGACCGAGCTTTCTGCCGAGCACAGGACCGCCGTCGCACTGGAGTTGTTGGCCGCGAAGGCGCTCGCGATGACCGCAGCCCCGCTGATGCCGGACCTGGCGGCGCAGGTGTGGTCTGCGCTCGGCTTCGGGGACGGTGGGCCCACCCGATGGGAATCCGTCCCGGCTTTCGTGCCTGCGGGACAGCGGGTGCACGGCCTCCGCTCCGTCGCGATCTCCGCGCCGGCCGATGCCGTCGGGACGGACGCGGTGGCTGACGCGATCGCGCCTTCCCGCCAGTTCGTGCTCGAAGTCACCACCTGAGGCTCGGGCGTCGCGCCGAGCAAAAGTGGAGAGCACGACAGGACGCAGCATGCACCGGCACGACGTGCCTGCGGCCACGACGGAACGAGAGGCGGCATCCCGGGATCGTCGGGGTGCCGCCTTGAACCGCCCCGGGATGGTCGGAGGCTCCAACGCTTGAGAAATTCGAGTCAAGAAATGTCCCGTCTGCCGGGCAGGGGACCTGAGTCTCTGTCGGGCGTGGCGGGATTGGAACAGATCCCATATTCGCCCTGGCTGCTGCCGGTACTGGTCGGATTTGCACTGGTGAACCTTGGCAGCACCTGGCTGCGGGGACGCTGGACGGGCCGGATTAATGGATTCTACACGGTATGCGCCGGCATGCTGGCCATCTTCGCCTCCAAGACTTGGCTAAGCTGGGAGATGTCGGCCTTCTTTAGTAGTGGCGCTCACATTCGCGGGCTCGCTTCCTTTTTTCAGCGGGACATATAGCTCTTTCTTTCTTCTGAAATGCGGTTGTTGAGGGGACGCGCCGGTAAAGCAAATCGCATCAGCCCCCTCTGAGACTCCGTCGTAGAGCGGGCCCAGCCTGGCCTTTGCACGTATGCCGGATCTGGATGCGCAACGACAACCCCTGAGCTGACCTGGCAGGACCCTAACGACAGAGGAGCAACATGGGAAAGCTCCACCGGATTCAATGGCTTCGTCCGGTTCATGTAGATGCGCTGATACTCGGAGTTGCGAGCGCAGCCGAGAACATACAACCGGCCGCAAGTCCGCTTGCCCGCCTAATCAACCGGACGGGAGTACCTCGAGCACCAGGACACGAGCAACTCACGCCGCTAGACGAAGCTGTGTACCTTCTGGAAGCAGCCGCAGAAGTGGAGCACCAATTCATCGTCCAATACCTGTATGCGAGCTGGTCCCTTGATCCGGACACCTCCCCCACTGACCAGTGGGCCGGGTTGCTTCGACAAACGGCACTGGAAGAGATGGGCCACCTGATTTCCGTTCTGAACCTCCTTGCGCTAGTTGGAAGTGGACCTTTTCTGGATCTTACACGTGTCCCCGAGCCGGAGCCGCTGCCATTTCCATTTTCCCTGGAGCCGTTCGACCAGGAGTTCGTCGCGCGGTTCCTGGTTGCAGAGAGCCCGCTGGATGCTCCTTTGCCCCCGGAGCTGGTGGACCTGAAGGCGCTCACAGACCACGTTGGCGCGCTGTACGCCATGATCTACTGGCTGCTCCAACCGACTGACGCTCCGATAGGCCCCTGGCGACTGCCGGACGATCTTGTCTTCCCGCCCGGCCGGCACTTGGAGGTGACGGACTTCCTGTCGCCCGAAGAAGCAATGGAACGGCTCTCGTCCCCGAACGACTGGTTCGTAACCCCGGCGCCCGATCCGACCGAACCGGTACAGCCAGGAATCCACGTCCTTCCCGCGGGCGCGACGGGCTCGCGGGAGGAGATCCGCTCACGCGCCTTGGAGGCGGTCTACGACATCGCGGCGCAGGGTGAGGGCCCTCTCGAGGCGGAGGAATCCCACTACCAGCGGCTACGTGCCATCTACGAGGCACTCACCGAGGGGGCAACCGCATCGGTACTGAACGTCCCGCGTAACCCACACACGATCCGCCGGGTACCCGATGTCGATCCGGAGGCCGAAGCCGGGTTGATCACGGACCCGACTGCGCTGCTGTGGGCACGACTGTTTAACGTCCGCTACCACATGCTGTTGCTGGACATCCTCCATGCAGTGCTGGTACCCGCCTCCCGGGTCGTGGAGGGACGGCAACTCCGGCAGGTTCTGGCCGGCGGCTGGGCGGTGTTCGCGGAAGATTTTTCGGGTGGCGAGATGCAGATCGGTATCCGTGATGTCGCAGCCCGCCTGGTGACGCTCCCGCTCAAAGCGACACAACCGGGAGGGCTCCGGGCGGCCCCTCCCTTCGAGCCTCCGACCACGCCGCTCCCCCTGGGGCGGGAGGACGAGCATGGCCGGTGGGAGCAGCACCTGGCGCTCATCCGCGAGGCGAAAGACCTGATGGACGAACTGGGTCTCCCGGGCGAGCACCCGCTCCGCACCTTCGATCAGGCACGTACGCCATTCATCGAACAGCGCCTCACCGAAGACGATAGCAATTTCGCCGACAACACTGATGTTGCCCCGGTGTTCGAGGTGGCGCCGGAACCCACCACCCCGGCCTTCACCAAGGAGGTGCAGATGAGCAACTTCTTCCGGCTGCTACAGAGTATTCCCCGCGAGTTTGCGGGCGGCTCCATCTTTCGCGCGGACCATAATTCCTTTCCGGCGCTCCAGGGGCTCTCTCTTCAGCTCCTGCGCCTGGAGCCGGGGGCCATCCGGGAGCCCCACATCCACCCAAACGCCGCACAGATGGACTTTCTCATCTCTGGCCGCGCGCAGGTCGGCATCCTGGGTCCGGGGGGAAATCGGCAGGTCATCGAGGCACTCCCGGGACATGTTACGTTCGTACCCCAGGGCCATGTCCACTGGATCGAGAATACGGGTGACGAGCAGCTCGAGTTCCTGCTGATCCTCAACCACGAGGCACCGCAAACCATCGAGCTCTCCGAGATGCTCGCGGCCACGCCGAACCCCACCCTCGAGACCACATTCAGCCTGTCGAAGGAGGCTGTCGAGGCACTCCCGGTTCGCGCGGTCGTCATCGGTGGAGAGGGTTACTAATCCCGTTCCGCTCACGGTTCGCTCGTGCGGGCGGCAGGAGGGCCCTCCCGACGAACCGTCGCCCAGGAGGCATGCACATGGCGAAAATCTACAAAATTCACCCGGCGATTGGGATCGCACGGGTAGGGAACAGCTCCGAGCACTTCGTTGGGCCGGAGATTCCAGGCATTGCGGCATCGCCTCCGGACGGCAGGTTCAAGGCCGCTGGTCAGGTGAAGCGGCAGGCCGCGCGCTTCCGTGTGTTCGAATACGACGATTCAGCCCCGGGCGTCGCGCCAGTGGAGATTACCCTCGGCACCGCGAGCATCGAGTGGACGGTCCACCTCGCCAACCGGAAGGCGGCATGGTACAAGTTCCAGGGGCTGACGGGCGAGGACGGCAACTACCCTCCCAACTCGCTCCGCAACCGTCAGATTCAACCCACCAGCCCGACCGATGTGGAGTCTGGCGCCCGCCGGGCGTTGATCATCGATCCGCGCCCGCGGCGCATCGCAGGGGCCGACCAAGAAGTGGAGGTATCTGAGGGGGGGAGCGGCACACCAGATGAGACATGGCCGCCTCCGTTCGTGAATGGGCGCCGGATCCAATCCCTGGGGACGCTCTACACCGATGAGGCCGGCCGGCTGAAAGTGGCAGGCGGATACGGGACCTCCGGGACTCCGAACGCGAACCGGATGCCGCCCGTGCTTCCCGACATACAGTGGAACAACAACGATGAATGGTGGGACGACGTCTCCGATGGGCCCGTGACCGCCACCCTTGTCTTTCAGAACGGAGAGCGTCGGGAGGTGGAATCCCCCGCCTGGGTTGTGGTGGGTGTGCCCGACTTCGCCCCGACAGTCGACAGCATCGTGACTGCCTTCGACGTCCTCTACGACCTGGCGGTGCGACGCTTCGCGCTGAGACCGGACCTATTTTCCGGCGGGCAGTTCCGCGGAGGCCAGAACGGCTACCGGCCTTCCTACACGCGGGAGATCTACCCGATCATCAAGAGAGCGGCGGACCAGCGCTGGGTGTTCAGGATCGCCGGCCATAACTCGCTGATGAACCACAACGTTCTCGGTAAGCTCCTGCCGAACGACCCCACCCTGGGGGCACGGCGGAATATTTTCCAGCGGCTGAACAATCCGGACGCACCTCACCCCTTCGGGCGTCCACCACTCGTGCAGCGGTGGATGCCCTGGCTTCGGGGAGACGAGGATGAGCCGACCGCACTCACGCTCACGCGAACCCAGTATTTCCTGATGTCCCAGTGGCGGCAGGGCTTTTTCGTGGGGGACTGGAACGGCGTTCCCGCTCCGGCGCAGACCATCTCCCCTGACGGCTTGGATCTGGCTGCCCTAGAAGGGATTTCTGGAGGCGCGTTCTATCCCGGGATGGAGGTAGGCTGGATCATCCGGAACCCCGCAATCTACCGGCAGGACACCGGCCCGGTCGGGCTACGAATCATCCATCGGTCTCCGCAGGACCCGGACGGCCTGATGGCCGGGGATCTCACCAAGAGGATGGCCCTTCCCTGGCAGGCGGACTTCAACGCCTGCAACGGCAACTGGTGGCCCGCGCACCGGCCGCAGGATGTACGCATTGCCGGATTACCGACGCACGTTCCATGGGATGCGCCCCAACCCGGGCAGCCCACCCTGCTGAACTTCGACATGGTGGATGCATGGCACCAGTTGGGGTTTGTGAAGGGCGATCCCAACGGATCTGCACCTCTGCTGGAGGGAGAGCGCAACTGGCCCCGGTAGCGGGTCCGGCAGCCGCTCACCTCAGACTCGAATGGTCGATATTCGGGCCGATGTCGGCATCGTAGGGAGTGGGCCTGCTGCATGTGCAGCGGCGCTCACACTACTCGATGCAGGCCGCAGTGTGGTGATGCTGGTCCGGCGGCATGCCGGGCACGCTGCAGTGGGAGAGATCCTGGCTCCAAGAGCGTTGTCGCCTCTGCACCAGCTCGGCGTCTGGGATCGATTTCTCGCTCTTGGCTCCCTTCCTGTACCGGGTATGATCTGTGTCTGGGGAGAGCCAAGACCGTACGAAGTGGACTTCATCCTGAGTCCGTCTGGAAACGGCTGGCACATCGAACGCGCGCAGTTCGATCAGATGCTCCTTGAAGCGTCCGAGGAGGCGGGTGCCTACATTGCTCGTACGGGACCTGTCCAGAGCTGTCGGCATGACGGCAACCAGTGGCTGCTCGAGGCGGCAGGTGGCCTCCGACCAGTAACGGTGCGGGCAACCAATCTCATCGGCGCAACCGGACGGGGCTCGCCTCCAGCCTACACGGAAAACGCCCGGAGATGGGTGGACGAGCTGGTCGGTGTGGTCGCCTTCCTGGACGGGTCCCGCCGCTCTGATTCGGACCCTCGAGCGCTTGTGGAGGCCTGCGAACACGGCTGGTGGTACACTGCGCCTCTTCCAGATGGCAGAGTGATAACGGCGCTGATGACGGACCGCCCACTTCTGAGACCCCTTGCTGCCCGGAGTCCCGAGGGCTGGCGAAACTTGCTCCGTGCGGCTCCACATCTCTGGGAGCGAGTGGCAGACCTGCCTCTGTTGTGTCCGCCACGAACGGTGGCCGCGAATACGTACCTGCGCGCACCAGTTGCTGGTCCGCAGTATCTCTTGACCGGAGATGCGGCGATGACGATTGACCCGCTCTCCGGTCAGGGAATAACTCATGCGCTCGAAGGTGGGTGCACTGCAGCCAGAGCTCTCCTGTCGTACGAGGCAGGGGATAGGAATGCTCTAAGGGATTATGCTGGAGGGATGTGCCGATTATTCACCGCGTCTATCCGGGCCCGTTCCGAATACTATATAAGAGAGGGACGCTGGCCCGACGCACCCTTCTGGCGAGTCCGGCGTTCAGCCCCGGCTCCCGATGGAACAGGTGAAATCAAGATCTGACGCCGCCAGGATAATACGTGCAGGGGCAGTCAGGCTAAATCCCGGTGAATCGGACCGGAACGGGAAAGCGCAGGTGGAGAATCGGCACAGGAGGAACGGGAACTTGCCCGTGCCTCTACTCAGAACCGCGCTGGGATTGCCGAAGATTCCGACTCTTTACGTTGGAGTCATGTCCCAGCCGGATTTGTGAAACACCCTGCGACAAATTGCGTGTCGCGAGTTTGCGAAAGTGCGACATTTTGCATGTCGCGCGAGCGACCGAATGCGTGTCTCCCAACAGGTGACACGCATTCTCTCGCATCTGCGACATCAATTCCGTCGCTCGCGACGTCGGGTTCTGCCGCAGGCGTAAGCTCCCACAGAACAGAGGATCGCATGACAGGGCGCCCGGACCACTCCGGGCGCCCTGCCGTGCTTCTGGAACCGCGGGAGTGTGCCCGATCGGCTCCGGATGAGCTTTCTCCTTGTGGTGGGGCCGCCCCAGCTGCAATGTAGTCCGGGAACCGATACCCGGAGGCACTCCATGACACGATTCAGCGCGTCCGCCCGCGCGGTGCTCCTCGCCGCGCTCCTTCCCCTCCCGGTCGCGGCGCAGGGCCACCCCCACCCCACGGGCGCCGGCCTGGGGACGGTGCACTTCGCGACCTCGTGCAGTCCTGCCGCCGCGCCCCGGTTCGACCGCGCGGTGGCGTTGCTGCACTCGTTCGAGTTCGGTGCGGCGATCCGCGGGTTCGAGAGCGTCCTGGCCGCGGACTCCACGTGCGCGATGGCGCACTGGGGGATCGCGCTCGCCCGCTGGACCAACCCCATGAGCCTCGGCAACCGTGCGCCGTCGCTGCTCGTGGCGGGGCGTTCGGCGGCGGACGCCGCCGCGCGGCTCGCCGCGGGCGCGACGGAACGGGAGCGCGGCTACATCGCCGCCGTGGGCCGGCTCTACGCGGACCACGAGCACGCCGACCAGCCGACCCGCGTGGCGGCGTACGAGCGCGCCATGGCCGAGCTCGTCGCGAGCCAGCCTGCGGACGTGGAGGCGAAGATCTTCCACGCGATCTCCCTGGTCGCCACGGCGCCCCCGACGGACAAGACGTACGCCAGGCAGCGGCAGGCGGGGGCGATCCTGGAGTCGCTCCGGGCGGCCCGGCCCGACCACCCGGGCCTCGCGCACTACATCATCCACGCGTACGACGTGCCCGGGCTCGCCCCGCTCGCCACGACCGCCGCGCGCAACTACGCCGACATCGCGCCCGCTGCCGCCCACGCGCTGCACATGCCGTCGCACACCTTCACGCGGCTCGGCATGTGGGAAGCCTCGGCGGCGACGAACCTCCGGTCCGTCGAAGCGGCACTTCGCGACTCCTCGATCGCTGAGGTGCTGCACGCGTCGGACTACATGGTCTACGCCTACCTCCAGATGCGGCGCGACGCGGACGCCGAGCGGGTGCTGACCGGCCTCCCGGCGCTCGCCGCGCGGTTCGACCCCAGCGCGGTGACGGGCGCGGCCCCGGGCTCGGCCGGGGTGTTCGCGCTGGCGGCAATGCCGGCCCGCCATGCGCTGGAGCGCCGCGCGTGGACGGACGCGGTGGCGCTGGTCCCCGCCGCCAGCGCGTTTCCGTACGCGGAAGCCATGACGTACTTCGCGCGCGCGCTCGGCGCCGCGCACCTCCGGCGGCCGGCGGTGGCGCGCGAGGCGGTCGATTCGCTCGCGGCCATCCACGCGCGCCTGACTGCGCGGGGGGAGCCGTACTGGGCGGAGCAGGTGGCGATCCAGCGGCTGGGGGCACAGGCATGGCTGGAACTGGCCGAAGGGCGCTCCGGCGAGGCGGTCGCGCTCATGCAGGAAGCCGCGCGGCGCGAGGACGCGACGGAAAAGAGCGCGGTGACGCCCGGCCCGCTCGCCCCGGCGCGCGAGCTCCTGGGCGACATGCTCATGGAGCTTGGGCGCCCGTCCGCGGCCCTCGCCGAGTACCGCGCCACGCTCGCGAGGGAGCCGAACCGGTTCCAGGCGCTGGACGGCGCGAGGCGAGCCGCGACGGCCGCCGGCGACGGGGCTGCGGCCGCGGCGTACGCCGCGCAGCTCGCGGCGCTCACCGGCACGTCGCGGCCGTGAGCGGGGATCTCGCCGCCTCGGGGTCACCCCCGTCGCGGCGAGACCTCGCTCCTCCTCACGGACGATCCGGCCCCTCCGGTCCCTCGTCGTCCGCGGTTTCGTGGGGTTCGAGCGCTTCGTCGTCCGTGATCCCTGCGATCTGGCCGCGCCGCGCGATGGACAGGCTCGCGGCCGCGCTGCCGGTGCCTAGCAGACCGCACATGAGCAGGAAGACGCCGGTGAGCGACGTCAGCCCCATTGCGGCGACGGGAACGGCGGCCATGAGGACGCCGCCGAGCCCGCCCCAGGCCGCCATCCGGGGCAGCGTGAGCTGGTGGAGGGTGCTCCGGCGCTCGGCCGCGAGGAGTACCAGCGAGAAAACGACCCCGGCGATGAAGCCGTAGGTCGCCAGGAAAAGGGCCGCCATGGA
Source organism: Longimicrobiaceae bacterium (assembly GCA_040509335.1). Taxonomy (GTDB): domain Bacteria; phylum Gemmatimonadota; class Gemmatimonadetes; order Longimicrobiales; family Longimicrobiaceae; genus JAFAYN01. The sequence goes on along the minus strand of JBEVLE010000291.1, from coordinate 5,789 downwards.
AAGCATGTAGGCCACGGGAGCACCCTCCGGCACGCCCCACACAAGCAGCGCGACGGCGTACACGGCCGCGCCCAGGATGCCCCAGCCGGCCGCCCAGGTGAGCGCCATCCCGACGATGCCGCGGATCCGGCGAAGCAGTTGCATTCAGAAATTCAAGACAATCTATTAGCAGCGGATCCCGAAGTCCCTGAAGCACTCAAGTGGCGAGTTATCAGTGCTCTTATGGAATGCGTGACGGATCCAGCTCCCTACATAGCGGATGAGCCGATCTCGCGATGAAACGCTGACCACCTTCCGACAGTGAGTAGGAACACCGTTTTTCTCGCAACACAGGTGCACCGCAGCACCAAAAGCTGACCATAGAACTGTCTCACCCAGATGGCCGTGACACATCCATCGCACGACTTCCATGTTGGATCTAGCAACTACATTCATATAGTAAGCGAAGGCGCTAACAACTGCTGCTACACGTCCCGAGTCGAGTTTATGCCTTTCGCGCAGATGGGTAGCCCATAGTCTTACATCAAACTCTATATTCTTCTCGCCGAGACGGATATGTTCAGAGGAAATTGTACGGTAAAGCATACCCAAGAGTTCTTGATCCTTTCCCACCAAAGAAAGTGCACAAGCGACACGCAAGGCGTCATCGAAGTGCTCCTCAGTTGCAGCAAGTGCTTCAGCGACATTATAGTAGGAACTAACTCCAAGATCTCGGAACACAGGTCGCATTATCGCATAGTCAAAAAAAATGTTTTCTATTGAATGACCACGAGACCATCTGACCCGCCCGAACTGGCATGAGCATTCTAAGTAATCGTCTAGAATGGTAGTCGCTATAAATCTGCGAAACTCACGGTCAACGAACCCCACGAGTTTCGTCCTATCGACGTCGCTCCCCGCCAGCCCACACACCAACTCCACTTTCTCTCTGTGCCCAAGCTTCTCACCGTCAGGGGAAGCTATCATTTGTGGGGTTTCTATCTGAATACTCCGAAGTTGGTGAGCATTCTCAAGTGGAAGCTGGACGATATCATTTGACAACAACTCATCACGAACGAGTTGGAAGAAGATATCATCAAACTCTCCCTCAACCAGCAGCACGGGGAGCTTTGACATCATTCGTTCAGTGAGGTACTCATCAGGAGTCAGAGTTGCGCTAATAGAAAGTTCAAAATTCATTGATCGACCTCATCCGTATCTTCAAAAAGGTCCATTGTGGGGGTACCTGTACTCACGTATCGAGAAATCGACGGATTAAGCTCTTGCATGCGCTCACGGTATCGTGTGCTAATTACGGGCGAATGTGTGCAAACGATAAGCTGCTTGCTGGGCATTTGCTTTACCATCGCTGGAAGTAGCTTTCGTTGCCAATCCACATGGAGCGATATCTCCGGTTCGTCAACGAGAATTACCTCCTGCTGGCTCATTTGAGTCGATGCATAGATTAAGGTCACAATCTGCCTTTCCCCAGAGGAAAGTGCCCGGTGCAATGGAATGCTCCTGACCTTTTCTCCCTCGAATTCCATTCGCACGGAGGGCACACTCCGTAACCGTCCCTCAGCCGGCCCAATATTTATGGATTTATCGTGCAGGAACGAATTTACAGTAAATAGATATCGCTCAATTTTGGAGAATGCTCGCTCCTGCACACGAATAATACGCTCAAGTGCCGTGCGATAGACGCTTAGGACAGCAGCCGCCACTCGCTTATTTTGTTCGTTCTTGGGTACTGCTCGCACGGATTTATCTAACTCAGTCCACGTAGACTCAACATGGATCGGATAATCCTGAAACCGCTTGGATAGTAATTTAATCTCTTCAAGAACTTCATCGGGATCTTGCACCAACTGATCACGGTCGGAGAGTGTCTCCAGTATTCGCGATGGAACTTCGCCAAAGTACTGCCTGTCGGCTCGCGAAACGCTCGCAATCGCTATCCGAACCTGCTCATTGAGAGTCCATTCGATTTCGTTTGTGGCAGGATATTCCAGTCTGGGGACAAAATTCCCAAATAGTACGCGAGCGAAATCAGTTTTGTCACGCCTGTGGCGCACTGCGGCCGTACTTGGACGGGGCGAAGTCTCTTCATTATGTGCTGCCCAGGCATCAATAGCAGTGCGGAACGCTGGGAAATAAGCAGCGGTAAGGGGTAGACGAGGTGCATCGGGGCGGTCACCTCGCGAGGCCCTGCGGTCACGCTCTCGAATTGTGCGAGCCTCCTCAGCAGACCCGATGACCCTATCTCTAGTATTACAGAACTCACCTGTAGCCTGAATCCCGTTCACCTCAACGTAGGTGTGCTCGTGACCACCAACTTTTCGCTTATTAAGTCTCAGGCTTACAACTTGACCGTCATCGAGTCGCACTTCAACCGTGGAGAAATCCAAATAAAAAAATCGTTCATAATCACCATTTAGCACATTGGCAAGGATGTGAAGCAGAGTCGTTTTACCCGTCCCATTTTCTCCATAAATGATATTCACACCATCCACGAATTCGCATTCCAAATCAAACCGGCCGTGGATACCTACGGCTTTAACTGACCGAATGTAACGAGCCATAAGATTACCCAAAAAGGTAGTTAAGGAAACGAGAGGATGTGAAAGATAACAGGTGCGCTCAGTTGATCAAGAATAGGCTACGCTTAGAACCAAGTACGCAGTTATAGCTACTCTGGAGCGCACCAAATTCTGTCTGATTATGATCAACTCATCTAACCATTAGCCACAACGAGACCATCTAATCGTAGCTTCGGTTACGAAGGGGCCCCCAGCCGAAGCCGGAGACCCCTTCCCGAATCAGACCTCACCAGTCCATACCGCCCCCACCCCGCCCCTCACCCCCCTCCCGACCCCACCGCCCTACTGCAACCCCGCCCCACCCCGCCCGCCCTCTGCCTCACGGCAGTGGGGCAATGGGTCACACCATCAGCAGGAGCTCACCCGCACTCGCTGTAGCCGCAGACGTGGCACTTCTGGCACCCCTCCGCGAACTCCAGCTGGCTGGAGCAGTCCGGGCACGTGCCGATGAACGTCTCGCTCGCGTCGTACCCCACCAGCGGAAGCTGCGTCGAGGGCACCGGCGCCGCAACCACCGGCACGCCCGCCGCCCCGCCCGAAGGCGCCAGCTCCGGGATCAGCTCCTCCTGGATCCCCGCCTTCTCCTGCTCCCGCAGGGCGATGGCCTGCGCGATCGCGTCCGGCACCGACAGCACCTTGTTGGCGCCGAAGCCCACCGCCCGGTCCGACGAGATGCCGCGCAGCTGCGTGTGCACGTCCGCCACCGGCACCCCGAAGCGCAGCGCCAGCGAGATCAGGCGGCCGATGGCCTCCACGTCCGCCATGGCGATGCTCCCCGCCTTGCCCAGCGTCGCGAACACCTCGAAGGGCGTCTTCCCCTCGTCCTCGTTGATGGTCACGAACACGTCGCCCAGCGGCGAGGACATCTTGCGCGTGGTGCCGTTGAGCACCGCCGGGCGCTTGCGCTTCTGCCGGTGCACCCGCTGCGCCTGCGCCTCCGCGCGGGCCAGCGCCTCGCGGGTGGCGCGCAGCTCCGCCTCCAGCTTCGCCGCGCGCTCCTGCGCCTCCACCACCCTGGCCGAATCGTCCGCCTGCTGCGCCGGCGACTTGGTGGCGCCGGTGGAAAGCACCTGGCCGTCGCGCGAGCCGTCGCGGTACACCGTGACGCCCTTGCAGCCCAGCTTGAAGGCAAGCTCGTAGATCTTGCGCACGTCCTCCACGCTGGCGTCGTGGGGGAAGTTGGTCGTCTTGGAGATCGCCGAGTCCGTGTGCTCCTGGAAGCCCGCCTGCATGCGGACGTGCCACTCCGGGGTGATGTCGTGCGCCGTCACGAAGGCGCGCTGCACCCGCTCCGGCACCTCGGGGAAGTGGATGTGCCCCTGCTCCGCGATGCGCTTCACCAGGTCGTCCGAGTACCACCCCTCCGCACGCGCGATGGCGACGAAGTCCTCGTTCACGTCCGGCATCATCACGCCGGCCTGGTTGCGCATGAACGCCACCGCGAACAGCGGCTCGATCCCCGACGAGCACCCCGCGATGATGGAGATGGTGCCCGTGGGCGCCACCGTGGTCACGTTGCAGTTGCGCAGGCGCCTCTCCGGGCGGATGCGGTCGCCGTTGGGGGCGCGGGCGCACGACTCGTCCGGGCCCCAGATGGAGCGCTCCCACTGCGGGAACACGCCGCGGCTCTCCGCCAGGTTCTCCGACTCGCGCTTGGACTCCTCGTCCATGAACTCCATGATGCGCCGGCCGATCTCCACCCCCTCCTCGGAGTTGTAGGGGACGCCCAGGCGCACCAGCAGGTCCGCGAAGCCCATCACCCCCAGCCCGATGCGGCGGATGTTCTGCGCCAGCTCCGTGATCGCCTCCAGCGGGTACTGGTTGGCGTCGATCACGTTGTCCAGGAAGTGCGTCGACAGGCGCACCACCCGGCGGTACTCCTTCCAGTCGATCTTCTCGTACCAGGGGGCGTCCGCGGGAATGTCGTCGCGCACGAAGGCGCCCACGTTCACCGAGCCCAGGTTGCACACGTCGTACGGCAGCAGCGGCTGCTCCCCGCACGGGTTGGTGGCCTCGTAGTCGCCCAGGTGCGGCACCGGGTTGTAGAAGTTGGCCCGGTCGATGTAGAACACCCCCGGCTCGCCCGTCCGCCAGGCGTTCTCCACGACCTTGTCCCACACCTTGCGCGCGTCCAATTTGCCGGCCGTGGCGCCGGTGCGCGGGCTCTTGAGCTCGTACTCCTCGCCCTTTTCCACCGCCTGCATGAAGGCGTCGGTGACCGCCACCGAGATGTTGAAGTTGGTGATCTGCGTGATGTCCTGCTTGCAGTCGATGAAGTGCTCGATGTCCGGGTGGTCTACCCGCAGGATGCCCATGTTGGCGCCGCGGCGCGTGCCGCCCTGCTTCACCACCTCGGTGGAGGCGTCGTACAGCTTCATGAAGCTCACCGGGCCGCTCGCCACCCCGGTGGTGCTGCGGACGATGTCGCCCTCCGGGCGGATGCGGCTGAACGAGAAGCCCGTTCCGCCGCCCGACTGGTGCACGACGGCCATGCTGCGCAGGGTGTCGTACACGCCGCTCTGCCCGTTGCTCAGGGCGTCGTCCACCGGGAGCACGAAGCAGGCGGAAAGCTGCCCCAGCGGGCGCCCGGCGTTCATCAGCGTGGGGGAGTTGGGCTCGAAGCGGCGCGTGGTCATCAGCGCGTAGAACTCCAGCCCCAGCGCCTCCACCTCCTCGTCGGTGGCGCCGTACTTGGCGTCCTCGGCGGCGATGGTGCTCGCCACGCGCCAGAACATCTCCTCGGGATCCTCCACCGGCTTCCCCGCCTCGTCCTTCTTGAGGTACCGCTTGCTGAGCACGGTGCGCGCGTTCTGCGACAGCTCGGCGGGCGGCAGGCCGACCCGGGCGCGCGGATCGACGACGGAGGGGGCGGTGACGGGAGGGTTCATCGAGGACTCCTGCGGATCGGGTGTAAAAGGACGACAACTATCAACGAGAGGCGCTAAACCGGCCTCGGGGCTCGACATGCGCAGATGGCACCACGTGGGCACTACATCTTGGGGAGTGACAAGGTACAACCCCCACATGTAGCGGTCAAGCGTTTTGTGAGGGTCGCAAATTGTATACCCGCGAGGGGCCGTTCCGGTCGCTTTTCGGAACTCCCGGAGTGCTCGTGGACGGGGCTAAGCGGGGGGAGTGGACGGGGGTTAGCGGCGCCCGTCCGGGAGGTGAAAACGGCGGAAGTGGAAACGCGACGCGGCCCCCGGGTGC
>JBEVLE010000290.1:0-27202 GCA_040509335.1 Longimicrobiaceae bacterium | reverse complement strand
GCACAGTACCGGCTTGCCGGGGACGCTCTGCTCATGCGGGGTCGTCGCGGATTTCATGGGCTCCTCCTGGTTGAGTGATGACCTCCAGGAAAGCTTACCCGCGGCGGCCCCGCTTTTCATAGTATCTCACGCGACGGGCCCCCACCCGGCTCGCTTGAGGCTCGCCACCCTCCCCCAATTCTGGGGGAGGGCTTTCTTTTACCTCGGTTTTGTCGTTCTCCCCCTCTCCCAGGATTGGGAGAGGGAGCCGGGGGGTGAGGGTCCGCTCTTCAGCGCCCGGGCGTCGGGACGGCGGCGCCCCCCGCCAGCAGGGCGAATGCCGTTCCCACGGCGATCAGGATCAGGATCCCCAGGATCAGGCGGCCCAAGGACGGGGCCTTGGTCGGCACGACGGGCCGGGCGGTCGTCTCGGTGCCCGCGAACACGTGGAGGAGCGGGAGCAGGTCGTCCGAGGTGAACTCCCGGCCCCAGCCGCCCCGCTCCAGCGCCGCCCGCGTCCCGGGAGACGCGGCGATCCACGCGTCCAGCGCCTCCGGCGTCTCGGGGACGTTGCCGTCGCGCGCCATGCGCGCCGCCATCTCCCGCGCGGTGGTGCGGACGTCGTCGGAGAACCTGTGTCGTGGCGGTCGCATGCGGACTCCCTGCTCGGGTGGGGACGCGTCTCCAGCACCGGACAGGCAAATCACACGCCCGCACGGCGGCCCTCACCCGGCTCGCGTGAGGGATTACGGCCCGAAGGGGCGAGACCCCGCGGGCAGTTTCGCGGGGGCTCGACTCCGTTGCAGACGGTCGTTTCGTCTGCTACGGAGCCGAAGCCCGACCCCGGCGCCAGCCGGGGGCACGCCCGATCCCGCAGTTGCAGGCTGTCCCCTGTCCCCTGTCCCCTGTCCCCTGTCCCCTATTCCGTCAGCTCCAGCGCAGCTCCCACTCGCAGAACGCGTCGCCCTCCGCGGAGCAGCGCACGTGGCGCACGGATCCGCCGCGCCCGCCGGCGAGCTCCACGGAGCGCAGCAGCCCCCCCGTCTGCCGGCGGCAGAACAGCGTGTCCACCGGGTCGAAGCCCACCAGGCGCAGGACGGCCCGTCCCGGCTCCACCTCCACCACCTCCATGTTGCCGGGGCGGTAGTAGAGCTGGAAGAGCGACACGCGCTGCGTCAGGAACTCGGTGGGGTTGGCCTTGCGCAGGATGCCGCCGTACAGCTGCACCCCGAACCCCTGGATGGCGTACGCGCCCGCCCGCTCGATCCAGTCCGGGTGCCGCGCGCCGATCGCCGCGTCCACCGCCCGCCACAGCCCCAGCAGCGTCGCCAGCGGCACCTCCTCGGTGGCGGCGGCGCCCTCCACCACGCGGCGCTCCTCCGCGGGGAGGCCCGCGAGGACGTCCTCCACCGCGTCGGCGCCCACCTCGGCGCGCAGGAAGTCCAGCGTGGAGCGCAGGGTGGACCCCTTGGCCTGCTGCTGCTGCATGGTCGCGGCTCCGGTCACGCGGTCACCTCGTTCCACTCCGCCAGGGCGCGGCGGTCCGGCTTGCCGGAGCCCAGGCGCGGGATCTCGTCCAGGAACACCACGGACCGGGGCACCTTGTAGCCGGCCAGGCGGGCGCGGGCGTGGGCCACCACCTCCGCCTCGCCCGGCGCGCCCCCCGCCCGCCGCACCACGAAGGCGCGCCCCACCTCGCCCCAGCGGGCGTCGGCGACGCCCACCACCACCGCCTCGGCCACGCCGGGGCAGTCCGCGAGCGCGGCCTCCACCTCGCCGGGGAACACGTTCTCGCCGCCGGAGATGTACATCTCCTTGCGGCGTCCGCACACGGTGTACACGCCGTCCGCGTCGCGCCGCGCCAGGTCGCCGGTGCGCAGCCACCCGTCCGGGGTGAGCGCCTCGGCGGTGCGCTCCGGGTCGCGCAGGTACCCGGCGAACACTTGCGGGCCGCGCAGCAGCAGCTCGCCGGCCTCGCCGGGCTCCGCCTCCCGCCCGTCCGCCGCCGCCAGCCGCATCTCCAGGAAGGGCACCGGGCGCCCCACGCTCCCCGGCTTCCGCGCCGCCTCCTCGTCCGACAGCGCGAAGCAGTTGGGGCCGCACTCGGTGAGGCCGTAGCCTTCGCGGAAGCGGTAGCCGGCGGCGCGCACCCGCGCGGCGAGCGCGGCGGGGCAGGGGGCGCCCCCGGAGATGAAGAAGCGCAGGGAGGGGAGCGGGCGTCCCCAGCGCGGGCTTTCCATCAGCATCAGCAGCTGCGTGGGCACCGTCAGCGCGACGGTGATCCCCTCCTCCTCCACCGCGGCCAGGAAGTCGTCCGCGTCGAAGCCGTCCAGCAGCACCACCGTGCCGCCGCGGTGCCAGAGCGGCGTGGCGAACACGTTCCACCCGCCGGTGTGGAAGAACGGCGTGGACACCGGCGCCACGTCCGCCGGGCCCAGCTCCCACGCGGTGGTGGTCGCCACGGCGTTCCACAGGAGCTGCCGGTGGGGGAGCAGCGCGCCCTTGGGCCGGCCGGTGCTCCCGGAGGTGTACAGCACCAGCGCCGGGTCGTCCGGCGACACGGCCGAGTCCGGCACGTCGTCGGCCGGGTCGGCGCCCGGGTCCGGCGTGGCGCCGAGCTCCGCCCAGCCGGCGGCGGGGACGGCGCCGGCGGCCGCCAGGGCGTCGTCGCCCAGGCGGCGGAAGCGCTCCTCACGCAGCAGCAGGCCGGGGCGCGCGTCGCCCAGCACCACGGCCAGCTCGGCGGCGGCGAGGCGCCAGTTGAGGGGGAGGAGCGCCGCGCCCACGCGCCCGCAGGCGAAGAACAGCTCCACCACCTCCGCGCGGTTGCCGGCGAGCACGCCCACCAGGGCGCCGCGCCCCACGCCCCGGGCGCGCAGCGCGGCGGCCCGCCGCGCGACGCGCGCGTCCAGCTCGGCGTAGGTGAGGCGCAGCCCCGCGGCGCGGTCCACCAGGGCGGGGCGCCCGGGGTGCAGCCGGCTCCAGAAGCGGACGGGGTCCGGGAACGCCGGGAAGTGCGGCGCGCTCACGGGGCTTCCCGCGGGTGCTCCAGGAAGAAGCGCACCATCTCGCGGCTGGCGTCGGGGCCGCGCGCGTCGGTGAAGGTGCCCTCCGGCGAGCCGCCGGACCAGGCGTGCGCCAGCCCGGGCACCATCCACAGTTCCAGCACGGCGCGGCCGGCCCCGTCCAGGAAGCGGGTGCGCGAGGGGCGGAATCCCTCGGGCGCGGCGCCCGGCGTGGGCGGGCCGTGCGCCTCGTCCGCCACGGGCCGCAGGGGGCGCTCCGCGAGTCCGCTGGCCGCCGCCCACTGCGCGGCGGTCTGCCCGGCGTTGACGGCGCGCACCACCGGGTCCGCGCCGCCGTGGAAGACGATCACCGGCAGCGGCCGCGCCCGCTCGCCCATGGCCGCGATCACAGCGGCGCCCAGCGCGGCGGTGTCCGCCGCGCCGCGCTGCATGGCGCCCAGCGCCTGCTGCACTCCGCCCGCGGCGCGGTACGCGATGCCGGAGTGCGACCCCGCCGCGGCGAACAGCTCCGGGTACGCGGCGGCCACGCCCAGCGCCATCGCCCCGCCGGCGGAGACGCCGGCCACGTACACGCGCGCCGCGTCCACCCGGTGCGACGCCATGACCTCGCGCGCCACGCGGGCGACGTCCTCCGGCTCGCCGCGGCCGCGCTCCTGGTGCGCCGGGTCGAACCAGCTCCAGCACTTCTGCGGGTTGCCGGCCGCGGTCTGCTCCGGGTACGCCACCAGCAGGCCGTGCTCCTCCGCCACCTCGTTCATCCGCGTCCCCCGCGCGAAGTCGTCGGGGTCCTGGGTGCAGCCGTGCAGCATCACCAGCAGCGGCGCCGGGCGTTCCCCGTCGTACGAGGCCGGGACGAAGAGCCGGTAGCGGCGCCCGCCGCCGTCCGGCCCGGCGAGCGTGTGCCAGTCGAACGACGACGCGCGGGTGGCGGGAGCGGGGTCGGACGCGGGAGCGGGCGGGGTCCCCGCGGCGCAGGCGGCGATGGGCAGCGACATCAGGGCGGCGGCGAGACGGTTCATGAACGGCGAGGGAACAGGGGACAGGTTAAAGAGCGGCCTGCTTCAGCCGGGGCACGCTCCGGCACCCGCGTGAGGGATTTCGGCCCGAAGGGGCGAGACCCGACAGCAGTACCGTCGGGGCTCGACTCCGTTGGGCTGCGTCGTTTGCAGCCCTACGGAGCCGAAGCCCGACCCCGGCGCCAGCCGGGGGCACGCCCGAACCGCCGTCTAGCTTAGATGTGGTACCGCGCCCCGATGAACACCATGGTGCCGATGCTCGGCATGTTGATCATCTCCTGGTGCTTCATCCCGAAGCCGCACTGGCGCGACTTGTTGGTCGGCGTGGTGCGCAGGGCGTCCGAGTAGGTGAAGGCCGCCTCGTCGTCCTGGCTGCAGGTGAACAGGTTGCTCACCCCCACGTTCAGGGTGGTGTTCAGCGCCGGGAGCTTGTAGCCCACGTTCAGGTCCAGCGTGGTGAAGGTGGGGATCACCCCCATGTTGATCCCCGAGCGGAAGTAGTAGCCGTTCACGTGGCGCAGCGTCGCGCCGCCCAGCCACGCCCCGCCGCGGAAGCCGCCCAGGTCGTTGACGTTCGTCCCCAGCGACCACTTGGTGGCGGGGGCGTTGAGCGACGTGGCCTCTTCGCGGCCCGCCGGCACCTCCACCTCCTTGAGGTCCAGCCAGGAAAAGGTCCCCGCGAAGCTGACCTTGGGGTTCAGCACGTAGTTGACCCCCGCGTCCACCCCGTCCAGCTTCGCCTGCCCCAGGTTGTAGTAGGTGAGCACGATGGGGGTGAGGCCGGCGGGGTTCTTGATCAGCGTCCCGTCGCCGTCGTACGCGAAGGTGGCCGCGCCGCCGGCCGCGAACGGGTTGCCGATCACCGCCAGCGGGCTGAGGAAGTCCTCGTAGCTGGAGCGGTAGCCCGCCACGTCCACGAACAGGCGCCCGCCCACGAGCCCCTTGTAGCCCACCTCCCAGGTCTCGTTGCGCTCCGGCACCAGCGGGTCGTACGTGGCCACCGTGGTCCCCGCGGCGTTCTTGACCGTGAAGCCCTCCGTGTTGCCGTAGATGGAGATGGCCGCGGTCCAGTCCGGGATGAAGAAGTTGGTCTGCAGCGTGGTGGGCGACTTGAAGGCGCGGTTGTACGTGCCGCGCAGCGTGTGGCCGTCCACCGGGGTGAACACCAGCCCGGCCTTGGGGCTGAACTGCGCCTCGTAGTTCTCGTGGTTGTCGTAGCGCCCGGCCAGCAGCAGCTGCAGCCGCGGCAGGAGCTGCGTCTCGCTCTGCGCGTACACGCCCCACTGGTCGATGTCGATGTCCTCGCCCGTGAGCCGGTCGGTGAGCCACTGGCGGTCGCTGCTCACCACGTCGCGCCGCCCCTGCACGCCCCACACGAAGCGCGAGCCCAGCAGCGCGGGGACGCTGAAGTTGTTCTGGATCTCCGCCGCGTACAGCTGCCCGTCGCTGGGCCAGTCGGACATCAGCCGGACCTCCTCGTCCGACTTGGCGGCGTTGGCCGCCGCGGCCCGGTTCTCGGAAAAGCGGTTGATGGCGTACGAGTCGCCCGCCTTGCTCTGCGTGCGGTAGGCGGTGGCGTACCAGCGCGGGCTCTGGAAGCGGGCCTGCGCGAAGTTGTAGATCCACCCGTCCAGCTGGTTGCGGCCCACGTTGGTCTGCCCCACGCCGTCCGTCTGGCTGATGCCGCCGCTCAGCTCCAGCCTGGCGTCGTCGAAGTAGCGCACCACCGCGCCGCTCCCCCGCGCCACGCGCGCCGTCCAGTCGATCTCGCCGCCCACGCCCACCTCGGGGATCACGCCGCCGGTGCCGTAGCGCAGCTCGTTGGACCAGTCGTCCGCGTCCTGGAACTCGCCGGCCGCCTTGTAGCCCCAGCTGCCGAACACGCCGGCGTGGCGCAGCTGCACGTCCTTGTAGCTGCGGTTGCCGCCGGTCACCTCCACGGTGGTGCCGGGGAACTCGCGCGGGTCCTTGGTCTGCAGCGTGAGCACGCCGTTGCTGGCGTCCGCGCCGTACAGCGCCGCGCCGGGGCCCACGATCACCTCCAGCGACTCAAGGTCCACCTTGGGGGTGGCGGTGAACTGCCCCACCGGCAGGCCGTTCTCCGGGAGCACGGCGATGCGGCCGTCCTCCATCATCAGCATGCGGTTGTTGAACGACGAGTTGAAGCCGCGGGCGTTGATCGCCACCGCGGTGGCGCCCACCTGGATGAAGTCCAGCCCCTTGGCCTGCTTGAGCGCGCCCACGAACGAGTTGCCCACGGCGTTCTCCAGCACCTCCGGCCCGATGCGGGTGACCGTGGCCGGCGCCTCGGTGATGCGCTCGGCGCGGCGCGAGGCGGACACCACCATGGCGTCCAGCTCCACCGGGTTCTGCGCCAGGGCGACGGCGACCAGCGTTTCCTCGCCCGCGCGCACCTCCACCGTCTGCGTGGATGCGCGGTAGCCCACCAGCGAGACGCGGAGCTGCTGCGAGCCCGCGGGGACATTGGCCAGCGTGAACGCCCCCTGGGCGTTGGTGGAGGTGGCCAGGCGGGTGCCGGCCACCGTCACCTGCGCGCCGGCGAGGGCGGCGCCCTGGTCGCCGGCGACGGTGCCCCGCACGGTGCCCTGGGCGGCCGCGAGGGCGGGCAGGAGGCCTAGCAGCAGCGCCAGCAGAAGGGGGGAGCGCCAGCGGGGGCGCGGGGTGCTGCGTCGGTTCATGGGACGAACCCTCCACGGTGTGAGGACAGGAGCGCGACCGGGGTGGCGGGCGCGCGGACGGGTCGGGCGGACTCCGGGCTGCGGGGGCGAGCGCTCCCCGCGGGGGTGCATGCGGATCATCCTCATACTTCCATCACCAGCCGGACGTCGGGATCGATGGCGGCGCCGGCGCCGCGGCGGGTCAGCCAGGACACGCCGAAGAACACCAGGATGGAAAGGACCAGCGCCGCGCCGGACACGGTCACCCCCGTGGGGAAGCTGTAGACCTTGAAGAAGGCCAGCGTCTCGAACGCCAGCGTCACCACCAGCCCCACGGCGATGGAGGCGATGGCGCCCTCGCGCGTGGCGCCCTCCCAGTTGAGCCCGATGGCCAGAGCCGGAACCAGGGTGCTGGCGAACAATCCCCAGCCGAAGATCCCCAGGAACGCCACCATGGAGCCGGAGAACTGCGCCAGGAGCGAGGCGGCCAGGGCGATCGCCACCGTGGAGACCCGGCCCCAGAACAGCTCGTTCCTGACCGTGCGGCCGAAGGCGACGGGAAGGTCGTGCGTGACCACCGCCGCCCCGATGTTGATGAACGAGTTCACCGCGCTCATGGTGGCCGCCGCGACGCCGGAAAAGACCAGCGCCGCGAGGAGCACCGGGGTGAAGCGCAGCAGGAAGGTGGGCGTCGCCTCGTCGGGGGCGGCGAGGGGGGGAAGGTCCCCGCGCGCCACCAGCGACTTCACCCCCACTCCCACCCCGAAGTAGAGCAGGAGGACAAGGATCAGCCCCAGCGTCTTGAGGAGCGGGTACCAGCGCAGCTGCAGCGGGTCGCGGAGCATGTAGTACTTGTGGACCCCCTGCGGCTGGCCCAGCGACCCCAGCCCGAAGACGAAGAAGAAGGAGAGCGCCGCGAGCGGCGTGATCTTCCCCCACGGCCCCATGAAGCCGGGATCCGCCGCCAGGATGGTTTCCGAGATCCGCCCCATCCCGCCGCCCACGCGCAGCACGAACAGGAAGACCAGCACCGAGGCCAGCGCCATCAGCGTCCCCTGGAACACGTCCACGTAGATCCCGGCCAGGATCCCGCCCGCCACCGAGTACGCCAGCGTGATCCCCATCCCCAGCCAGATCCCCCACGCCAGCCCGATCCCGAAGATGGAGTGGATCACCACCCCCATGGCCAGCGCGTTGGTGGCCATGTAGCCCACGATGGCGACCAGCATGGCGACGCCCGAGAGCCCCTGCGCCGCGGGGGAGCGGTAGCGCGCGCCGATCGCGTCGGGGACGGTGATGAGCCCGCGCGCCTCGGCCAGGAGCCGCATCCGCTTGGCGAGCACCCAGGCGCCCATCACGTTGGTCACCGAGGCGGGGAGGACGATGAACATGGCCCCCAGCCCGATGCTGTAGATCAGCCCCGGCCCGCCGATGAAGGCGAACCCCGAGACCGAGGTGGAGACCGAGGCCACGGTGAGCGCCACCAGGCCGATCCCGTGTCCGGCGACGAAGAAGTCGCTGGCCGTGCGGGTGCGCCGGGTCGCCCACACGCTGATGGCGACCACCACCGCGAAGTAGGCCAGCGCCACGGCGACGATCGCCGGCTGCCCGGTCATGAGGTCGGGGCTCAACGGAGCGCTCCCGCGCCGGGGGTGGAGCCCTCGCCCGCGGCCACGGCGGACTCCGGCGGGGCGGCGCGCCCGGCGGGGGCCGCCCCGGCGGCGCGGCCGCGCGCCCACTCTTCCCCGGCGAGCCGCACCCGCTCCACGTCCTCGGCGTTGAGCGTCATGGCGTCGAAGGTGAGCGCGTACGCCACCGGCAGGATCACGATGGGGAGGAGCCCGATCCCGTACAGGATGATGGAGGCGCGGAGCGGGAGGCCCAGGTAGAGCGCCGTGCCGGCCGCCTCGTCGGCGGGGAGGCCCAGCGCGAGCAGGAACCCCGCCCCCAGGATCCCTCCCACGAACGCGAACGGCCACGCCAGCCGCCCCATCCCGTGCCCGCTGCGCACCGCCCCCAGGACCATGACGGACACCAGGACCAGGGGGACGCCCACGGCCATGAGCCAGGGGCCCCAGGGCGGCGTCCCGCCGGGGAGGAAGGCGGACGCGTACGCCGCGGCGATCAGCAGCGTGGCCAGGAGCAGGGCGGCGAGCGAGGTGCGCTTCGTCATGGCGGTCACGAGTAGAGGGCTTCCATCCGGTCGCGGTAGCGGTCCGCGACGACGGGGCGGCGGAGCTTGAGCGTGGGGGTGAGCTCGTTCTCCTCGGCGCTGAGCTCGCGCTCCAGCAGGATCCAGCGGCGCACCTGCTCCGGGCGCGACAGGACGGCGTTGACCCGGTCCACCGCGGCCTGCACGCGGGCCACGACCTCGGGGTGGGCGAGCAGGGCGTGGAAGCCGCCCCCGATCCCCCGCTCCGCGGCCCACGCCTCCACCACGGGGCGGCGCAGCGCCAGCAGCGCGGTGACGAAGTGCCGTCCCTCGCCGTACAGCATGGCCTGCCCGATCCAGGGGTCCTGCACCAGCAGCGCCTCGATGGGGAGCGGCGCCACCTTCTTGCCGCTGGACAGCGCGATCAATTCCTTCTTGCGCCCGGTGATGCGCAGGCAGCCGTCCGCCCCCACCTCGCCCAGGTCGCCGCTGAGCAGCCACTCGCCGTCCGCGGAAAAGGCGTCGCGGGTGGCCTCCGGGCGTCCGTGGTAGCCGTCGAAGGTGAGCGGCCCGCGCCGCACCAGCACCTCGCCGTCCGCCGCGATGCGCAGCTCGGTCCCCGGCATGGCGGGGCCGGACGAGTCCAGCGTGTAGCGGTCCGGGCGGTTGAAGGCCACGCACAGGTGCTCCGTCATCCCGTAGGCGCCCAGCACGGTCAGCCCCAGCGCGTCCAGGTACTCCGCCACCGCGCGCGGCAGCGTGGCCCCACCAGAGGTGGCGCGCCGCACCCGCCCGCCGAAGAGCGCCGTCACCCGCTCGAAGAGCGGCGCGCCCGTCTCCCGCCACTCCGCCTCCAGCTCCGCCGGCACCGGCTCGCCCGCCTGGCGCAGCCGCGAGCGCTCGCGCCCCAGCGCCAGCGTGCGCTCCCAGCGCGCCCTCTCCGCCGCGGGGGCGCGCTCCTGCTCCGCGCGCAGCGCCTCGTACGCCTTCTCGTAGAAGCGCGGCAGCCCGCCGAACACGGTGGGCGCGTAGGCGCGCGCCGCCTCCCAGACGCGGGCGTGGTCCTCCACCAGCGCCGCCTCCATCCCGCAGACGATGCGCGTGTACAGCCCGAAGACGCGCTCCGCGCCATGGCAGAAGGGGAGGAAGGAAAGGCCGGTGTCGTCCTCCTCCAGCCCCAGCGCCCCGCGGATGGAAAGCGCCGAGTCCAGCAGGTAGCGGTGGGTGATGCGGGCGCCCCGCGCCTCGCCCGTGGAGCCGGAGGTGTAGATGAGCAGCGCCACGTCGTCCGGGGCCATGCGGGCCGCGCGCCGCTCCAGCTCCTCCGCCACGTCCCCCCCGGCCAGGGCGCGCGCCCCGCGGGCCAGCCAGGCGTCCCACCCCAGCGTCCAGGTGCGCGAGGGGCGCAGCCGCTCGCACACCACCGTGTGCAGCCGCGGCGCGCCCGTGCGCACCTGCGTCAGCGCCGACAATCGCTCCGCCGTGTCCACCACCGCCACCACGGCGCCCGAGTCGGCGAGGAGGCGGCCCAGCTGCTCCGGGCTGCTGGTGGGGTACACCCCCACGCTCACCCCGCCGGCCATCAGGATCCCCAGGTCCGCCACCGGCCACAGCGGCCGGTTCCCCGCGAAGGTCGCCACCGCCTCGCCCGGCCGGTGCCCGGCGGCCACCAGCGCCGCGGCGAAGCGGCGGGCCTCGTCGCCCCAGCGGCGCCAGGTCACGGTCTCGTCGCGGGCCGCGCCGCCGGCCGCCAGCACGCGGAAGGCGACGCGGTCGCCGTAGCGCTCCACGCGCTCCAGGAACACGGAAAGCGCCGTCTCACTCATGGCCGCTCCCCGCGCCGCCGGTGCCGCCGCCGTTGCCGCCGCGCGTCCAGCGCAGCGCCACGCACCCCATGGACAGCCCCGCCCCCGAGCCGGTGAGCACCACCAGGTCGCCTGGCCGCAGGCGCCCCGCGCGCGCCGCGTCGTCCAGCGCCATGGGGAGGCACGCCGAGCCGGTGTATCCCCACTTGTCCATCACCGTGTGCGCCTTGTCCATGGGCTCTCCCAGGCGGTCCATCACCACCCGGATGGTGGAGCGGTTGACCTGCGTCCACAGCCACAGGTCCACGTCCTCCACCCCCCGGCCCGCGCGCTCCAGCACCGAGCGGACGATGCGCGGCCACCCCTCCTCGTTGACCTCCCTGGGGTACTTGCGGACGAAGCGCAGCCGGTTGCGGGTGCCGTCGCGCAGCACCTCCTCCGTGACCGGCTCCGCCGTCCCCCCGGCGAATACCCCCATCCCGTCCGAGAGCGCCCCGTCCGCGAACAGCTCCGAGGCCAGGATCCCGGGCTCCGCCGACGCCTCCAGCACCACGGCGCCGGCGCCGTCCGCGAAGATGGTGGCCGTCTTCTTGTCGGCGTAGTCCAGGAACTTGCTCATGGCGTACACGGCCACCACCAGCACCCGACCGTAGCGCTCGTCCGCGCGCAGGTACTTCCACCCCACGTCCAGCGCCGTGGCGAAGCCCGCGCAGGCGCTGTTGACGTCGAAGGTCCCCACACGCCCCGGCATCCCCAGCCGCCCGTGCAGCACCGACGAGGTGGCGGGCGACACGTACTCCGGCGTGTCGGTGGACACGATGAGCAGGTCCACGTCCTCCGGACCGATGCCGGCGTCCGCCAGGGCGCGCCGCGCCGCCTCCTCCGCCAGGTCGGCGGCGGACTCGTCCGGCCCGCACACGTGCCGCTCCGCGATCCCCAGCGTGCCCCGGACGAAGTCGTCCACGTCCTCCCCCAGCATGCGCGAAAGGTCCGCGTTGCTGAGGACGCGCTCGGGAACGAAGGAGCCGGTGCCGGTGATGACAGCGTGCCGCATGGGATCGTTGATCGAGTGAGCTTGATTTCGTCGGGTCTGGCGGGCCGCTCCGGAGCCGGACGATACTGCCGTCCGTCTCCTGCGCGGGCTCCGGGAGCCACGGGAAACTGCCCCCGTGTCTCCCTCCGCCGGAGTGAGCCTCGCCAAACAGCCGGCGAGTCTCCCTCCGCACATCTTTTGGGAACCATGGGAACTGCAACCGCCCTCCGACCGACGCCCGCAGTTGCAGGCTGTTCCCTATTCCCTGTTCCCTGTTCCCTGTGGTTCCGCCGTCGTCCCCCTCGGCACCAGCTTCACCGGGAGCAGCCTCGCCGGCTTCGCCGCCTCCGGCTTGCCCTCGATCTGGCGGAGGAGGAGGCGGGCGGCGCGGGCGCCCAGCTCGCGGGCGGGCACGGCGACGGTGGTCAGCTCCGGGGTGACCACGCGCGCCATCTCGATGTCGTCGCACCCCACCACCGACATCGCCCGCGGGACCGGCACCCCGGCGGCGGCGCACGCCTTGAGCGCGCCCAGCGCGGCCAGGTCGTTGGCGCAGAACACCCCGGTGGGGCGCCCCGTCTTCGCCGCCAGCAGCGCCCGCATGGCCGCCTCCCCGCCGGCCACCGTGGCCGGGGCGCGCCGCAGCCGGGGGGAGGGGAGCGCCACCCCCGCGGCGCGCAGCGCCCTGGCGAAGCCGCGCTCGCGCATGCGGAAGGCGTGCTCCTCGCTGGCCGGCCCGATGAACGCCAGCTCGCGGTGCCCCAGCCCCAGCAGGTGCTCGGCGGCCAGGCGCCCGGCGGCCTCGGCGTCGCTCGCCACCCCGGGAAAGCGGTCGGTGGGGCGGTCGGCCACCACCACGTTCAGGTCGGTGAGGGCGTCGCCCGGGAGCGAGTCGGCGCCGGACGGGTCCAGGATCACCCCGTCGATCTGCCGCGCCCGCAGCGCCTCCAGGTGCCGCGCCGCCGGGGTGTCCCGCGCGTCGCACAGGAGCACCGCGTACCCCTCCTCCGCCGCCACCCGCTCGATCCCCCGCACCACGTCCAGGAAGAACGGGTTGGCCAGGTCGGGGACGATCACCCCCAGCGCGTACGAGCGCCCCCGCACCAGCCCCCGCGCCAGGATGTTGGGGCGGTACCCCAGCTCCTCCGCGGCCCGCAGCACCTTTTCCCGCGTCGCCGCGGCGATCCTCGCCCGCGGGTTCGCCCCCAGCACCAGCGACACCGTCGCCTGGGACACCCCGGCCGCGCGGGCGACGTCGTGGGCGGTGACCGGGCGGGGGGAGGACGTGGACATGATTGCTAATACGTATTAGCAGGACGGATGTCAAGGATTTCGTTCGGGCCGTCGTCCGGCCGGGTGGACGCGCGGGGCCGCGGCGCGCCTTGACCGGAGGCCCGAAAACCGGCAACTTGCAGGGATGAACGAGTGGGAAGAGACCAAGCCCTGCGGCGCAGCCTCGCTGGCCCTCCGGATCCTGCACACGGGGTCCTGCGTGGGCGACCGGATCGAACGGAGCCTGGAGCCGGCCGGGCTCTCGCTCGCCAAGATGGGCGTGCTGCGCCACCTGGTGGCGGCGGGGGAGTCGCTCCCCCTGGGGCAGCTCGCGGAGCGGCTTTCGTGCGTGCGCTCCAACGTCACGCAGCTGGTGGACCGGCTGGAGGCGGACGGGCTGGTGAAGCGCGTCCCCGACCCGGGCGACCGCCGCAGCGTGCTCGCCACGCTCACCCCGGAGGGCCGCCGCGCCTACGAGGCCGGCGCCCGCGCCCAGGCCGCCGCCGAGGCCGACCTGCTTGCCGGTCTTTCCGAAGACGAGCAGGCGCAGCTCGCCGACCTGCTCACCCGCCTCGGCTCCCACGCCTCCGTCTGACCCGGCACCCGCCGGGTCTTTTCTTTTCGGAAGCATGTGCTCGACGAAACCTCACTTTGGGGGTGTGAGGCTCGTTAAGGCATAACAGGCGGGTACACAGAATCAAAACCGGCCCCGCGAGTCGGAAGCGCGGGGCCGGCTCTCGCCGTCAGCAGGGGCAGCGCAGGACTCGTTGCCCGTAGCAGGTCATGCAGCACTCCCACATACCAACGGGGCACGTCCCCATCGCCGCGACTGGCTCACCTTTCGGCTCCGCGAATGCTTGGGTAGCTCCGAACCCAAGTGAGCCCACCAACGCGATGCCGAGGAGCCCCCGGCGCAGGTAGGAAAGCGAACGGCTCATGACGTCCTCCGGTGAAGCAGTGGACCCGCGAGCGGTGCGGGCGCGAGAAGGAAACAGCATGTTAAGCGCCATTCTGAAGAGAGGCAACGATCCCGTGATGAGCCCGGCGGGGTGACGGGTCAGGGCTGGACGGGGTCTTCGGGCTCGATGTCGAGGATGCGGAGGCGGTCGTCGGAATCGAGCTCGAAGGTGAGGGGCACGCCGTCCACGACGACGCCGAGGACGGCGAAGGCGGGCTCCGACCGGTCGGGGGTGAGCGGGCCGAATCGCCGCTCGATCTCGTCCCGGCGGGTGCGGGGAGAGATGCGCACGCGCTCTCCGCTTCCCAGGAGCAGCTCGATCTCGCAGGGCCGGAAGTCGGGGTGCTCGTCGACCTCGGTGTCCCCGAGCTTCGCCCGGAACACGCAGGACACGGACGCCACGCGGTCCATGTGGAGGTGGACCTGGATCCCGAGCCGCGGAAAGCCGAAGATCCCGATCCAGGTGGGCCTGCGGTTGCCCGGCCGCCCGAGCTGGCGCAGCCGTTCCACGGGCGCCCCCAGGGGAATGCCGTTCAGCTCGCGGCGGGCGAGGTCGTAGACGAGCGGGACCGGCACACGCTCCTGCCAGCCGTGCGTGGGGTCGCGCCGGAAGTATTCGAGGATGGACATGGACGGGCGTGCGGATGGAGGGTCAGGACTCCACGGGCTCCGGTCCGGGCTCGATGTCGAGCACGCGCAGGTAGCCGTCGGAATCGAAGTCGAAGTACAGCCACACGTCGCCCGCCCTCACCTGAAGCACGGAGCCGTCCTCGTCCTGGTGGACGGCCCCGCCGCCCAGCTGCGCCTGGACCTCCTCCAGCGTGGTGTCGGCGGTGATGCGGACGCTCTCGCCGTCCGCGCGCCGGAGCTCGATCTCGCAGGGGTGGAACGCGAACTTCCTCCCGCCGCGGCGATCCCTGCGGAGCCGCTGGAACCGGCAGGCGAAGGAGTCCACCCGCTCATTGGTAAGCTCGATCTCCAGCCCCAGGGTCGGGTAGCACGCGGCGTTGGAGGACTGCGTCACTTCCCTGAAGTAGCCGGGCTTCCCGAGCGAGCGCAGCTGGTGGAGCGGCGCCCCCGCGGGGATCCCGTTCAGCTCGCCGCTGGCGAAGTCGTAGACCAGGGGAACCAGCTCGTACTCGCGCCAGCCGCGCGTGGGATCGGGGGGGAAGAGGAAGCCGAGGATGGACATGAGGAATCGCGGGAAGGTCGGGGTTCGTTTTGCAGTTCCGCAGTACCCACATGATCCTTTACGGAGGGAGACGGCCGGGTAGTTTCGGCCGGCTCACTCCGGCGGAGCGAAACCCACGGCAGTTTCGTGGGGTTCGCGGAGCCCGCGTAGGAAACAGGCCGGCAGTTTGGCCTGGTTCCGGAGCGGCCCCTCACCGGAATTCTGCTGAAACACCCCTCACCAGCGCGGATCGTCCACCAGCAGCCGCTCCGCGTCCGCGGCGTCCAGGGGGCGCGAGAACAGGTACCCCTGCGCGTACTCGCAGCGCAGTTCCCGCAATTCCTCCAGCTGCTCCACCGTTTCCACCCCCTCGGCGACCACCTTGAGCCCCAGGTTGTGGGCCAGCGAGGCGATGGTCCGCACGATGGGCTCCGCGTCGCCCTCGCCGCCCACGCGCATCACGAACGAGCGGTCGATCTTGAGCGTGTCCAGCGGAAACCGGTGCAGGTAGCCGAGCGACGAGTAGCCGGTGCCGAAGTCGTCCATGCACAGCCCCACGCCCACGTCCTTGAGCCGCGCCAGCATCGCCGCCGTGGGGTCGGTGTGCTCGATCAGCAGGCTCTCGGTGATCTCCAGCCGCAGCGCGCCGGGCTCCACCCCCGTCGCCTCCAGGATCTCGCGCACCCGGTCCACCAGCTCCGGCCGGGAGAACTGACGCGCCGACAGGTTGACGCCCACCGTCACCCGCCGCCCGGGGAAAAGGTCGCGCCAGCGCCGCAGCTGCCGGCACGCCTCGCCCAGCACCCACTCGCCGATGGGGACGATGAGCCCGGTCTCCTCCGCCACGGGGATGAACTGCTCCGGGAGGACGCACCCCAGGGCCGGGTGGTCCCAGCGCAGCAGCGCCTCGAAGCCGCAGACCGCGCCCCCCTCCAGCAGCGACACCACCGGCTGGTACACCAGGCGGAGCTCGCCGCGCTCGGCGGCGGGGCGCAGGTCCATCTCCATCTGGAGGCGGTCCATGGCCTCGGCGTGCATGGCCCGGTCGAACACCTCGCAGCGCGCCCGGCCGCGCACCTTGGCCCGGCCCAGCGCGGTGCCGGCGCCGCGCAGCAGCTCCTCCGGCGAGGCGGTGCCCCCGGTGTGCAGGGCGATGCCGGCGCTGGCGGTGGTGTACACCTCGCTGCGGCTGAGGTGGAAGGGGCGCGCCAGGCTGTCGAGGATGCGCTGCGCCACGTGCGTGGCGGTCACGGCGTCGCCCACGTTGTCCAGCAGCACCGTGAACTCGTCGCCGCCGAAGCGGGCGGCGGTGTCGCCGGGGCGCAGCGCCTCGGCGAGGCGGCCGCCCAGGGCGCGCAGCAGCTCGTCGCCGGTGCCGTGGCCCAGCGAGTCGTTGATGACCTTGAAGCGGTCCAGGTCCAGGAAGAGCACCGCCAGGGCGGACCCGCCGCGGCGGCGCAGGCGGTCGGTCGCCTGCGCCAGGCGGTCCAGGAACAGGGCGCGGTTGGGAAGGCCGGTGAGCGGGTCGTGGAAGGCGCCGTAGGCCAGCTGCTCCTCGGCGCGCTTGCGCTCGGTGATGTCGTGGAGGATCCCCTGCACGGCGTCGCCGCCGTCTGCGCGGCGGGTGGCGGCGAGCAGGCAGTCCACCGCGCCGCCGTCCCTGCGGTGCAGCCGCACCTCGTGGTCGCGCACGAAGCCGGCGCGCTCGATCTCGGCGTCCAGGATCTCGCAGGTGGAGGAGTCCGCGCACAGGGCGCGCAGCTCCATCCCCAGCAGCTCCTCGCGCGTGTAGCCCAGCAGGTCGAGCGCGGCCTGGTTCACCGCCCGGAAGCGGCCCCGCGCGTCGGTCATGTAGATGGCGTCGCGCGATTCCTCGAACAGCGCGCGGTAGCGCTCCTCGCTCGCCCGCAGCGCGGCCTCGGCGCGGCGGCGCTCGGTGACGTCGCGGTTGACGCCCAGCGTCCCCGTGCGGCGGCCCCGCCCGTCCAGCACCGGGACCACCGTGGTCTCGGTGATCCCCCTGCTCCCGTCCCGGCGCACGAACTCGATCTGCCCGGACCAGCGCCCCTCGCGGTCCAGCGCCGCCAGGATCTCCGGGACCAGCGTGTCCGCGTCCCCGGGAGGCAGCCACAGCTCCGGCATCCGCCCCAGCACCTCCTCCGGCGCGTAGCCGTACAGGCGCGCGGCGGCGGGGTTCCAGCCGGTGACGCGCCCCTCGGCGTCGGTCTGGATCACCGCGTCGGACAGGTTCTCCAGGGTGAGGAGCTGGCGGCGCAGCTCGTCCACGGCGCGGCGCCGCTCGGTGACGTCGAAGGCAGTGCCCAGCGCGGCGGGCTCCCCCCCGTAGCGCACCGTGCCCGCGGTGAAGTCCACCCAGCGCACCTCGCCGGCGCGGGTGACGATGCGGTACTCGGAGCGGGAGGGGACCGGCTCGCCCCGCTGGCGGGCCATCCCCCGCTCGCGCACGACGTCGCGGTCGTCGGGGTGCACCAGCTCCCAGAAGTCCATGCCGAGCAGCTCGCCGGCGGTGTAGCCGGTGAGCGTGGTGGCGGCGGCGTTGACGTACTGGTAGCGCGTGCCCCGGTACACGAACACGGCGGCGGAGATGGTCTCCGCCAGGGCGCGGAAGGTGGCCTCGCCCGCCGCGGGCTCCCCGTTGGGGGCGAGGGTGCCGCCGAGGGCCCGGTCCACCGCTTCCATGAAGGCGCCCCACCCCGGCGGGAGCGCGGTGCCCGGGCCGAGGTGCTCATCGAAAAGGCGCCGCAGGAGCGGGTGCATGGCGCGGCCGGTTGCGGGGACGTACGGCGTTCGCGAGCGGGGAGGGGGCGCGGGGCGCGCCCCCCCGGTCACCAGCGGGGGGCGGCCTCCAGCAAGGCACGGGCCTCCGGGGCGGGGACCGGGCGGGCGAACAGGTACCCCTGCGCCGAGCCGCACCCCAGCTCGCGCACCGCGCGCAGCTGCTCCGGGGTCTCCACCCCCTCGGCGATCGTTGCAAGTCCCAGGCTACCGGCAAGGGCCGCGATGGTCCTCACCACCGGCGCGGCGTCCTCCTCCTCCGCGCCGATGCGGCACACGAACGAGCGGTCGATCTTGAGGGCGTCCAGCGGGAGGCGGTGCAGCAGCGCCAGCGACGAGTAGCCGGTGCCGAAGTCGTCCATGTGCACCCCGATCCCCATCTCGCGGAAGCGGGCCAGCGTCGCGGCGGTGGACTCCGGGCTCTGCACCAGCATGCTCTCGGTGACCTCCAGCCGCAGCCCCGAAGGGTCGGCGCCGGAGTCGCGCAGCGCCCGCTCCACCTGCGCCACCAGGTCCGGCTGCTCGAACTGGCGCACCGACAGGTTGACGCTCACCGCCGGCCGGGCCGCGGGAAAGTCGTCCTGCCACTCGCGCAGCCGGCGGCACGCCTCCTCCAGCACCCAGCGCCCGATGGGGAGGATCATCCCCGTTTCCTCGGCCAGCGGCACGAACTCGCCGGCGGGAACGACGCCGCGCTCCGGGTGCTCCCAGCGGATCAGCGCCTCGAACCCCTCCACCCGCCCGGTGTCCAGCGCCACGATGGGCTGGTACAGCAGGCGCATCTCGCCGCGCTCCAGCGCGTGCCGCAATTCCGTTTCCTGCTGCAGGCGCAGCAGGGCGCGCGCGTGCATGGCCCGGTCGAAGGTCTCGTGCCGCCCGGTCCCCGCGGCCTTTGCGCGGTACATGGCCATGTCGGCGTTGCGGAGCAGGTGCTCCGGCTGGCCGTAGTCGCTGGACGACAGCGCGATGCCGATGCTGGCCGAGGTGAACACCTCGTAGCCGTCCAGGTTCACCGGCTCGGAGATGGCGCGCTGGATCCGCTCCGCCACCTCGGCGGCCGTGCCCGGCGCGGAGATGTCGGCCAGGAGCAGCGCGAACTCGTCGCCCCCGAAGCGGGCCACGGTATCGCCCCCGCGCAGCGTGCCGCGCAATCGCCCGGCCACCACCGAGAGCAAGCGGTCGCCCACGTGGTGCCCCAGCGAGTCGTTGATGACCTTGAAGCGGTCCAGATCTAAAAAGAGCACCGCGAACAGGTAGTCCGGCCGCTCGCGGGCGCGCAGCAGCGCCCGGGCCAGGTGCTCCAGGAAAAGGTGGCGGTTGGGGAGGCCGGTGAGCGGGTCGTGCAGCGCCTCGTGGCGCAGCTGCTCCTCCACCCCGCGCCGCCCGGTGATGTCCTCCGCGAGCAGGTGCACCACCCCCAGCGCCGGGTGCGGGTGGTAGGTCCAGGAAAGGATGCTCCCCCGCACCGCCACCTCCACGCTGCGGAAGCCGCGGCCGGTCTCCAGCGCCGCGCGGGCGAGCTGCGCGTGCCCGGCGGGGAGGAGCCCCGCCACACCCGTTTCCGCGTCCGCCGCCACCAGCTCCGCGGCCGGGTTGGCGTACACGATCGCCCCGCCGGCGTCGCACTCCAGCACCGGGTTCGGGGTCTCGCGGGGAAAGGCGGCGAGGCGCTGGTTCTCCTGCTCCACCCGGCGCCGCTCGGTGACGTCGCGCACCGTGGCCATCACCCCCAGCACCTCGCCATCGGGCGCCAGCAGGGGGGCGTAGCGGCCCGCCGCCAGCCCCGAGCGGCCGGTGCGGCGCACCCGGAAGGGGATGTCCGGCGAGCGCACCGTTTCTCCTTCCATCGCCCGCGCGAACAGCCCCTCGATGCCGAAGCGGCGCAGCTGCGGAAAGAGCTCCGGCACCCGGCGCCCCAGCGCTTCGGCCCGGGGGACGCCGGTGAGCTCCTCCATGAAGCGGTTCCACACCCGGCAGCGCAGCCCGGGGTCCACCACCACCACGCCCTCGCCCACGCTGGCCAGCAGCGTGTTCAGCAGCCCCTCGCCCTCGGGGAGGGACGCGTCGGGGAGCGTGCGGAGCTCGAGCACCGGTTCCGGGAAGGCGTTCACGTGGCGGGGCGGCTGTCTACGGACGTGGTGGGAAGGCGTGTCCACTCAGCATACGTTTCCCTGGGCGAAAGTTCAAGCTTGACCGGCTTGAACTCAAAGGCGGGACGGCGGGATTCGGGCGTGCCCCCGGCTGCGCCGGGGTCGGGCTTCGGCTCCGTAACGCACGAAACAACCGTGCGTAACGGAGTCGAGCCCGCGCAAACAACCGCGCGGTCTCGCCCCTTCGGGCCGAAATCCCTCACGCGGGCTCCGGCGCGAGTCCCGGCAACGGCGTCTTCTACCACCGCGGGTCGGAGGCAAGGAGGGTGCGTACGCCGGCGGCTTCCAGCGGCAGGGAAAAGTAGTAGCCCTGGGCGTACTCGCAGCGCAGGCCGCGGAGGATCCCCAGGGCGGAGGCGGTCTCCACCCCCTCGGCGACCACGGCGAGGCCCAGCGTGTGGGCCAGGGGGATGATGGTGCGCACCAGCTGCCCGGTGCGGAAGTCGCCGTCCATGCGGCCCACGAAGGAGCGGTCCACCTTGAGGGCGTGCAGCGGCAGGCGGTGCAGGTAGCTGAGCGACGAGTAGCCGGTGCCGAAGTCGTCCATGTGCAATTGCACGCCCAGGGCGCGCAGTGCCTCCAGCGTGGCGGTGGCGGCCTCCGCCTTTTCCATGATCACGCTCTCGGTGATCTCCAGCTTCAGGGCGCGCGCGTCCACGCCGGTCTCCTCCAGGGTGGCGCGCACCTCGTCGGCGAGCCCCTCCTGGCGCAGCTGGCGCACGGACAGGTTCACGCTCACGGAAAGCGGGACGCCGGGGAACTCCGCCTGCCACCCGCGCAGGGCGCGGCAGGCTTCCGCGAGCACCCAGCGCCCCATGGGGAGGATCAGGCCGGTCTCCTCGGCCACCTCCATGAACTCGGCGGGGGGCACCAGGCCGCGCTCCGGGTGCTCCCAGCGCAGCAGCGCCTCGAAGCCGGCGATGCGGCCGGTGCGCAGCGACACGATGGGCTGGTAGTGGAGGCGGAACTCGCCGCGCTCCACGGCGCGGCGCAGCCCCATCTCCGTCTGCAGGCGCTCCAGCAGCTCGGCGTGCATCCCCCAGTCGAACACCTCGCAGCGCGAGTCGCGCGACGCCTTTGCGCGGTACATGGCGGTGTCCGCGTTCTGGAGCAGTTCCTCGGGCGTTTCCTCCAGCCCCGAGGGGAGCGCGATGCCGATGCTGGCCCCGGTGAACACTTCGTGGCCGCCCAGCGAGAACGGGGTGGCCACGGCGCCCTGGATGCGCTCGGCCACGCGGGTGGCGCCGGCCGGGCCCTTGAGGTCCTCCAGCAGCACCGCGAACTCGTCCCCGCCGAAGCGCGCCACCGTGTCCGAGGGGCGCAGGCACCCCAGCAGCCTCCGCGCGACGCCGCCCAGCAGCTCGTCGCCGGCCGGGTGGCCCAGCGAGTCGTTGACCAGCTTGAAGCGGTCCAGGTCCATGAACAGCACGGCGAAGGTCTGCTCGGAGTGCCGCCTGGCGCGCGCCATGGCCTGCGCCAGCCGCTCCATGAAGAACAGCCGGTTGGGGAGCCCGGTGAGGACGTCGTGCAGCGCGTCGTGCAGCAGCCGCTCCTCCACCCGCTTGCGCTCGGTGACCTCCTCCGCGAACAGGTGCACGGATTCCACCGGCAGGTCGGGCTGGTACGTCCACGACAGCACGCGCGCCCCCACCCGCACCTCCACCTCGCGCGCGCCCTCGCCGCGCTCCAGGCAGCCGCGCACCAGCTCCGCGTGCGCCGGCGGGAGAAAGGCCGCGGGCTCCGCGAAGCCCAGCTCGCGCAGCAGCCGCTCGGCGGCGGGGTTCACGTACAGCGGGGCCCCGTCGGGGCCGCACTCCAGGATGGGGTTGGGGTTGTTGCGGGGAAAGGCGGCCAGGTGCAGGATCTCCTCCTCCACGCGCCGCCGGTCGGTGACGTCGCGGGCGTTGACCACGATGCCGGATACGGCGGGATCGTGGCGCAGGTCGCGCCCGATCCCCTCGAAGAGCCGCCACGAGCCGTCGCGGTGGCGCACGCGGAATTCCAGCGGCCGCCCGCCCGCGCTGGCCTGCGTGTACAGCGTCGCGCCCACGTGGCGGCGGTCGTCCGGGTGCACGCGCTTCAGGGCGCTGCGCCCCACCAGCTCCTCCGGCGCGAAGCCCAGCGCCCGCGCGGCGGGGGGAGTCACCGAGCGCACCCTGCCGTCGGCGTCCGCCACCAGGATCAGCTCCAGGGTGTGCTCCAGCAGCGCGCGGTGGTGCGCGTCGCGGTGCGCGAGCGCCTCGTCGGCGCGGCGCCGCTCCGCCAGGGCCAGGCGGCGCGCCAGCTCCGCCTCCACCCCCGCGGCCACCCCCTCCAGCAGCTCCAGCTCCTCGGCGTCCCAGGGGCGCGGGACCACGTCCATGACGCACACGCACCCCAAGGGGGTCCCGCACGGGGCGCGCAGGGGGACGGCCGCGTACGCCAGCACCCTCAGCTCCCGCGCGACCCTGGTTTCCCGGGCGCGCCGGTGCCGCCGCACGTCCTCCAGCGCCAGCTCGCCCCCCGCCTCCGCCGCCAGCGGGCAGATCCCCCACTCGGCGGGCCACTGCCGCGCGGCGGCCCACGCCTCCGGCAGCCCCACCCCGGCCAGCAGCAGGTGCCGCTCCCCGTCCGCGAGCGACACCAGCGCGAAGGGGGCGTCCAGCGCCCGCGCCGCGAGCGCGGCCTGCCGCGCCAGCGTGGCGTCGCCCGCGGGGTCGGCGGCCTCCAGCTCGCGCACCAGGCGGGCGCGCTCCGGGTCGCGCGCCGCCGCCGCGCCGCGGACGATGCGCAGCGCCGGCACCGTACCCGCACGGTCGGCCGCGGGGGCGTCGCGGTCTTCGGCCCGGTCCCGGACCGGGGCGGGCCCGCCGCGCGCGGGAAAGAGCTGGAGGATCTCGGCCATGAGGTGTGGCGAAAGGCGGGAGAGCCGTGCGGAATGCGAGGCCCCGGACGGGCCGCGGCGGGTGTTCCGGGAAGGATGCCGGGGATTTCGGCCCCCGGGTGTAAAGAAGTGTAGCAACTTCCCGGCCCACCGATCTCGATGTTTACCGGCGCGGCCCCGCCGCTTCCCGGCTCCCTGGCCGGGCCGCGGGGCGCGCGCTATCGTGTCCGGCATGGACACCCCTCCCTCCGAAGGGGCCGCGCTCGGGCTCCGCCCGCGCGTCGGCCTGCTGCTCGGCCCGCTCCTTTTCGCCGCCATGCTCCTGACCCCCGCCCCGGACGGGCTCGCCGCCGCGGGGTGGCGCGCCGCGGCCGTGGGCGCGCTCATGGCGGCGTGGTGGGTCACGGAGGCCGTCCCCATCGCGGCGACGGCGCTCCTCCCCCTGCCGCTCTTCCCCCTGCTGGGCGTCGCGAAGATCGAGGCGGCGGCGGCGCCGTACGCCAACCCGCTGATCTTCCTGTTCATGGGCGGGTTCCTGCTGGCGCTGGCGATGCAGCGCTGGAGCCTGCACCGCCGCATCGCGCTGGGCGTGGTGGGCAGGGTGGGGACGAGCCCGGCGCGGCTGGTGGGCGGGTTCATGGCCGCCACCGCGCTCATCAGCATGTGGGTGAGCAACACGGCCACGGCGGTGATGATGCTCCCCATCGGCATCTCGGTGACGGAGCTGGTGCTGCCGCGCGAGGGGGAGGCGGGGGAGGAGGAGCGCGCCTTCGCGGCGGCGCTGATGCTGGGGATCGCGTACGCGGCCAGCATCGGCGGGTTCGCCACGCTCATCGGCACGCCTCCCAACGCGCTCCTCGCCGGCTTCGTGCGCGAAACGTACGGCTACCAGGTGGGCTTCGGGCAGTGGATGCTGGTGGGGGTGCCGCTGATGCTGCTGGTGCTGCCGCTCACCTGGCTGCTGCTGGTGCGCGGCGTGTTCCGCATCCGCGCGCGGGAGATTCCCGGCGGGCGGGAGCTGATCGACCGGGAGATCGCGAAGCTGGGCCCCATGTCGCGCCCGGAGTGGATCGTGCTCGTGGTGTTCGGCGCGGCGGCCGTGCTGTGGGTGGTGCACCCCTTCCTGCGATGGGTGCCGGAGGGTGTGCTATCGGACGCGGGGATCGGGATGGGGGCGGCGGTGCTGCTGTTCGTGCTGCCGTCCGGGCGCGGCCGCGGCGAGTTCGTGCTGGACGGCGGCGTGTTCGCGCGGCTCCCCTGGGAGGTGCTGCTGCTCTTCGGCGGGGGGCTGAGCCTGGCCGACGCGCTCACGGAAACCGGCGTGGCGAAGTGGATCGGCGCGGGGCTCCAGGGGGTGGGGGCGCTGCCGCTGCCGGTGGTGGTCGCCACGGTGTGCGCGGTGATCGTGCTGCTCAGCGAGGTGGCGAGCAACACGGCGGTGGCCGCCGCGCTGCTGCCGGTGGTGGGGTCGCTGGCGCTGGGGATCGGCGAGAACCCGCTGCTGCTGGTGATTCCCGCGGCGCTGGCGGCCAGCTGCGGCTTCATGCTCCCGGTGGCGACGCCGCCCAATGCGATCGCCTACGGCACCGGACACGTGTCCGTGACGCAGATGGCGCGCGCCGGGGCGTGGCTGGACGTGCTGTGCGTGGCGGCGATCCTGGTGGTGGCCTACACGACGCTGCTGTGGGCGTTCGGGATCCGGATCGGGACCGTGCCGGGGTGGGCGGGGTGAGGGCGGGGAGGCGCGCCGCGGCCGGGGCGGCGGCGAGGGTCAGTAGTGGTATCGCGCCTGAAAAACGTGGATGTGGGTGTCCGTCACCCGGGAAAAGAGGAGAGGGCGATGCAGACGGTGACGTTCAGCACCGCGCGTGAAAAGCTGGCGGAAATATGGGACGAGATCGAGGATAGCCGGGAGGAAGTGATTCTGCGCCGCCGCGGTCACGAGGATCTCGCGCTGATGCGGGCGGACGACCTCCGCAGCCTAAGGGAAACGGTTCACCTGCTTCGCTCTCCCCGCAATGCACTGCGCCTTTTGCAGGCACTTGCCGGCTCCCGCGGGGAAGGCGGCATGGAGCTCGAATTCGAAGAGCTTGCCGGAAAGCTGAGGTGATCCATGATCCTGCCGACCACCGCGGGGATGCGCAGCTGCCGAACCTCGAGATGGAGGAACGGCTGTATACTGCCTCGATTCCTGAGGCAGCCACCAGAAGCCGCGTGAGGATTTCGGCCCGAACGGGCGAGACGCCGCGGGCGGTTTCGCAGGGGCTAGATTCCGTTACGCACGGTTGTTTCGTGTATTACGGAGCCGAAGCACGATCCCGCCGTCGTCCGTCAGGTGAGCCACGGGAACCCGAGCAGCGCAACGGCGGCTGGCCGGCGGGTCAGCCCGGCCCGGGGAGCACGATGATGACGCCGTGGTCGTGGCCGGGGCCGTAGCGCGCCTTCGCGGCGAGCGGGTCCAGGTAGCGGATCTCGTAGATGTTGGAGGCGCGGATGTTCCGGAGGACCGGCGCGTAGCCCCGCGGCGTCGCGTCGAAGTAGACCATGACGTCCTGCGCGGCGCGAGGCACGTCCACCCCGCGGCGCCGCAGCCAGTTGGGGCGCAGGCGCTGCACGATGGCGTAGGCGTCCGGGAGGCGGGCCTCCAGGATCTCCTCGTTGGTGATGGTGCTGCCGCTGGCGCGCGCCAGCGGCGCCTTGGCCGTGGCGGGCTCGCCGCCGCCACCGCCGCCGGAGGCGCAGCCGGCGAAGAGCAGCGGGATGGCCAGCAGGAGGATGGGGTGGGTTCTCATGGGGCTGCCGGGAACGCTCGGGACGGGTGCCGGTGGAGGCGCGACCGGGGACCAGATGCATAGTGTCCGCGCCGCGTGGAGCCGTCAACCCACCCGTGGCCCGGTGGCACACGACACGCGAGGTGGAGGAGCCATGAAGCCCGTGTTCGAGACGGAGCGCCTGCGCGCGCGAGAGATGACGCTGGACGACCTGGACTTCGTCGCGGCGATGCTGGCGCACCCGGAGGTGATGCGCTTTTACCCGCGCCGTTTCTCGCGCGAGGAGGCGCGGGGGTGGGTGGAGCGCCAGCTGGAGCGCTACCGCGAGCACGGGCACGGGCTGTGGCTGATCGAGGAGCGCGCGGGGGGCGAGCCGGTGGGGCAGGTGGGGCTGGTGCGGCAGCAGGTGAACGGCTCCGCGGAGCCGGAGGTGGGCTACCTGGTGCACCGCCCGTTCTGGCGGCGCGGGTACGCCGCGGAGGCGGCGCTCGCCACGCGCGACCACGCCTTCCACGCGCTGGAAATGCCGCGCGTGATCTCGCTGATCCGGCCGGAGAACCTGCCCTCGCAGGGGGTGGCCCGGAAGCTGGGGATGCGCCCGGAGGGCACCACGCTCTACGTGGGGATGGAGCACCTGGTGTTCGCGGTGTCGCGCGCCGCCGCGGGCGACGGCGAGGCGCCGTAGCCCGTCCCCGAACCGCCACTCGATCCCGGAGGGGTCCATGCGACGCGCCGTCCTGCTCCCGCTCGTGCTGCTCGCCGCCTGCGCGCCCGCCGCGGCGCCCTCGCCCGCGCCGCGCCAGGTGGGCACCGTCACCATCGAGGACCCCAGCGGTACGGTGGGGTCGCTGGCGGTCTCGTCCGCGCCGCGCTACGAGGCCCGCGGCGTCGCGGTGCCGCTGGCCCGCGCGAGGGCCGCCCTCCCGGCCGTGTACGAGGCGCTGGGCCTGCGCGGCGGCGGGCCCACGGAGAACGGGTACTCGGCGCCGCGGGTGCAGGCCACGCGCGCGTTGGCCGGGGTGCGCCTGTCGCGCTACCTGGACTGCGGCTCCACGGTGTCCACGGCGAACGCGGACCAGTACGCCGTGACCCTCCAGGTCGCCACGCGCCTGGCCGAGACGACGCCCGCGGCCACGCTGGCGGAAACGCGCGTGCTGGCGACGGCCAAGCCCATCGGCACCGCGGGCGAGACGGTGGCGTGCACCAGCACCGGCGCGCTGGAACGCGAGATCGCCCGGCGGCTGGAGGGCGGCTGAACGGCAGTGCGAAAGTGCGGCAGTGCGGGAGTAAACGGCAGTACGAAGTACGCAGTGCGTGAAGAGCGCCCTCGCCGGATCCCGGTGGGGGCGCGGCCGTCGTAGTCCTCCCCCTCTCCCGCTTGCGGGGGAGGGGGCCTGCCGTTGCGTGAGGGATTACGGCCCGAAGGGGCGAGACCCGGCGGGGCTGTTTCCGCCGGGGCTCGACTCCGTTAGCCCGCGTTGTTTGCGGGCTTACGGAGCCGAAGCCCGACCCCGGCGCCAGCCGGGGGCACG
>JBEVLE010000289.1:0-19851 GCA_040509335.1 Longimicrobiaceae bacterium | reverse complement strand
GGGAAGACTCGCCGGCTGTTTGGCGAGGCTTCCCCCGTGCGCAGGGAGACCCGGGGCTGTTTCCGGGGCTCCCGGAGCCCGCGCAGGAGACGGACGGCAGTATCGTCCGGCTCCGGAGCGGCCCGCGAAACCTTCAGGAAACGCTACAACAACTCACGACCGCGGCAGCTTCGCCAGCTGGTCCCGGGCAAGCGTCGCCTCCGGGGAGCGCGCGTACGACTGCACCACGCGGTTGAACAGCGCCCGCGCCTCGGTGCGGTTGCCGCGGCCGGCCTCGATGGTGCCGGCACGGTAGAGCGCGGTGGGCGCCCGGGCGGAGGTCGGGTAGCGCTGCACCACCTGGGCGTAGGTCTGGAGGGCGTTCTGCACGTCCTTGCCCTCGTTGTACGTTTCGCCCACGTAGAACAGCGCGTCCGGCGCCTGGCGGTGGCTGGGGTAGGTGCGCAGGAACTCCTGGAAGCCGGCGCGGGCGGTCTGCAGGGAGCCGCGGCGCAGGCTGGCCATGGAGGTGGTGTACAGCTCGTCCGCGGTGGCGCCGCTCCCGGACGACGACGCCGTGTCGGAGCCGGCGGACGCGGCGGCCTCGGCGGCGCGGGCGGCGTCCTGCTGGGCGCGGGCGTTGATCTGCTCGCGAAGCTCCTGCAGGCGCTGCTGGCCCTGGCCGGTCAGCTCCTGGATCTGCACCAGCTGCCGGTCCACCTGGAGGAAGCGGTTGGCGAGGTCGCCGCGCAGGCGGGCGTTCTGATCCGCGATGGAGTCGAGCAGCGCCCGGTTCTCGCGCTGCACCTCGCGGAAGGCGCTGTCCTGGGCGGCGCGCATGGCGGCCATCTCGTCGCGCAGGTCGCGCACGTCGCGCTTGGTGGCGCACGCCCCCATGAGCGGCACCAGCAGCAGCGCGGCCAGCCGGCGCACGCTCATCGGGGGCGGGGGGCGAAGTCGCCCCCGGTGACCACGAACTCGGCGCGGCGGTTGCGCGCGAAGGAATCCTCCGCCTCGCCCTCGGCCAGCGGGCGCTCCTTGCCGTAGCTCAGCGTGGAGAAGCGGCCGGAGTCCAGCCCGTACCCCTCCAGGAAGGTTCTCACCGCCTCGGCGCGCCGCTGCCCCAGCGCCAGGTTGTACTCGGTGGAGCCGCGCTGGTCGGCGTGGCCCTCGATGCGCAACGTGATCGTGGGGTTCTCGCGCATGGTTTCGGCCTTGGCGCGCAGGCGGTCCTGCGCCTCGGGCGTCAGGTCGAAGCTGTCGTACTCGAAGAACACCATCTCCGAGAGCGCGGCGCGCACGCGCTGGGCCTCGCGCTCCACCGCGGCGACGGAATCGGCGCGGGCGCGGTCCCGCTCGCGGCGCAGCTGCTCCGCGCGGGCGACGGAATCGGCGACGGCGGCGGAGTCGCCGGCGACGGGGTCGTTCACGGGGCCGTCCGCGGGACGCTTCTTCTTGCAGCCGACCAGCGTCAGGGCGGCGAGGGCGACAACGAGGGCGTGGCGAAGCTTCATCGGGCGGATCCTCTCGGCTGGCTGGCGGGTGCGGTGCGCGCCGCGGCGGGCGCGCGGTCGGCCATCTACTGGCCGGCGGACGGGGTGGACGGCGCGCGGTACAGCACGGGCGACCAGTCCGGGAGGCCGTAGCCGCGCCCCCGGAGGAGCGGGCGGGTGCGGCCGCTGATGACGTCCATGACGAACAGGCCCCCGCCGTCGCGGTCGGAGGCGAACACCAGGTGGCGGCCGTCCGGGCCCCAGCTGGGGTCCTCGTTGACGCCGCGGCTGGTGAGCACGCGGGGGCGCCCCCCGGCGGCGTCCACCACCGCGAGCTGCGGGCTGCCGCCCACGCGCGTGTGGTAGGCGATGGCGCTGCCGCGCGGCGACCAGTCGGGGGAGGTGTTGTACCCCTGCGTGCCGTAGCGGTACTCGGAAAGCAGGCGCGGCTCCCCGCCGCGCTGCATCACGTACACGTGCGGCTCGCCCAGCCGGTTGGACACGAAGGCGATGCGCGAGCCGTCGGGCGAGAAGGTGGGCGACAGCGAATCGGAGCGGCGGCCGCGGGTGAGCGCCTCGAAGCCGCCGCCGCTGACCACGGCGATCTCGGTGTTGCCGGCCACCGTGGCGGCGAAGGCCAGGGTGCGGCCGTCCGGGGAGTACGCGGGGGTGATGTTGAGCCCGTCCCGCCGGGAGATCTCCCGGTCCTGCCCCGTGGCCAGGCTGCGCTCGTACAGCGCGGGGACGCCGCTGCGGAACGAGGTGTAGGCGATGCGCGCGCCGTCCGGCGACCACGCGGGCGACAGGGCGATGGAGCCGTCGCTGGTCACCCGCTGCACGTTCTCGCCGTCCCAGTCCACCATGTAGATCTCCTTGGAGCCGCGCCCCTGGAGAACGTAGGCGACGCGGGACGCCGCCATCCCCGGCTCCCCCGTCGCCCAGCGCACCACCTCGTCGGCGGCGGCGTGCACGGCCATGCGGAAGCCGCGGTCGGCGGCGCGGGGGAGCTGGAACGTGCGCTCGCCCTTGACGGTGCCGTACACCGCGTCCAGCAGCGCCAGCCGCAGCGCCAGGCCGCTCCCCTGCGGGCGGACGTCCCCGGCGAGCACCCAGTCCGCGCCGCGATCGGCCCACTCGCCCACCGCCGCGGGGGCCACGGGGCGCGTGCCGGCGGGGGCGTCCGTCACCCGGAAGCGGTCGCTGAAGTCCAGGTCCTGCCGCACCACGCCGCGGACGGCGGAAGCCGCGCCCTCGGAGCCGGAAGCGGCGGCGAAGGGGAGGACCAGGAACCCCGGCTCGGAGCCCGGGCGGTAGGTGAGGCCCAGCTGCACCATCACCGTGTCCTGCGCGCGCAGGGCGCCGGGGAGCACGAGCGCGAGCGCGAGCAGGAGGATGCCGGGGAACGCCGTCCGGGAGGAGGTGCCGCGTGTCATCGGGAAGGGGTCAGCTTTCTGGCTCGAAGGTGAACGCCACCGGGAGGCGGTTGCCGCGGTAGGCGCGGGGGAGCGGGCCGAACGCCTTCGCGAGCCCCGCCTGCTCCACGGCCTCCATGGCGGCGGCGCGGAACTGGAAGCTCCCCCGGCTCCGTCCGACGGCGATGTCGGACACCGTTCCGTCCCGATTGATCCAGAAGCGCACCTCGGCCTCGTCCCGCTGCGCGCCCGGCGGCGGGCGGAAGTAGCGCTTCAGCTGGCGGATGATGTTGGCAAGGTACGCCGGGTCCACGAACTCCGCCCCCTCCGTGCGCACCGACAATCCCTCGCCGCCGGGCGAGCCGGGGTCGGGGTTGCGGCCGGTGGCGGGGACCGGGTTCCGCGAGCTGGCCCCCTCGCCCGTCTTGGGCCCCGCCTTCTGCGCGGTCTCCTGCGGGCGGTCGGAGCGCTTGGGGGACGGATTGGTCGCGGGCGGCCTGAGCTGCTCCGCGGGCCGCTCCGTCTTTGGCGGCGTGGGGCGCGGCTCCGGCCGCTTGGGCTCCGCCCTGCGCGGAGGCGCGGGGACGGGTGACGGCTCGGGCTCCTTCGCCGGCTCGCTCACGGCGGGCTCGGGCTCCGGGGCCGGCGGCGGCGAGGCCGCCTCCGGCTCGGGCTCGGGCGCGGTGCTCCCCGCGGCGGGGGCCACGGCCGTGGGCTCGCCGGGGAGGTTGGGCGGCGGGGAAACGATGTCCACCTTGAACACCTGCGGGCGCGGCGGCGGAGCGGCGGACGAGAACGAAAGCCACGCCCCGCCCAGCGCGAGCGCGTGCAGCCCGGCGGAGGCCGCGACCGCCAGGGGAAAGCGCCCGGAGCGGCGGGGCACGCGCATCAGGGCCGCCGCTGCCCCGCGGGCTCCGGCTCCGCCACCAGCCCCACCGTGGCCACGTCGGCCGCCTTCATCGCGCCGATCACCTGCATCACCCGCCCGTACGGCACGCTCTCGTCCGCGCGCAGGTACACGCTCTTCGCGCCCGCCGCGCGCACCACCTCGGGGAAGCGCGTCTCGAACTCGCTCCAGGGGACCGGCGCCTCGCCGATGTACACGTCGCCGGCGCGGTCCACGGACACGATCACCCCCTCGGGCGAGTCCAGCGGCGCGGCCTGCGCCTGCGGCACGCTCACCTCCACCCCGCCCTGCATCATGGGCGCGGTGATGATGAAGATGACCAGCAGCGTGAGCGCCACGTCCACCAGCGAGGTGACGTTGATCTCCGCCGACACCCCCATGTCGCGCCCGCTGGAGCGCCGCCTGGGCATCAGACCCGCCCTTCGCGCGCCAGCGTGCCGATGAACTCGCTGGAAAAGCCCTCCAGCTCGTTCATCAGCAGGTTGAGCTTTGCGACGAAGTAGTTGTACGCCATGGCCGCGGGGATCGCCACCACCAGCCCCGCCGCGGTGGTGATCAGCGCCTCCGCAACGCCGGGGGCCACGGCGCTGATGCTGGACGAGCCCGCCTGCGCCACGGCCACGAACGAGTGCATCACCCCCAGCACCGTCCCCAGCAGCCCGAAGAGCGGCGAGGTCGTGGAGATGATCGCCAGCCAGTACACGCCGTGGGACAGGTGGTCGCGCTCCTCGCCCTCCTCCTTTTCCAGCACCAGCCGCAGCACCTCCAGCTGCGCCGGGCTCAGGCCCCGCACCTCGCTCCCGGCGCGCGCCGCGGCGGGGCGCAGCTCCGAAAAGAAGTCCACCCCGCGGCGGAAGACGCGCTTGAAGGGCGACTCCGGGAGCGCCTGCACGTGCTGGTAGGCGTCGTCCAACCGCTCGGCGCGCTCCAGCTCGCCGTTGAAGCGGTCGGCGTCGCGGCGCACGCGGCGGAACTGCACCATCTTCCACACGATCAGCGCCCACGACGCCAGCGACATGATCGCCAGCAGGCCGATGATGATCTTGGTGGACGGCGTCCCGTGGACGATCATGTCCCAGGACGCGGCGAACTCGTTGACGGGGGCCGGGCTGGACGCGCCCTGGAGGAGCATGGCGGCTGCGGTCACGAAACGGGCTTCGGGTTGGGTGCGGAGGGAGCCGGCGGCCCCGGCGGAGCGGGAGCGGACGGCTCCTCGTCGTCGCGGGCCTGCTGCGCGGCGTCGCGGTCCAGCTGGAACAGGTAGCGGGCGGTGTCCAGCACCGCGGTGCCGCGGCCGTTGCCGGCCGCCTCGCGCAGGCGCACGGTGGGCGCGTGCAGCAGCTTGGCGAGCAGTGTGCGGCTCAGCGCCTCCACCGCCTCGCGGTCCTCGGGGGCCAGGTGCCCCAGGCGCCGGAGCGCGCGCTCCAGCTCCGCCTGCCGCACCCGCTCGCCGTGGTCCCGCAGGTCGCGGATGGTGGGGACCACCGCCAGCGCCGAGTACCACCCCCAGAACTCCTCCACCCCGGACGCGACGATCGCGTCGGCGGCGGGGAGCTGCGCGCGCCGCCGCTCCAGGTTGTCGTCGACGATCTGCGTCAGGTCGTCGATGTTGTACAGGAACACGTTGGGCTCGCGCGCCACCGCCGGGTCCACGTCGCGCGGGATGGCGATGTCGATGATGCACAGCGGGTTGCGCCGCTCGCCGGGGACGGCCTGGCGGAAGCGCTCGCGGGTGAGCACCGGGTGCGGGGCCGCGGTGGAGCAGATGACGATGTCCACCCCCGCGAGCGCCCGCCCGAACTCCTCCCAGCGGATCGCCTCGCCGCCCCAGCGCGCCGCCAGCTCGGCCGCGCGGTCGAAGGTGCGGTTGGCGACCAGCGCGGCCCGCACCCCCTCGCCCACCAGGCACTCCAGCGTCACCTCGCTCATCTCCCCGGCGCCCAGCACCAGGGCGCGCCGCCCGCGCAGCGAGCCGAAGATCTTCTTCGCCAGCTCCACGGCGGCCGACGAGATGGACGCGGCGCCCAGCCCCACCTCGGTCCCGCTGCGCACCTGGCCGCCCACGGCGAAGGCGCTCTGGAAGAGGCGGTTGAGCGCGGAGCCCACCAGCGGGCCGGCGGGGCTCACCGCCTCGCGGGCCAGGGCGTACGCCTCCTTGACCTGCCCCTGGATCTGCGGCTCCCCCAGCACCATGGAGTCCAGCCCCGCCGTCACCCGGAACAGGTGCTCGGCGGCGTAGCGGTCGCGGTGCAGGTACAGGTGCTTCGCGATGCCGGCCGGGCTCTCGCCGATGCGCTCCGCCAGCACGGCGTGCGCGGCCTCCACGCCCCGGCGCTCGTCGGCCAGGGCGAGGTACAGCTCGGTCCGGTTGCAGGTGGACAGGACGACGGCCTCGTCGGCCGCGCCCGATTCCACCAGGCCGGCCAGCACCCCGGGGATCTCTCCCCGGGCAAGGGCGAGCCGCTCCCGGACCTCGATGGACGCGGTCCGGTGGCTGGCTCCTACGACTGCGAGAGGCATCGGGAGATGCGCGCTTCCACTTCCTCGTCCCGCCCCTCGACGGCGCTGTCGAGGAAGCCGGGAGTGATCAGATCGAACCAGAACGCCCGCCGCCGCGCCTCGTCCTCCGGCCAGCGGGCGCGCACCTCCTCGCGAACCGACTCCAGCCTCGCCGCCGCGCGCCCCACGCCGGGGGTGACCACGGCCTCCAGCCGCTCGCGCAGCCGCCGCGACAGCAGCGGCGAGGCGCCGCCGGTGGCGAGCGCCACCACCACGCCGCCGCTGCGGAGGGTGGCGGGAACGTGGAAGTCGGATTCCGCGCCCGCGTCCGCCACGCTCGCCAGCGCGCCCGCCTCCGCCGCCTCGCGGGCGACCCGCGCGTTGACCCCGGGATCGTCCGTGGCCGCGAACACCAGCCGGTACCCCGCGGCGTCGCCCGCGGCGTAGGGGCGCAGGCGGCAGTCCAGCCCCTCGCGCTCCGCCAGGGCGCGCAGCGCCGGAGCGAGCTCGGGCGCCACCACGTCCGGGCGGCCGCCGGCCTCCACCAGCCCCTCCACCTTGCGCGTGGCCACGGCGCCGCCGCCCACCACCAGCGCGCGAAGGCGCCGCAGGTCCAGGAGCACCGGGTACGGGGCGCTCACAGGAAGCCGCCGGTCTGCGGCTCGCCCACGCGCAGGACGATGTACGCCACCACCACGACGGCGAAGACCACGACGCTGGCCGCCGCCGCGCGCACCCCGCGCCGTCCCCCGCCCGCCCGCGCCGCCAGCGCCGCCAGGATCAGGACCCAGCTCAGTACCCCCCACACGACTTTGGGGTTTCCGGGCGCCAGCGGACGCCCGAAACGCTCCGTCCACGCCCACCCCACCACCAGCGCCATGGTCAGGAAGGGAAAGCCCACGATCAGCGCCCACTTCCCCATCCGGTCCAGCGTGTCGAGCGGGGGGAAGAACCGGAAGATGGCACCGAAGTTCTTGTTTCTCAACTCCCTGAACTGAATCAGGTACATCAGCCCGCAGGCGAAGGCTACCGTGAGCCCCGCGTATCCCACCAGCGCCAGCACCACGTGCAGCACGAACCACGGCCCCTGGAAGCTGAGCACCGCCTCCGAGGGGACCACGCCCACCGCCGCGGCCACCCCCACCAGGAGCGCGGCCGCGGGCACCAGCACCAGCCCCAGCGGCCCGGTGCGCCCCAGCGTGGCCACGGCGAGCGAGCCCAGCCCCACCAGGAAGGCGAGCACCGAGAGCGACGGGCCCAGCCCCACCAGCGGCAGCTCGCCCCAGCGGGCGGTGTACGCCACCAGCCCCAGCAGGTGCGCGAGCACGCCCACCCCCGCGACCGAGGTGGCGATGCCGGTCAGGCGGAGCTCGTTGCGGGCCAGCGCCACCCCCAGCAGGGTGGCGGCGACCAGGTACAGCGCCAGCGCGACGAGGTGGAGCGCTTCGATCATTTCCGTTTCTTGGAACGGCTTTTAACTACGGGTTCGGGCGTGCCCCCGCTGACGCGGGGTCGGGCTTCGGCTCCGTAGCAAACGATACTACCGTTTGCAACGGAGTCGAGCCCGCGCAAACAGCCGCGCGGTCTCGCCCCTTCGGGCCGTAATCCCTCACGCAACTACCTGCCCGTCCTCAGGATCCAGCAGTTGCCCCCTCTCCCAGAATTGGGAGAGGGTGGCGGCTCTAAGGCCGCCGGGTGAGGGCCCTCGCGCTGGCGTCCGCGGGGCGGTTATTCGGCGTTCTCCCGAGGCTACAAATAGCGCGACGCCCCTCCTTGCGGAAGGGCGTCGCGGCCGGCGGAGAGCGGGAACCTCGCCGCCGGGCCGCTTCACGGCATTTCCGACACCAGCCTCACGGGGAGGCCCGCTTCCAGGGCGGGCTGGTCCAGCCCGGTGATGCGGGCCGTGGCGGTGCGGTCGGTGACGCGCACCACCTGCATGCGGGCGACGGGGATCTCAGGCCGCGTCCCCCACTGCTTCTGCGTGCGGGGGATGTACGCGGCGAACACGTCGCCCTCCTTGACCCCCGCCGCGGCGCCCACGTCCAGGAAGGCGAGCTCCTCGGTGATCTGCACCGCGTGCTCGCTGCCGAAGGCGACCACCTTGCCCTCCACCGCCTGCCGCGGCGCGCGGGGCGCCACCCCGGCGCGGACCGGGAAGCGCGCGGCCGGCACGGCCAGGTCGCTCACCGCGATCACGTCGTACACCGTGCGGATCTCCACGGTCGCCACGTTCCCCTCCAGCGCCTCCACGCTGCCGATGCCGGTGGAAACGTACACCCGGCCGTACGGCCTCACCTCGCGGTCGCGCCGGAAGAAGTGCACCGCGTCGCCCACGCGCAGGCCGCCCGGCTGCCCCAGGGCGACGTACACCCGGTCGTACAGCGAGATCTGCGGCGTCATCTCGATGGGGACCACCGTGGGCGACACCCGCTCCGCGAGCTTGCCCACGGCGGGGACCTCGGCGTCCTGCACCAGCAGCCGCGCGCGGTAGAAGTCGCCCGGCGCGATCAC
Source organism: Longimicrobiaceae bacterium (assembly GCA_040509335.1). Classification (GTDB taxonomy): domain Bacteria; phylum Gemmatimonadota; class Gemmatimonadetes; order Longimicrobiales; family Longimicrobiaceae; genus JAFAYN01. Next base: position 11,050 of record JBEVLE010000289.1, on the reverse strand, counting down.
GGGGAAGTCGCCGGTCCCGGCCGCGGGAAGGACCCGGTCCGGCGCGAAAAGTTCCTCGCCGCCGCGCGGCGTGTACGCAGCCTGGGGGGGAAGCCCCTCGCGGCACTCCGGGAGGGCGAGCCGCTGCTCCGGGTAGATGCGCGCCGGGTCGCGGACGACCCCGGCGTTCAGCCGGTACAGCTCGGGCCACAGGAAAGGGTCGCCCAGGCAGCCGCGGGCGAGGTCCCACAGGGTGTCACCGGGGCGGACGACGTGGGTCCGCTCCTGCCCGGGGAGGGCGGTCGGTTCCTGGGCGGCCAGCGGCGAGGCGGCGGCGAGGCCGGCGAGGAGGAGGATGGAGGGTTTCACGGGTGTTCCGGCAGGGGTGAACGAGGTCCCACCCCGGGGCGCGCGATGGCCCGGGGGCATGGGACGGCCGGGACGCTCCCCGTCTCGGGTCAGCGCCGGCCCCAGTTGTGTCTCGCTCCGGTACCTCAGTATAACCGGCGGCCGCGGCCCCGACAACAGGGCCGGTGAGGAAGGGCGGGAGCGGAGCGCCCCTCCGGGCGGGGCGTCACTGCGCCTGCAGGGCCTCGGCCGGGTGGACGGCGGCCGCGCGGCGCGCGGGGATCCAGCTCGCGGCGAGCGCGACGGCGAGGATCGCCACGGGCGTCAGGCCGAGCGCAACCGGGTCGGTGGGAGCCACGGCGTACAGCAGCCCGCGCAGCAGCCGCGAGGCGGCGAGCGCGCACGCCGTGCCGATCACGATGCCGAGCCCGGCCAGGCGCAGGCCGTCCAGCGAGACCATGCGGCTCACGTCTCCCGGCCGGGCCCCGAGCGCCATCCGGATGCCCAGCTCCCGGCGGCGGATGCCGACGCCGTACGCAAGGATGCCGTACAGGCCGACGGCCCCCAGCAGCGACGTCACGGCGCCGGCGATCGCCACCAGCACCATCAGCGCGCGGGCGCGCTCCGACGCGCCGCGCACGAGCTCGCCGAGCGAGCCCTCGTCGTAGGTCGGGATGCCGGGGTCGAGAGAGCGCACGATCCGGCGGACGGCCGACAGCGTCTCGCCCTCGCGGGCGTCGGTCCGGACGACCAGCGAGAGCGCGGCCGGCAGCGACGCGGCGGCATCCGGGCTCGCGGCGGTGACGACGGGAAAGTACGCGACGGCGTCCGCGGGCTTCTCCAGGCCGTCGTAGTGCACGTCGCCCACCTCGCCGACGATGGTGTACCAGCGGCCGCCGGCCGGGCGAACGCGCCTGCCGAGCGGGCTCGCGCCGGGCCAGTACCGCTCGGCGAAGGCGCGGCTCACGATCGCCTCGTCCGACGGACGGGCGGCATCCTGCGGGCCGAACGTCCGGCCGCGGCGCAGCGGGATGCGCAGCGCCCGGAAGTAGCCGCCGTCCACGTGCGCGACGGAGTGCTCGGCGCCGCCGGCGCCCGCCCGCGAGCGGTCGTCCTCCACCTCGATCGCCATGTCGTGGCGGTCGCCGCTGAGGGGCACCCAGTCCGTCAGCGCCACGTCGCGCGCCCCCGGGATCGCCCGCGCCTCGCGGACCAGCGCCTCGAAGAATCCCAGGCGCGAGGCCGCGCCGCCGTACCTGGCAAAGGGCAGCAGGACGCGGGAGGTGACCACGTGGTCGGCGTCGAACCCGGGCCGCACCTCGCTCAGGCGGAGGAAGCTGCGCGTCATCAGCCCCGACACGGCGACCAGCACGACGGCCAGCGCGATCTGCGCGACCACCAGGGCGTCGCGCACCCGCCGGGGCGAGCGGCCGCCCGCCGGCCCGGTGCCCCCGCCGCGGAGGACCTGCGCGGTGGACACCCGGCGCGCGCGGAGGAGCGGGAGCGCGCTCACGGACAGCGCGCAGAACACGGTGATCCCCACCGCGAACCCAAGGACCGGCGCGTCCAGTCCCACGCCTTCCAGCCGCGGGAGCGACAGCGCCGTGCCCGCGCTCGGCACCACCCGCATGGCCGCCGCGGCCAGGAGCACGCCGGCCCCACCGCCCACCGCGCCGAGCAGCACGGCCTCGCTCAGCGTCAGCGCGGCCATCCCCATGAAGCCGGAGCCGAGCGCGGCGCGCACGGCGAGCTCCACCTGCGCGCGCTCGGCGCGCACGAGCAGCAGCCCGGCCACGCTGGTGCACGCGACCAGGAGCACCAGCAGCACGCTCGCGAACACGAACCAGAGCAGCTGCGAGACGGGGCCGACGATCGAGTCGCGCAGCGACTGCACGTGCGGCGTGACGTGCGCGCCCTGCCACGTCGCCGGCGAGGCGCCGCCGTGGGTCAGCACGCGCGCGAGGTCGGCCCGCGCGGCCTCCGCCGTCACGCCCCGCCCGAGCCGCCCGATGCCGGCCAGGTTGAGCGTGGCCGGCTTCGTGTGCGCCGGGTCGAGCGCGAGCGGAAGCCAGATCTCCACGTGGGGCGCGGGATACGCGAAGCTCGGCGGCATGATCCCGACGACGGTGCGCGGGACGTCGTTCACCACGATCTGCCGGCCGATGGCGTCGCGGGCGCCGTGAAGGCGCTCCCGCCAGACGCGGTGCGACACCACGACGACCCGCTCGGCGCCGGGCCGGTCCTCGCCCGGGGCCAGCCCCCTGCCGAGCGCCGGGCGAACGCCCAGGACGTCGAAGAAGTTCGCCGTGACGCGCGCTCCGCGGACGCGAACCGCGGTCTGCCCCGGCTCCGAGGCGCCGAGGTCGCCGTCGTCGAACCGCCACGCGGCGACGCCGTCGAACGCGCGCGCATCGTCCTGGTAGAGCAGGACCATGGCGTCGGACAGTTCCACCGGCTCGCGCCCGGCGCCGCCGACCGTGTGCGTCAGCCGCACGAGGCGGTCCGGCTCCGGGAAGGGAAGCGGCTCGAGCAGGATGGCGTTCACCAGGCTGAACACGGCCGTCGTGGTGCCGACGCCGAGCGCGAGCACGAGGACCACCGCCCCGGCGAAGCCCGGGGCGCGCAGGAGGCGGCGCGCCGCGAACCGGAGCTCGGACCCGGCGAGCAGCTGGAGGACGGTCACGCTGGGCGGGAGTGCGGAGGTGGCGAAGGAATGGGGTGGCGAACAGGTACCACGATACGCTCGATACGGCCGCGCCGGGAGCTCCCGCAAATAAAGATCCGGTGGGTCCGGATTCCTCCAGGCCCACCGGATGCTCCACGCCCGCCGCCGTCCGGCCGACGCGTACGGCACTACGAACTCAGAACGGCAGGTCGTCGTCGTCGTCGCCGAAGGGAGGCGGCTGGAAGTCGTCGTAGTCGCCGCCGCGGCCGCCCTTGCCGGCTCCGCCGCCCGCAGCACCCCCGCCGCCGCCGCCGGAGGAGCGCTCGCGCGAGCCTCCGCCCCCGCCCCCCACCACCGCCGTACCCACCCCCTCCACGGCCACCAGGCCGAGCGGGACGGCGAGCAGGACGACGGCATCGACCGCCAGCGCGGCGAGAAAGCGCCCGCCCAGGTATTCGGCCTTGCCGAGCAGCGAGGTGAAGAGGAGCTGATCCATCCCCATCTCCACGTCGCGGACCCCGGCATCGCCGAAGACCGCCGCTGTGACCAGCAGCCCGAACGGCCCGGCGTTCACGGCGAACTCGGCGAGCCGTTCCAGCGCGTTGAGGTGGACGGGGCCGCCGCCGCCCGCACCTGAACGGAAGGCTGGTCAGAGGTCCCGCTCGTAGCGCGAAAGCATCTGCGCCTGCGTTTCCACGGGACCAGGCGTGCCGAGCTGGTCGGCGAGCATCCGGCCCATCGTCGGCAGCACTGCGCGCTCCTGCCGCGCCTCATCCGACCACAGCCGCGAGCGCATCAGCGCCTTCGCGCAGTGAAGGAACGCTTCCTCCACGACCATCTCGAGGAGCACCCGCGGCGGCCGCCCATCCGACGCGAAGTGCGCCAGCATCCCGGGATCGACGGAGACTCGCGCGGTGCCATTGACGCGGAGCGTCTCGTCCACGCCGGGGATCAGGAACAGCAGCCCCGCTCGTCCGCTCGCGACGATGTTGGCCAGCGAATCGAGGCGATTGTTTCCGGCGGCGTCCGGGATCCACAGCGTGGCGTCGTCGACCACCTTAACGAAACCGGGCGATCCGCCGCGCGGCGACGCGTCGAACCGCCCGTCGCTTCCGCTGGCGACCACCACCAGCGGAGACAGCCGGATGAAGGCGCGGCAGTGCACGTCCAGCCGCGCGAGCTGCTTCCCCACCGCGCGCTCGGAAGGCTCTGCAAAGTGACGGCGAAGCTCCTCGACCGATTCGATGTACTCCGTCAACGGATCACCTCTCCGGGCTGGCGAGCGACTCTACTCATGTCAGCGGTGGGAGAAGTACTTTACGTCGCAGAGTAACTAAGCGCAAGTGGTCCCTCAGCACCCGGAGCCTTCCGGTCGCGGGCGGGCGTACCGGCTCCGCTCGAGACCGGCTGAACGGAAACCGCTACGCGTATAGGCGTGCCCCGCCCAGCTAGCACCGGAGTCTAGCCCGGCAAACAGACGCGCGGTCTAACGCGCTGTAGCGCCAGCACCGCCTGATCCGCTGCGAGCCACGATTGCCGGCCTGACCTCCCAGCAGAGAGTCACCGCTCACTCCCGATGCTCCCGCCGTTCCGCAGGGGAAATCCCGAACGCGTGAATAAAGGTGCCGAGTAGGCATTCCCTCGTTCCTCCCTCGTGCCTCCACACACATTCGCTTGCGTGCGGCAACCCTGCTGAGGGGCAGTAGAACGGATCTCCCTCCTTCAGCGGACACTGTATGTCAGAACTGACGAACGCCTGCAACAGCAGCGAGTGAACCGTGACTGCATCTACTTTCCGCGGATCGAACAGGTTTGGCTGTCGTGTACCCAGATCGAAGAAGGAGACAGCAGGTCCCGCGAGTTGAACAAACTCGTTCAGCCAACCCGTGGTCGGCAGGAAGTGCGGAAAAGCGGCGCCTGTGTCACACCTGAAGTTCAGCGCATCAGCGTGCGCTTTTACCGCACAGCCCATGAGAGTGTCCTGCCAACGACTCTGGTTCAATATGGAGTTTGCGACCTCGGAGGATCTCGTGGCCATCCACTCCGGCGCCGGCAATCCAGCGTTGGCGCACAGTTCCTTGTAGAACCTGCTCGTATCCTCAGGGGTGTGCTCCGTGATGGGGGCAGTATTTCGCAGAGCCCCGCATATCGTGAGGAAGGTTTCTCCAGGATACTGGTCCCCACGCCCTTGCTCATCAGAGACGTCCCAAGGAACGTCGTAGAGCACAAACGGATCATACATCATCGCGGCATCAATGCATACTCCCAATGTAGGAAGCAAGTTCGACCAGTCGCAGTAATTCATGTAGATCATATATACAATCAAAACGTGATATTCGTCTCCCTTGGGTAGCAAAGTGAAGACTTCTTCCGCTGAAAGCCCTAGAGCGTTGTAAATGTGATTCATCTCAACCAAAACTGCATACGCCTCCATCAACACCGCGACGTTTAGGACGATGCGGTATTCACCCTTAGCTGTGCGAAAATGGAGTACCGGAAGCTTTCGAATATGAGTTCCGCGATTCACCATCTCCTCTGCGAAGTCTCTATGTCGCTGCAGGCTCTGGTGAGCGATGGGGATGAAATGGGGAGACCATGGCAGGAACTCCACGTCAATGACGTTGCGGGGTTCCATTGGAGGTGTCGACACGCTGGATACATCAAGCCGGAGCTGATCCATGGCATCCAAGAAGATGAGCGCTCCTTCGAGTGTAGTCATCTCGTGTGCGGAAAGTGCAGTCAGGCGATTTAGTAGGGTCGATACGATCGGCATCTGCCAGCTTTCGCACCGGGAGAGATTTCGAAGACAGACGATCGTATAACGAAGAACGCGGAGCCCGTAAGCGGTGGTGAGGAACTGACAGAGATGGGCCCACTCGTGAAAGAAGGTGAGTGACCTCAAGAACTCGGACAGGTCCTCATTGGAAAGGGGATTGGGCAGAGGATAGGACCGAATCGACGCTTCGGCGTCCAAGATGGACGACCTGAGTCCAATCGTATAGGTGAACGGGCTGTAGCGACCGTCCTCACGCAGATACTCGGCCAGCCTGCGCTTGAGATCAGTTTGATACATTGTAGCTTCTCCATCCGGTGAGTTTTATCAATTGCTCCGGTTGGCGAGCCCTCACGCAATGCGAGGGGGGTGTTTTTCCATGCGCCTTCTCTGGGAACGATATCGGGAGCTGAACCTAATCTATGCCGCCGTTCGTTCAGGCAACTCATCACCGAAATGAGGTAAGCATGGCTCCTATTATGGGTCCCGCGAGGTATCCGGATCGGGTCGGCCGGGCACTATCCATTGTACCACACGATAGCTCCAACGAACGTGAGCAACGACGATGCGAACAGCAGAAATCCGCCAACCGCCCACCACCGACGGCTGCTCATGAGTGACCCCAGAGCATTTTCAATCGAAGTCGGACTGCTCAGATAGATCTCTTTATAGCGTGGAAAGAACCCGCTGGCAAAGCAAATGCTGCTTAACAGCATCAGGATAACCGGCACGGCAAGGAACAGACGCTCGAACAAACCTGGCTTGTAATCGCTGTCCCCCCAGATCACGAGCCCCGCAGCGCTTGCGATCAGCGTCGCGAAGGTTGCAGTCAGCGTCAGCATTGTTTTGTGAAAATCAACCGCCTGTGCAGTCGAGGACAGGACGAGAGCCTCTCCATACTTCAGCAGGATGGTGTCCCTCGCGGAAGCAGGCGGCGCATGTTCGACTACCCAGGTCGGGGTGGGAGGCAACGGCTCAGTTGCACTCCCCTGCTTGGTGGATGCCGGGGCGGCATGTGGGTCTTTAGCGCTCATTACAGATCACCCAAGATTTCGCGAAGCGATTGAAAGGACGTCAACTTCACTGGAATGGTGACTACGATGTTCCCACCTTTTTCTGGACAAACCAATACGACCCGGGAGATCTCGAGCCGGGTTGTGGTCATGCCGAGTACACCAATCTCCTCGTCCAACAGCATAGTGATGGGAAACGAGTGGCTATTGCCACAGAGGCCGCAGTTCTCGACCTGAACGAAGTGGCGTTGGGTTCGGTTGACTCTAGGCACAGGAGACGATCCTCCATGGATTATGGGCTATCGAAAGGCGAGTACTGAGCAACAAACTCCGTCATCGCGCGAATACTTAGAAGACGCGTGGGTGCGAAGGTTTTAGCTCTCGTCCGCGCAGTCGAAAGGACCCGCACGGGGGAAAGTATGGTGGTTGGTCGCAAAAGTCCCGGATCTGCCCATTCGGGGGAGGCATGCCGCGGGTCCTTCCGAGAAGCGCGTAATCTGGGCTGTGTCCGGCAACATCCTGGACGGTCGACAAAACCATCGGGAGTTGGGCGATTCAACAGTCCGGCGACCCTCTAGACTGCGGGAGGGTCGCCGGAACGAGATCCCGTGGGATCCTTACGTACAGCGGATAACCACTACAACTTCAGAACGGCAGGTCGTCGTCGTCGTCGCCGAAGGGAGGCGGCTGGAAGTCATCGTAGTCGCCGCCGCGGCCGCCCTTGCCGGCTCCGCCGCCCGCAGCACCCCCGCCGCCGCCGCCGGAGGAGCGCTCGCGCGAGCCGCCCCCACCACCGCCGCCGCCGTACCCCCCGCCCCCGCCACCGCCGCCACCGCCACCGCCGTACCCACCTCCGCCCCCGCCGCCGCCCTCACGGCCGCCGAGCATCATCAGCTCGCGGGCGTTGATCTCGGTGGTGTACTTGGTCACCCCCTCCTTGTCCTCGTACTGGCGGTACTGGATCTCGCCCTCCACGTACAGCCGGTCCCCCTTCTTCACGTACTTCTCCACCACGTCCACCAGCTTGCCCCACACCACGATGCGGTGCCACTCCGTCTTTTCCTGCTGCTCGCCGGAGTTGGTGGTCCACTTGCGGCTGGTGGCCACGGAAAACTGCGCGACGCGGCTCCCGCCGCCCGTCGTGCGGATCTCGGGGTCGGACCCGAGGTTGCCGATGATGATGGCCTTGTTCAGGCTTCGGGACACGTACCCTCCAGGGGTTTGTCGTTGGCGGGGTCGCACTTCCGGTGGATGAGAGACCCCAAAGTAGACACCGTTCACACGGGTGTCAAGAAAAACCTACACGAAAAGGCGCATAACGAGGGCATCTTCGGTGGGGAGCGCGTAGTACGCGCGGCGGCGCCCTACCACCTCGAAGCCCATGTCGTGGTACAGCGCCTGCGCCACCGCGTTGCTCTCGCGCACCTCCAGGAAGCACTCCCGCGAGTCACGCGCCCGCACCCTCTCGATGACCGCCTCCACCAGCGCCCGGCCCACGCCGGCGCCCCGCGCCTCCTCGGCCACCGCCACGTTGCCCAGCTCCGACTGGTCCACCACCGTCCAGCACACCGCGTAGCCCAGCAGCCGGAGCTCCTCGTCCTCCGCGGCAACCAGGTCGGTGTCGGTGCGGCGCAGCAGGCCGCGGAAGGTGCTTTCCTTCCAGGGCGTGGAGAAGCAGGCCTTCTCGATCTCCATCACCCGGTCCAGGTCCGCTTCGCCCAGCGGGCGCAGCCGGAAGGCCGCGCCCTCGGTGCGGGGCACCTCGCCCCCCAGCTTCACGGCGCCCTCCCCGCCGCCGCCGCGATCCGCTCCGCCCCCGAGGCCCGCACGTACTCCGGCTCCCAGTGCGCCGGCTCCGCCACCCGCCCCGCCTCCGGCGCCGCCCGCAGCAGCGCCAGCAGCGCCGACGCGCGGGGCGCTGCCAGGTGGGCCGGCACCACCCGCACCCCCGCTTCCCGCCCGATCTCCTCGCGGTGGATCACGGCGGCCTCCCCGGTGAAGAGCGGGGGCGGGCCCCCGCGGAAGCGCTCCAGCACCTCGTCCACGGTGAGGGCCTCCGGCGCCATGGTCTCCTCCACCCCCGCGCCGAAGCGGTAGCACGCGGCGTACACGTCGCGGCGGCGCGCGTCGAAGAGCGCGCACACCGGGCGGTCCGCCCCCCAGCACCCGGCCGCGGCCGCCAGCAGGCTGGAGTACGCCCAGAGCGGCACCCCGGCCGCGTGCACGATCCCCTTTGCAGTGGCCGCGGCGATGCGCACCCCCGTGAACGAGCCTGGCCCGCCGCCCACCACCACGCCGGCCAGCTCCCGCGCCTCCAGCCCCGCCGAGCGCAGCGCCCGGTCGATGGCCGGGAGCAGCGCCGACGAGTGCCCCGACCCCACGGCGAGGACGATCTCCGCCAGCAGCCGGTCGCCCTGCCCCACCGCCACCGAGCCCACGCTGGTGGAGGTGTCCAGCGCCAGCACCGGGCCCTCCGGCGCCCCCGTCACCGAATCCCTCCGTCCGCCGGCAGGGACGGCAGCGCGGGCGGACTTCCCACCGGGGACAGCTCCACGCGGCGGCGGTCCGGGTCGCCCACGTCCTCCAGCGTCACCTCCCAGCGCGGGACCGGGAGCAGAGTCTCGGCATTCTCCGCCCATTCGATGAGCACCAGGTCCGGACCCGCCCCCAGCTCCGACCACCCCAGCTCCCACACCTCGTCCTGCCGCTCCAGGCGGTACAGGTCCAGGTGGTGCACCACCCCGCGCCGCGTCTCGTAGCGGAAGAGCAGGTTGAAGGTGGGCGACGGGACCGGCCCCTCCACCCCCGCCCCCCGCGCCACGGCGCGCGCCAGCGTGCTCTTCCCCGCCCCCAGGTCGCCGTTCAGGGCGAAGACCGCGGGCACCTCCACCTCCGCCCCGACCCGCTCCCCCCAGGCCGCGAGCTCCTCCTCCGTCAGCAGCGCCACGCTCCCCATCCGTCCGTCACCCCCGCAGCGCGCCGAGGGTGCGCCCCTTCTGCACCGCCGCCGCGGTGGCCTTCCTGGCCCCGTCCAGCTGCGCCCGCAGCTCCAGGAGCTGGTCGCGCAGCAGCGCCGCCCGCTCGAAGTCCAGCTGCGCCGCCGCGTCGCGCATCTCCTGCTCCAGCTCCTTCACCAGCAGCTCCGGGTCGCGGGCGCCGTACGCCGCGCGCGACTCCGCCACCTTGCGCCCCTTGGGCTCCGGCTCCGTCCTGGTGCGGGCGTCCGCCACGCGCGTGGAGCGCTCGATCTCCTGCACCGACTTGATGATGGTCTGCGGGATGATGCCGTGCTCGCGGTTGTACTCCGCCTGCATCACGCGGCGGCGCCCCGTCTCCTCCATCATCCGCTGCATGGAGCCGGTGACGTGGTCCGCGTACAGGATCGCCTTGCCCTCCGAGTTGCGGGCCGCTCGCCCCACCGTCTGGATCAGCGACGACGCCGAGCGCAGGAAGCCCTCCTTGTCCGCGTCCAGGATGGCGACGAGCGAAACCTCCGGGAGGTCGAGCCCCTCGCGCAGCAGGTTGATCCCCACCAGCACGTCGAACTTCCCCAGCCGCAGGTCGCGCAGGATCTCCACCCGCTCGATGGAGTCGATGTCGCTGTGGAGATAGCGCACGCGCACCCCCGCCTGCTGCAGGAAGTCCGTCAGGTCCTCCGACATCCGCTTGGTGAGGGTGGTCACCAGCACGCGCTCGCCCTTTACCTCGCGCTCACGGATCTCGGCCAGCAGGTCGTCCACCTGGCCCTTTACCGGGCGGATGATCACCTCGGGATCGAGCAGGCCGGTGGGGCGGATGATCTGCTCCACCACCACGCCCCCGCTCTTCGCCAGCTCGTACTCCGCGGGGGTGGCGGAGACGAAGATCGCTTTCGGCACCATCTTCTCCCACTCCTCGAACTTGAGCGGGCGGTTGTCCAGCGCGCTGGGAAGGCGGAAGCCGTGGTCCACCAGCGTCAGCTTGCGCGCCCGGTCGCCGTTGAACATCCCGCCGATCTGGGGGACGGAGACGTGGCTCTCGTCCACGATCACCATGAAGTCTTCGGGAAAGTAGTCGAACAGGCACGCCGGCCGCTCGCCCTCGTCGCGCCCCGCGATGTGCCGCGAGTAGTTCTCGATCCCCGAGCAGGTGCCAATCTCCAGCATCATCTCGATGTCGAAGTTGGTCCGGCTCTCGAGCCGCTGCGCCTCGAGCAACCGCCCATTGGTGCGCATCTCGGCCAGCCGCTCGTTGAGCTCCTCGCGGATCACCCGCACGGCGCGCTCGAGCGTG
>JBEVLE010000288.1:0-7055 GCA_040509335.1 Longimicrobiaceae bacterium | reverse complement strand
GCCGGAGCCGGGGGGCGCCGCGGAGCCCGCGGCGCGCGCCGCCGCCGGGCTGCCGGGGCTGCAGCCGCGGCCGGAGACCGGGACCCGCTACACCGCCCCCCGGGGCGAGGTGGAGGAGCGCATGGCGGCGCTGTGGCAGGCGCTGCTGGGCTTCGAGCGGATCGGGGTGCACGACGACTTCTTCTCGCTGGGCGGCCACTCGCTGGCGGCGATGCAGCTGATCACGCGCGTGCAGGACGTGTTCCGGGTGGACGTGGCGCTGGACGCCGTGTTCGACACCCCCACCGTGGCCGGGATGGCCCAGCGGGTCGCCGCGCTCCTCGCCGACGCGCGCGCGGAGGCCCCGTCCGAGATCCGGCCGGTGCCGCGCACCGGGCCGCTCCCGCTCTCCTTCGCCCAGGAGCGCATCTGGGTGGTGGACCGCATCGCGCCCGGCAGCCCCATGTACAACGTGCCCGTGGCGCGCATGCAGCAGGGGCCGCTGGACGTGGCGGCGGCCCAGCGGGCGCTGGCGGAGATCGTCCGCAGGCACGAGGTCTTCCGCACCGTCTACCGCGAGACCGACGCGGGTCCCGTGCAGGTGATCCTCCCGCACGTGGAGGTCCCCCTGCCGGTGGACGACTGCTCCCACGTCCCCGAAGCGGAGCGCCCGGAGACCGTCCGCAGGATGCTGGACGAGGAGGCCCGGCGCCCCCTGGACCTCGTCGACGGCCCCGTCCTGCGGGCGCGGCTCCTCCGCTTCGGGCCGGAAACGCACGCTCTCCTGCTGACCCGCCACCACATCATCATGGACGGGTGGTCCGGCGGGGTCTTCTTCTACGAGCTGCGCATGCTGTACGAGGCGTTCGTGGCCGGAAAGCCCTCGCCGCTCCCCGAGCTCCCCATCCAGTACGCGGACTACGCCGTGTGGCAGCGGGAGCAGCTCTCGGGCGAGCGCCTGGAGCAGCACCTGGCCTTCTGGCGCGAGAGCCTGCGCGGGGTGCCTCCCACGCTGGAGCTCCCCACCGACCGGCCGCACCCCCCGGTGCAGAGCTACCGGGGCGGCCTGCGCGGGAGCGAGCTGGGGGCGGAGCTGGCCGGGCGCCTGCGGTCGCTGGCGCAGCGGGAGCGCACCACCCTGCACATGATCCTGGTGGCCGCCTTCCAGGCGCTGTGCTTTCGCTACACGGGGCAGGAGGACTTCGCCATGGGGTCGCTGGTGGCCAACCGGGACCGCCCGGAGACCCAGCTGCTCATCGGCTTCTTCATCAACACGCTCCCCGTGCGGGCGCGCCCCACCGCGCGGCTCCGGTTCGGCGAGCTGGTGGAGCAGGTCAGGGGCTGGACGGCGGCGGCGTACGCGCACGCGGAGCTGCCGCTGCAGGTGATCACCGACGAGGTGCGGCCGGAGCGCGATCCCAGCCGCAACGCGCTGATCCAGGTGATGCTGGGGATCCAGAGCCCGGCCAACCACGGCCCGCCCCCGGAGGACTCCTCCGGGTTGGCGATGTACTCGCTGAGCGACAGCGCGGTCCCCACCGGCGACAGCGGCACCTCCAAGTTCGACCTGTCGGTGCTGGTCGCGGAGGTCACCGCCGCCACCTCGGTGGTGGCGGAGTACAACAGCGACCTGTTCGACGTCGCCACGGTGGACCGTTTCCTGGAGCACTTCCGCGTGCTCCTCGACGCCGTCGCCGAGGCGCCGGAAACGCCGCTGGCCGGGATCCCCCTGCTGCCGCCCCGGGAGCGCCGGCAGCTGCTGGAGTCGTGGAACGCCACCGCGGCGGCGCACCCCCACGAGGGGTGCATCCACGAGCTGTTCGCCGCGCAGGCGGCGCGCACCCCGGAGGCGGTGGCGGTGGTCTGCGGCGGCCGGGCGCTCACCTACGCCGAGCTGGAGCGCCGCTCCGGCGCGCTGGCGCACCGTCTCGCCGCCCTCGGCGTGCGGGCGGAGGCCCGCGTGGGGGTGTGCCTGGAGCGCGGGCCGGAAACGGTGGTGGCGCTGCTGGGCGTCCTCAGGGCCGGCGGCGCCTACCTGCCCCTGGATCCCGCGTACCCCGCCGAGCGGCTCGCCTACGTGCTCGGCGACGCCGGCGCGTCCGTGCTGCTGACGCAGCAAAGGCTGCTGGCCCGGCTCCCGGAGTTCGGGGGCGAGGTGGTGGCGGTGGACGGGGAGAACGACGGCGCGGAGGACGCGCCACTTTCGCACTCCCCGTCTCCCGACGGCCTCGCCTACGTGATCTACACCTCGGGCTCCACCGGCCGGCCCAAGGGCGTGCTGGGGACGCACCGGGCGGCGGTCAACCGCTTCGCCTGGATGTGGAGCGAGTACCCGTTCGCGGCCGGCGAGGTGTGCATCCACAAGACCTCGCTCGCCTTCGTGGACTCGGTGTGGGAGGTCTTCGGGCCGCTCCTGGCCGGCGTCCCCGCGGTGCTCGTCCCCGACGAGGACGCCCGCGACGCGGAAGCGCTGGTCGGCCACCTCGCCCGGCACGGGGTGACCCGCATCGTCCTGGTCCCCTCCCTCCTGGACGCGCTCCTCGACGCCCACCCGGAGCTGGGCGAGCGCTGCCCGCGGCTGCGGCTGGTGGTGAGCAGCGGGGAGGCGCTCCCCTCCGGGCTGGCGCGCCGCTTCGCCCGCGCGGTCCCGGGGGCGACCCTCCTCAACCTGTACGGGTCCTCGGAGGTGGCGGCGGACGTCACCCACCACCCGCTGCGCGCCGCCGCTCCCGCTCCGGGGGAGCGCGTCCCCATCGGCCGCCCCATCTGGAACACGCGCACCTACGTGCTGGACGGGGAGATGGGTCCGGTCCCCACGGGCGCCGCGGGCGAGCTGTACGTGGCCGGCGACGGGCTGGCGCGCGGCTACGCGGGGCGCCCGGCGGAAACGGCGGAGCGCTTCGTCCCGGACCCGTTCGCGCCCGTCCCGGGCGAGCGGATGTACCGCACCGGGGACCGGGCCCGGTGGACGGCCGGCGGCGAGCTGGAGTACCTGGGGCGCGCGGACCAGCAGGTCAAGGTGCGCGGCTTCCGCATCGAGCCGGGCGAGATCGAGGCCGTCCTCCGGGAGCACCCCGGAGTGCGGGACGCCGTGGCGGCGGTGCGGGAGGACGCCCGGGGCGAAGCGCGGATCGTGGCCTACGTGGTCGCGGAGGAGGGGGACACCGTTTCCCCGGCGGAGCTGCGGGACCGCCTGGGCGCGCGGCTCCCCGGGTACATGGTCCCCAGCGCGTTCGTGGCGCTCGACCGCCTGCCGCTGAACACCAGCGGCAAGACCGACCGGCGGGCGCTGCCGGCCCCGGAGTGGGGAGCGGAGGGTGCCTACGCCGCGCCGGGCACCGCCATGGAGGAGGTGCTGGCGGGGATCTGGGCGGGATTGCTGGGGCTCGATCGCGTGGGGGTGCACGACGACTTCTTCCGGCTGGGCGGGCACTCCCTGCTGGCCACGCAGGTGGTCTCGCGGGTGCGGCAGGCGCTTGCCGTGGAGGTGCCGCTGCGCGTGCTGTTCGAAGCGCGCACCGTCGGCGCGCTGGCGGAGCGCATCGCGCTCCTGCGGGGGGCGGGCGCCGCGGCCGCGCCGCCGATCGGGCGCATCCCGCGCGACGGGACGGCCGGGCTGCCGCTGTCGTTCTCGCAGCAGCGGCTGTGGGTGGTGGACCGGCTGCAGCCGGGGAGCGCCGCGTACAACATGCCGGCCTCGCTGCGGCTGCGCGGCCGCCTGGACGCCGCGGCGCTGCGGGCGGCGCTGGCCGGGCTGGCGCGGCGCCACGAATCGCTGCGCACCACGTTCGCGGAGCGGGACAGCGTGCCCGTGCAGGTGATCCACCCGGCGGCCCCGGTGCCGCTGCCCGTGGTGGACGTGCGCGGCCTGCCGGAAGCCGAGCGGGAGCCGGCCGCGCGGAGACTCGCCCGGGAGGAGGCGCTGCGGCCGTTCGACCTGGCGCGCGGGCCGCTGCTGCGCTGCACGCTGCTGCGCCTGGGCGAGGCCGACCACGTGCTGTGCTTCAACCTTCACCACATCGTCACCGACGGCTGGAGCCGGGGCGTGCTCGTCCGCGAGTTCACGGAGCTCTACGGCGCCTTCGGCCGGGGCGAGGAGCCGCGCCTCCCGGAGCTGCCGGTGCAGTACGCCGACCACGCCGTCTGGCAGCGCCGCTGGATCAGCGGCGAAGTGCTGGAGGCGCAGATCGGCTACTGGAAGGAGCGGCTGGCGGGAGCTCCTCCCCTGCTGGAGATCCCGACCGACCACGCGCGCGTCCCGCGGCAGAGCCCCCGCGCCGAGAGCCACCGGATGGTCCTCCCGCGCGGGCTGCTGCACCCGCTGCGCGAGCTGTCGCGCCGCGAGGGAGCGACGCTGTTCATGACGCTGCTGGCGGGGTGGCAGGCGCTGCTTGCCAGGTACGCGGGGCAGGAGGACGTGGTGGTCGGCAGCCCCATCTCGGGGCGCAACCGGCACGAGATCGAAGGGCTGATCGGCTTCTTCGTCAACATGCTCTCCCTGCGGGTGGAGCTGGGCGGCGACCCCACCTGGACCGGGCTGCTGGCGCGGGTGCGGGAAGCAACGCTGGGCGCGTACGACCACCAGGAGCTGCCCTTCGAGCGGCTGGTGGACGAGCTCGCGCTGGAGCGCAGCCCGACGCACGAGCCGGTGTTCCAGACGATCTTCACCCTGGTGCAGGCCGCCGGGGACGACGAGCAGCTGCTGCTGGGGGAGGTGGAGCTCGACCGCTTCGACACGGGCGGCGGGCAGATCGCCAAGTACGACCTGGACCTGGTCTTCACCGACGCCGGGGACGCCCTGCTCGGGGTGCTCACCTACCGGGTGGCGCTGTTCGAGGCGGACACGATCGCGCGGATGGCGGGGCACCTGGAAGCGGTGCTGGAAGCCATGGCAGCCGACCCGCACCGGCGCCTGTCGGAGCTGTCGCTGCTGCGCGGGGCGGAGCGCGCCCGGGTGCTGGAGGGCTGGAACGCCACCGCGTCCGAGCCGTCGCGGGCGTGCCTCCACGAGCTCTTCGAGCGGCAGGCGGAGCGCACGCCGGACGCCGTGGCGGTGGTCTTCCGGGACGAGTCGCTCACCTACGCGGAGCTCGACCGCGGCGCCGACCGGCTGGCCCGCGCCCTCCGCCGCCGCGGCGTGGGCCCGGAAAGCCGCGTGGGGCTGTTCGCCGAGCGCTCGGCGGCCATGGTCGTGGGGCTCCTGGCCATCCTCAAGGCCGGCGGCGTGTACGTGCCGCTGGACCCCGCCTACCCGGCCGAGCGCCTCGCCTTCATGCTCGCCGACTCGGGCGCCGCCGTCCTCCTGGCCGGGTCCGCGTCCGACGACGTCCTGCCCTCCTTCGCGGGGGCGCGGGTGAGCCTGGACGAAGCGGGGGATGCGGACCCCGCCGGGGGCGAGGCGCGTTCCGCGAGCGGGGTGGCGCCGGAGAACGCCGCGTACGTGATCTACACCTCGGGCTCCACGGGCCTGCCCAAGGGGGTGGTGGTCACGCACGGCAACGCGGCGAACCTGCTGCCGGACGCGGTGCGCATCCTGGGCGCCGGGCCGCGGAGCCGGATGCTGCAGACCGCCTCGGTGAGCTTCGACGCCTCGCTGCTGGAGCTGTTCGCGGCGCTCCTCGGCGGGGCGGCGCTGCACGTGGTGGAGCGCGAGGTGGTGCTCGCCCCGGAGCGCCTGGGCGCGCTGCTGCGCGACGAGGAGATCGACGTGTGGGTGAGCACGCCGGCGCTGCTGGGGAGCCTGGGGGAGGGCGGCTTCCCGGCGCTGCGCACGGTCAGCGCGGGCGGGGAGCGCCTCACGGGCGAGGCGGCGGCGCGCTGGTCGGCGGGGCGGCGGCTGGTGAACCTGTACGGGCCCACGGAATCGACCATCTACACGACGGCACACGTGCTGTCCCCGGGTGCCGTGGGCGCGCCGCCGATCGGGCGGCCGGTGGCGAACGCACGCGCGTACGTGCTGGACGCATGGGGCGAAGCGGTGCCGGCCGGCGTGCCGGGGGAGCTGTACGTCGGTGGGGCGGGGGTGGCGCGGGGCTACCACGGGCGCGCCGGGCTGACGGCGGAGCGGTTCGTCCCGGACCCGTTCTCGGGCGATGCGGGCGCGCGGCTGTACCGCACCGGGGACCGCGTGCGGTGGCTCGCCCGGGGGGAGCTGGAGTTCCTGGGCCGGATGGACGCGCAGGTCAAGGTCCGCGGCTTCCGCATCGAGCCGGGCGAGATCGAGAGCGTGCTGCTGGGCCACCCGGCCGTGCGGGCGGCCGTGGCTACCGTGCGCGAGGACGTGCCCGGCGAGCGGCGGCTGGCGGCGTACGTGGTGCCCGAGACCGGCATGGAGGTCTCGACGGCGGAGCTGCGGGCGCACCTCGCCGGGCGGCTGCCGGAGCACATGGTCCCGGGCGCGCTCGTGGTGCTGGAGCGGCTGCCGCTCGGCCCCGGCGGCAAGGTGGACCGGCGCGCGCTGCCGGCGCCGGAGCGCGGGAGCGCGGCCGGGGGCCGCGTCGCGCCGCGCACGGAGGCCGAGCGCATCCTGTGCGAGGTGTGGGCCGGGGTCCTGAGGCTGGACCACGTCGGGGTGGAGGCGAGCTTCTTCGAGCTGGGCGGCGACAGCATCCTGTCCATCCAGGTGGTCTCGCGGGCCCGGGCGCGGGGGCTGAAGCTGACGCCCACGCAGATCTTCGAGCACCCGACGGTCGCCGCCCTGGCCGGGGTGGCGGAGCGGGTGGACGCGGAGGCGGACCAGGCGGCGCAGGGTCCGGTCGCGGGCGAGGCGCCGCTGACGCCGATCCAGCGGCGCTTCCTCGCCACCGAGCAGCCGGCGCGGCACCACTACAACATGGGGCTGCTGCTGCGCCCGGCGGAGGCGCTGGACGCCGGGCTGCTGGCGCGCGCGGCGGCGGCGGTGGAAGCGCACCACGACGCGCTGCGGCTGCGCTTCCGCCAGGATGCGCAGGGCGGCTGGACGGCGTCGCACGCCGGGCCGGGCGCGCGCGGCCCGCTCGTGGCCATCGACCTGTCGGGGCTCCCCGCCGGCGCGCGGAAGGGAGCGCTCGAGACGGCCGCCGAGCAGGTGCAGCGCG
>JBEVLE010000287.1:0-2970 GCA_040509335.1 Longimicrobiaceae bacterium | reverse complement strand
GGGGCGAGTCGCCGCGGCTGGCGCAGGGGCGGCGCTTCCGGGAATACGTGGCGTGGCTGGAGCGGCAGGAGCTGGCCGGCGCGGAGCGCTTCTGGAGGCGGGCGCTGGCGGGCTTCGCCGCGCCGACCCCGCTTCCCGGGGAGCGGCGCGCCGCGGTGGCGGAGCAGGGGCATGGGGAGACACACCTGCTCCTCGGCGAGGAGGGCACGCGCGCGCTGCAGTCGCGGGCGCGCGGATGGGGCGTGACCATGAGCACGCTGGTGCAGGGGGCCTGGGCCCTGCTGCTGGGGCGTCACGCGGGCGAGGACGACGTGGTCTTCGGGGCGACCGTGGCGGGGCGGCCGGCGGAGCTGGCGGGGGCGGAGGAGACGGTGGGGATGTTCATCAACACGCTCCCCGTCCGGGTGCGGCTGGACGCGGCGGCCGGGGTGCGGGAGTGGCTGCAAGGGTTGCAGAAGGAGCAGGTGGAGGCGCGCGAGCACGAGCACGCGCCGCTGGCGGACGTGCAGAGGTGGAGCGAGGTGCCGGCCGGGCAGCCCCTGTTCGAGACCCTGGTGGTCTTCGAGAACTACCCCGTGGACGAAGCGGTCGGCGAGGCGGGCGCGAACGGACTGGGCGGGCTGCGGGTGCGCCCGTCCGGGGGGCGCGAGCAGGCCAGCTACCCGCTGGGCCTCCAGGCGCAGGCGACCGCAAGGCTCAGGATGGAGATCCGCTACGACCGCGGCCGGGTGGAAGCGGAGGCGGTGGAGCGGGTCGCGTCGCAGCTGGAGGGGGTGCTGGAGGCGATGGCGGCGCCCGGCGAGCGGCGTCTCTCGGAGCTGCCGCTGCTGCGCGGGGCGGAGCGCGCCCGGGTGCTGGAGGCCTGGAACGCCACCGCCTCCGACCCGCCGCGGGCCTGCCTCCACGAGCTCTTCGCCGAGCAGGCCGCGCGCACGCCGGACGCCGTGGCGGTGGTCTTCCGGGACGAGTCGCTCACCTACGCGGCGCTGGAGCGCCGCTCCGGCCGGCTCGCCCACCTGCTGCGCGGGCGCGGCGTCGGCCCCGAGACGTGCGTGGGGCTGTGCGTGGAGCGCGGCCTCGCGATGGTCGTGGGCCTGCTGGGCATCCTCAGGGCGGGCGGCGTGTACGTGCCGCTGGACCCCGCCTACCCGGCCGAGCGCCTCGCCTACATGCTCGCCGACTCGGGCGCCTCCGTGCTGCTGGCGGAGCCCGCCCTCCGGGACGTCCTGCCCTCCTTCACCGGGTCGCGGGTGTGCCTGGACCTCCGCGCGGAGCCGGACCCGCCGGCCCAGGCCCCCGTGGAAAGCGGCGTGGGGCCGGACAACGCGGCGTACGTGATCTACACCTCTGGCTCCACGGGTCTGCCCAAGGGGGTGGTGGTCACGCACGGCAACGCCGCGAACCTGCTGCCGCGCGCGGTGGAGGCCTTCGGGGCGGGGCCGGGGAGCCGTGTGCTCCAGACGGCCTCGCCGAGCTTCGACGCCTCGCTGCTGGAGATCTTCGTGGCGCTGCTGAGCGGGGGGGCGCTGCACGTGGCCGAGCGCGAGGTGGTGCTTTCGGCGGAGCGGCTGGGCGCGCTGCTGCGGGAGCGGGAGATCGGGGTGTGGGTGAGCACGCCCGCGCTGCTGGAGATCCTGGGGGAGACGGAGCTCCCGGCGCTGCACACGGTCAGCACCGGCGGGGAACGGTGCCCGGCGGAGACGGCGGCACGCTGGTCGGTGGGGCGGCGGCTGGTGAACATGTACGGCCCGACGGAAACGACCATCTACACGACGGCGCACGCGTGCGCGCCGGGGGTGGCGCAGGCGCCGCCGATCGGGCGCCCGGTGGCCAACACGCGGGCGTACGTGGTGGACGGGTGGGGGGAGCCGGCTCCGGTGGGGATGCCGGGGGAGCTGTGGGTCGGGGGGGCGGGGGTGTCTCGCGGGTACCTGGGGCGGCCGGAGCTGACGGCCGAGCGCTTCGTGCCGGACGCGTTCGGCGGCGCGCCGGGGGGGCGCCTGTACCGGACGGGAGACCGGGTGCGGTGGCTCGCCGGGGGTGAGCTGGAGTACCTGGGGCGGACCGACTCGCAGGTCAAGATCCGCGGCTTCCGCATCGAGCCGGGGGAGATCGAGGCGGCGCTGCTGGGCGTGGAGGGCGTACGGGAAGCGCTGGTGCTGGCGCGCGAGGACGTGCCGGGGCAGAAGCGGCTGGTGGGCTACGTGGCGGCGCGGGCGGAGGTGGAGCTGTCCGCTGCCGACCTGCGGGCGCACCTCGCCGGGCGGCTGCCGGAGCACATGGTGCCGGGCGCGCTCGTGGTGCTTGAACGGCTGCCGCTCACCGCCGGCGGCAAGGTGGACCGGCGCGCGCTGCCGGCGCCGGAGCGCGGGAGCGCGGCCGGGGGGCGCGCCGAGCCGCGCACGGAGGCCGAGCGCATCCTGTGCGAGGTGTGGGCCGGGGTGCTGAAGCTGGATCACGTCGGCGTGGAGGAGAACTTCTTCGAGCTGGGCGGCGACAGCATCCTGTCCATCCAGGTGGTCTCGCGGGCCCGGGCCCGGGGGCTGAGGCTGACGCCCAGGCAGATCTTCGAGCATCCCACGGTCGCCGCCCTCGCCGGGGTGGCGGAGCGGGTGGACGCGGAGGCGGACGCAGCAGCGCAGGGCCCGGTCACGGGCGAGGCGCCGCTGACGCCGGTGCAGCGGCGCTTCTTCACCGCCGAGCATCCGGCGCGTCACCACTACAACATGGGGCTGCTGCTGCGCCCCGCGGAGGCGCTGGACGCCGGGCTGCTGGCGCGCGCTGCCGCGGCGGTGGAAGCGCACCACGACGCGCTGCGGCTGCGCTTCCGCCAGGAGGCGCAGGGCGGCTGGACGGCGTCGCACGCCGGGCCGGGCGCGCGCGGCCCGCTCGTGGCCATCGACCTGTCGGGGCTCCCCGCCGGCGCGCGGAAGGGAGCGCTCGAGACGGCCGCCGAGCAGGTGCAGCGCG
>JBEVLE010000286.1:0-8750 GCA_040509335.1 Longimicrobiaceae bacterium | reverse complement strand
CCCGGCGCGTGGGGCGCCGGAGCGTTCGCGAGGACCGTGACGTGCGCGGGCCCGGCGGCGCCGGCCGCTCAGATCAGGATGCAGCTGCAGCGCGGGCCGATCGCGTACTGGGTGCAGCGGGCCTGCGAGTTGCCCGGCCCGTGCAGGTTGTCGCAGTACTCGACGCAGCGCTGCAGCTCGTACGCCGAGCACGCCGCCGCCCCCGCCGAGGCCTCCGGCGGCGCCGCGAGCGCCTGGCCGGCGCCCAGGCCGATGGCGCCCAGCATCAGCGCGTTGACCGCTCCCCGCAACGGCTTCCGGTTGGATCTCCGCATCGTCCACCTTTCTCGTGAGGGTGACGGTCCGGGCGCCGGGCGCGGCACCCGCGGCTCAGAACGGCTGGCAGTTGCAGTTCACTGCGCCGGTGGAGTACTTGATGCACCGCGAGAGCGCGCCCTGGGGGTACAGCGACATGCAGTACTCGTTGCAGTAGCGCTGCTCGGACGCCGAGCAGAACCCCGCCGTGATCTGCGCGGCCGCCGGCGAGGAGAGCGCCTTGCCGGCGCCCACGCATACGACGCCGAGCATGAGCGCGTTGAACGCTCCCTGGAGCACCTTCCGGTCGAGACGCTTCATCGTGCACTCCCTGGTTGTGGGTGACACCCGCCCGGGCATGATACATATACTTCCCGACCATTAATGCGCAAAACATCTCCCGGTGTCAATCCTTTCGTGGCGGGGCACGCCGCGCGGGAGCGCGGGGTCATCGCCTCGCCGACGAAAAACGCCCCCGCCGGGATCTCCCGGCGGGGGCGCCTGTTTCGCGTGCTCGGTGCCCACCGGCGACGCGGGTCTTGCGAACGCAAAGGGGCCGCCGGATGATTACCATCCGACGGCCCCTCGATTCTGCCGCTCCCCGACGCGATGCCGACCGGCTCGCGCCGCTGCGGAGAAAGTTCGCTGCGCAGTCCGGCGTCAGCCGACGCGGCGATCGCTTGCCCGGGTCAGGGAACGAACAGCATTCGGTTTGGCCAAGGGATCACCTCCTTCGTTCGGGTTGGACATCGGGCGTGGACTCCGTCGGAGCCGCAGCTCCGTGGTTCCGCGGCTCCCGGGTTCCCCCGGAGGCCGCCGGCCCCGTCGCCTGCAACCAGCGGCGACGCATGAAGATAAACACATTTCCACGGCTGTCAACCCGCCGTCCCCGGCGGATCTCCACCCACTTCGCGCACCGGAAAAGGACCCCGTGCCCCGCTCCCTCGCCCTCGCTTTCCTCGCCTTCCTCGCCCTCCTGGGGCTCCCCGGCGCCGCCCGCGCGCAGGCCGCCATCGAGGAGCTGTTCTCCAAGACCGAGGCGGTGACCGTGTCCGGCAACCTGGGGTGCCTCACCGGCTCCGGCGTCGCCACCGACTCCGGCAACTGCGGCCTCTACGGCTTCGGGCTGGAGGCCGTCATCAGCCTGGCCACGCCCGAGGGGAGCGGCTGGGGCTTCGAGCTGGCGCTGGGCTACGGGCAGCTCTCGGGGTTCCGCTCGGACGAGGCGACGCTCGACCTGCGCGGCGCGGTGCGGGCGCTCCCCTCCATCGCGGCGTACGCGTCGCGCGAGCGCAGGATGCCGCTGGGGTTCGAGGACTTCTACTTCGGGCTGCACACCGGCTTCCTCCAGACGGTGAACCTGCAGGCGTACGACCCGGAGGGGCGGCAGTATTCGCTGGAGGGCGAGACGTTCGAGCTGGGGGTGTCGGTGGGGCTGTACCACCGCTCGGGGCTCTTCGTGGAGCCCACGTACCGCTTCCGCTACTTCCCCAGCGTGGAGTGGACGCTCCCGGACGGGGTGGACGCGGTGCCCGCGGGGTGGCCGCGGGGGCTCAACCTGAGCGGGCCGTCCGTGTCGGTGGGCTACCAGTTCTCGGTGCCGTCGTCGGACGGCTGACCGCTCTGCCGAATTCTGTCTGGTCGCGTTGTTGCGGGGACCTCGCGCGGTGCGTCCGTCCATCCGCCCACAGCCCCTGGTCGCCATGTCCACACCCGCTCCCGCTGCTCCCGGCGCCGCCGCCCCCATGCGCGTGGCCGTCACCGGCTCCACCGGGCTGATCGGCACGCCGCTGGTGCGCGCGCTGCGCGCCGACGGCCACACCGTGCTCCGGCTGGTGCGCTCGCGCCCCGTCGCCGGCGGCGACGAGGTGTACTGGAACCCCGCGCTGGGCGAGATCGACACGGCGGCGCTGGAGGGGGTGGACGCCGTGGTGCACCTGGCCGGGGAGAACGTGGGGCAGCCGCCGTGGACGGAGGAGCGCAAGCGCCGCATCATGGACAGCCGCGCGCAGGGCACGTCGCTGGTGGCGCGGACGCTGGCCGGCCTGTCGCCGCGGCCGCGGGTGCTGGTGAGCGCGAGCGCCACCGGCTGGTACGGCGACCGCGGCGACGAGGTGCTCACCGAGGCGTCGACGCCGGGGACCGGCTTCCTGGCGGAGGTGTGCCGCGCCTGGGAGGATGCGGCCGAGCCGGCGCGCGCGGCGGGGATCCGCGTGGTGCACCCGCGCATCGGGGTGGTGCTCGCGGGGGAGGGCGGCGCGCTGGAAAAGATGCTCACGCCCTTCAAGCTGGGGGTGGGCGGAAAGATGGGGAGCGGGCGGCAGTGGATGAGCTGGGTGTCCCTGCACGACACGGTGGAGGCGCTGCGCTTCGCCCTGCGCGCGGACGGGCTCGCCGGCCCCGCCAACCTGACCTCGCCGGCCCCGGTCACCAACGCGGAGTTCACGCGGACGCTGGGCCGCGTCCTGGGACGCCCCACGGTGCTGGGCGTGCCGGAGTTCATGCTCCGGCTCGCCCTGGGGGAGATGGCGGACCAGGCGCTGCTCGCCAGCCAGCGCGCCGTGCCGGACCGGCTGCGCGAGGCGGGGTTCGTCTTCCAGTACCCGGACCTGGAGGGGGCGCTGCGGGTGGCGCTGGGAAAGTAGGGAGCCTCCGCCCGGTCCGCGCCTCCCTCGCCCCTTCCACCGGTGCCGATGTCGCTCCAGGCCTTCGTCGCGCGGCAGCTCGCCCTCCCCTCCGGCCCGTTCGGGCGCTGGGTGATGGCCCCGCTGCTGAACCGCGGGAACCGGGCGATGAACGGGCTCACGCTGCGGCAGCTCGCGCCGGCCCCCGCCGACCGCGTGCTGGAGGTGGGCTTCGGGGGCGGCGCGCTGCTCGGCGACGTCCTCGCCGGCCCGTGCGCCTTCGCCGCGGGCGTGGACGTGTCGCCGGACATGGTGGCCCGGGCCCGGCGCCGCTTCCGCACGGAGATCGCGGTGGGGCGGGCGGAGATCCGCCCGGGCTCCATCGACGCGATCCCGTACCCGGCGGCGGCCTTTTCCGCCGTGTGCAGCGTCAACACCCTGTACTTCTGGCCGGACGTGGGCAGGGCGCTGGCGGAGTGCCGGCGCGTGCTCGCCCCGGGAGGAAGGCTGGTGCTGACCTTCACCGACCGGGCCGCGCTGGAAGCATGGCCCGGGCACCGGCACGGCTTCGCGCTGTACGAGCTCGCCGACGTCGAGCTGCACCTGCGCGGCGCGGGCTTCGAAGCGCCCGACGTGGCCGAGGGAACGAACCCGGGCGAGGGCCGCTTCTTCTGCGTGCGCGCCCGGGCTCCCCTCGCGGACGCCAGCGCGGGCCCCGCGTGAGGGATTTCGGCCCGAAGGGGCGAGACCCGGCGGCTGTTTGCCGGGGCTCGACTCCGTTACGCACGGTTGTTTCGTGCGTTACGGAGCCGAAGCCCGACCCCGGCGCAGCCGGGGGCACGCCCGAACCGTGCTTTCAACCCGATCCGACAACCGCGTGAGCAGGGAATCCTTCGAGCACGCCCTGGCCGACGCCGCGCGGACCCGCGCCCGGATCCAGGCGGAGCTGGACCAAATAATGGGTCTGCCGCTCACCATCGCGCGCCTGATGGGCTCCATGCGCGGCTTCCACTTCGGCACGGTGCGGCCGCTGGCGCGCGGCACGGGCGGCGAGTACGCGCTCCACCTGTCGTGCCCGTGGCGGCTGGACCACGTGAGCGGCCCGCTGACCGGCTCCGACGACCTGTGGAGGCCGGCCGACCCGCGCGACGCCGGGCCCGGCTGGGACTGGGAGGAGGGGGAGACGTTCCAGGAGCGGCAGCTGGGCCGGGTGCTGCGGGGCTTCGACCCCGCGACCGGCTCGCTGGTGAACACGGACCCGGACCGCCTCCGGGTGAAGCGCGTGGAGGTGGGCGACCACGGGGAGGCGGCGCTGTACCTGGGGGGCGGCTACCGGCTGGTCCTGTTCCCGGCCGGCGCCGCCGCGGAGGCGTGGCGGCTCTTTCGCCCCCACGAGGCCGGTCGCCCCCACTTCGTGGTGGAGGGCGACGGCCGCGCGGGCGAAGGAGGCTGAAGCGGCGCCCCTCAGCCGACGTCGGCGAGCGCCCGCCTCACGCGGTGCCGCTCGGCCTCCGCCCAGGCGGCGAAGTCCTCCAGCCGGCCCAGCTGGCCGGTGGTGTCCTCCTGGGCGACCACGGGATCGGCGGCGGGCCCCGAGTCGAACGAGCGGATGAACTCCGTCAGCGCGGCCAGGTACTCGTCGGCGACGGCGCGGGTGTCCGGCGCGCGCTCCGCGGCGGCGCGGTCGAACCGCGCGCGCATCTCCTCCAGCCCTGCCCTTTCCGAGTCGTACATCGCATGCTCCGGGACCGTGTTGGCGCGGTGAGCGGCGGGTGCCGTGCAAGCTCGGCGCCAGCGCGGGCCCCGGACCGCTACAGCAGCAGCGTTTCCACGCGGTGGGCGTGCACCATCCCCTCGCACTGCGACCAGGCGAAGATGGTGAAGCGGCCGTCCTGCGAGGCCACCAGGGCGAAGGCGTCGCGCTGGTCGTGCGCGAACTGCGCCGCGGACAGGTGGCGGGTGCCGCCGAGCTGCGTGGGGTGGAGCACCAGCGGCTCGCTCCCCAGCACCGGCTCCGTGAGGACCACCTGCTCCACCGGCGGGCTCCCGTCCGGGCGTCCGATCTTGGCCCCGAAGGCGAGCAGCTCGTAGCGGTCGCTGAGCACCGCCGCGCCGTCCACCGCGGTGAGCCCGCCGATGGACTCCACCGCGCGCTCGAACGCCTCCTGCCAGGCGCTGCGCCTGCGCTCCTCGGTTTCCTGCCCGGTCAGCTTGGCGAGCTCCGCGAACGCCGGCACCACCGAGTAGCGGACGGGCGACACGATGGACTCGCGCCAGCGCGCGCTGCCGCCGGGGACCACCAGGAGCGACCCGCCGCGCCCGTGCGAGCGCATGGAAACGGCGAGCTGGAGGAGCACGTTGACCGAGTCGGCGCGGGCGCCGGGGGCGTCGGAGCCCAGGAGCAGCGTCACCAGCGGCGGGCAGTCGGGGAGGCGGGCGCCCCCCTCGTCCACCACCTTGACCTGGTCGCCCGCGAACACCACCACGTTGGCGAACTTGCTGAACTCGTCGCCGCGGCGGTACTTGACCACCAGCACCCCCGGCTCCACCACCTCCAGGACGAAGCAGAGCCGCGGGATGCTGCGCGTGGTCCCCCACACGTACAGCTCGCCGCCGTCGCGCCACACGCCCAGGTGGATGCCGGGACGCTCCACGGCCGGCGACAGCCGGGCGAGCCCGCCGGGGGTGAAGGGGAGCCGCGCCTCGAAGAGCATGGGGCCGTGCGCCCGCTCCGGCGGGAGGAACGCGAGCGAGACGCGGGTCGCGCGCCCCTCCTCCCGGCGCAGGCTGGCCCAGAACGCCGTGTCCACGACCGCCTCCACCGCCGCCGCGTCGGGGCGGGGCGCCAGGTCGTCGCCGCCCTCCCCGCACGCCGCGGCGAGGTGGCGCGCGAAGATCTCCTCCACCGTGGCGGCGACCGCGCGCGCCGCCGGGTATGCCGGTTCCGTCATGCCCCCGCAGGTTCAGGTTTTCCGGGCCGCCGCCGCCCCACACGCGCGGCCGGCCTCCCCGGCTCCCGCGCCGTGCACACCACGCGCCGCGAGGCCGGCCACCCCCGCCCAGGAGCCCGGGATGAGACGCGTTCGCTACGCCGTGGGGATGAGCCTGGACGCCTTCATCGCCGACCCGGAGGACGGCGTCGGCTGGATGATCGGCGATCCCGGGTACGACGGCATGGCCTTCTTCCGGGAGATCGACACGGCGCTGATGGGGCGCCGGACCTTCGAGGCCGCCGTGGCCGCCGGCGGGGGCGCCATGCCGGGGATCCGCGGGTACGTGTTCTCGCGCACGCTGCGGGCGGAGGACTTTCCCGACGTCACGGTCGTCGCGGAGGACGCGGCCGCCGTCGTGGCCGCCCTGCGCGCGGAAGACACCGGCAGCGACATCTGGCTGGCGGGCGGCGGGGCATTGTTCGCGAGCCTGGCGGCGGCGGGGCTGGTGGACACCGTGGAGATCGGGCTGAACCCCATCCTGCTCGGCGGCGGCATCCCGCTGGCGCCCTCGCTGCCGCGCGCCGTGCGGCTGGAGCTCACGGAGTGCACGGCGTACGGCAGCGGCCTGGTGGTCCTGCGCTACGACGTGCGACGGGTTTGAACTGCGAGTTCGGGCGTGCCCCCGGCTGGCGCCGGGGTCGGGCTTCGGCTCCGTAACGCAGCAAACAACGCTGCGTAACGGAGTCGAGCCCGCGCAAACAGCCGCGCGGTCTCGCCCCTTCGGGCCGAAATCCCTCACGCAGGTGGTGGTGTGTGGTCCGGGTGCGGGAGCGCTCGCTCAGGGCGGCTGGCGCACCGCGGCACCGAGGCTGTCCGCCAGCGCGTCCGCGGTGATCCCCATGTGCGAGGCGCTCCACGCCGGCTCCCCACCGCGCAGCAGGATCGCCTGCGGCGACTGGTGAACGATCCCGGTGCGCTGCGCCAGGTACAGCGACAGCGGCCGGCCGAAGATCACGTCCACGAGGTACACCGGCACCTCCGGGTGCGCCTCGGCGAAGCGCTCCACCTCCTGGTGCGCCATCAGGCTGATGGGGCAGCGCGTGCTGTGCTTGTACACGAGCGCCACCGCCTCGCCGAAGGCGGCGTCCACCTCGTCCTCCGTCCTGAGCTCCCTCATCGGCTTCCTCGCGGGTCGCGTTCCGTGCCGGCGTGGTCCGCCGGCGCCCGGAGGCCCACCGCGCAACCCGTGTACCGCCGCGGCGGGGGAGGGGTGGCGCGCGGCCCGGGGTGGGGCCCCCAGCGGACGCCAGCGCTCACCCCGCGTGAGGGATTTCGGCCCGAAGGGGCGAGACCCGGCGGGGCTGTTTCCGCCGGGGCTCGACTCCGTTACGCAGCGTTGTTTGCTGCGTTACGGAGCCGAAGCCCGACCCCCGCGCCCCGCGGGGGGCACGCCCAAACCAGGCAGTTTCGGTGAAGTCCATCCGGCTACGGACCACTGAGCGCCATTCACCGGTAGTGGGTCAGTTTGAAACCCCGTTCTCCGTTACAAAGCGGGTGGGGCACCGTCCAGCCCCACCCGCACCCATTCGGGGATCGGCTTGCCCGTGCCCCTATACATGGCTTCGTAGTGCTCCAGAATGGAGTGCCGCGCTGCCGCCCGGTGTTCTTCTGGCAGGTTCAGCACAGAGGCGTCCAGAACGTCTAGCATCAGGTCCGGCGGTAGCTCCTCCCCATCATCCTCCGCATACCAGTCCAGCCCGACCCGGAGCCATTCCGGGGGCTCCGTGCCGCCCTGGTTGTAGATCCCCGCGAACAGGTGAAGTAGCTCCCGCATCGCTTCGGACCGCTCCGCTTCGGGGAGGTCCGCGACGATGCTTTCCACCATGTCCAGCATCATCCCCGACGTGGGCCGCTCCCACATGGGGCCGCGCAGATCGACGCCACGGCTGTAGTACCACTTCGGCCGGACAAGCCACAGCGGCGCCGTGTAGCCGTTCGCGTGCAACAGGTCGATCAACCAGTCCAGAGCTTCCACCATCTCAGGCGCGCGGCGCTCGCGCGGCACCTCAAACGACGCGGCGTAGATCCCGAACGTAAGTAGCCGCTGCACCCGCTCCGGGAGCCTCCGCAGCCGCTTCAGCTTCCGCCTCTTGTCTGCCGCCATGCGCCCCCGCAGATTCACCAGTGTACCCTATCCGCCACCGTACAGATCGTACACGGGAAGCTAGGCCGCGCGCCAGTTGGGGGCAAGGCTGGTGTCTGAGCGTATCCCCGTGCCCGTGCTCCGCAACGCGGTGGAGCGCGCCGTAAAGGCGTCCTCCCTGCGTTCCGTCGCGCGTGACGTAGGCATGTCGCCCATGGGCTTGTCCGCCTTCATCGGCGGGACTGATCCGCTCGCGTCCACGGTCGAGAAGCTTACCGGCTGGTACCTGCGGACGATGCGGGACCGTGGCGAGGTGACGACAGGGACCACGGCGCGGGCAGCGCTCGGCGTGCTGCTGGACTTCTTGCCGTCCAAGGAGCGTGCGGCGCTGGTGCGGGAGTTTCAGCGGGCGCTGGAAGCAAAGGCGAAAGCGGCGGGCGTGCCGGTGCCGGATTGGGTGGAGGAGTTGAACGACTAGCTGGAGAAGCGAATGGATGACTACCGGTTAAGCCTGCTCTTCGAGAATCGCGGTGGTCACGTGGCCCGCATCGAAGTCATGAGTATCATTCACGAGCCGCAGGGGCACCACGTTGTTACCCAGGAATGCCGGTCCATCGAGGAGCTTGAGGATTGCGTGGGGCTGCTGAAACAGGACCTCGACCGGGCGCTTAAAGAGGCCCGGCGAAAATTCGCCCAACCCCAACCGCCCCCATTTCCCGACAACAGCTAAGACTGTAGGGGCGGCTCCAGCGAGCC
>JBEVLE010000285.1:0-16319 GCA_040509335.1 Longimicrobiaceae bacterium | reverse complement strand
CGAGCGTGCTGTTCGATCAGGCGCTGCTCGCGGAAGGCGGCGAGGTCGCCGCCGGGCTCCGGGAGGCGGAAGGGGGCGCCGTCCGCGGCGCGCAGCAGCGGCTCCGGTCCGGCGGCCAGGCCGGCGACGTAGCCCCACAGCGTCGTGTCGCCCATGAACACGCGCTCCTCGCGCGCCTGGTCGGCCACGAAGATCTCGCCGGGGGTGGCGGCGCCCGCGGCGACCGCCTCCAGCACCTGGCGCTCCGTGCGGGCGAGCCCGTCGCCCACGGCGGGGAACTGCTCCAGGTGGCGGAGCAGGGCGCCGCGCAGGAAGGGGAGCGCGCCCGTGTCCCCGGCGAGGACGCGCTCGAGCTCCGTGGGGTCCGGCGCGCGGAACGCCGCCCACGCGGCGCGGGCCAGCGCCCGCTGCCCGGCGGTCACCGGCGCGCGGCCGGGGTACAGCGACGCAAGCTGCTCCGCGGTGAGCTGCCCCAGCCCGTGGAACGGCTCCACCCCCGGGAACTCGCCGATGCACACCAGCGACACCCGGGCGCCCGCCGTATCCCCATCCCCCAGGCGGTCCAGCACCTGGAGGAGCTGGAGCTGGTCGTACAGGTCGTGCTCGAACCAGAGCACGACCTCGCCCCCGCCCGCCGCGGCGGCCAGCGCGGCGTCGCGCGCCTCCAGGTCGGCGAGCACCTCGTCCGGGGTGGCCCGGCCGCCCGCCAGGAAGCGCGCCCGCACCCGGTCGAGCTCCGCGGGGGCGAGGCCGGCGGGGACCGGCCCCTCGTGCAGCACGTCGCGCCAGGGGAGCACCTCGCCGCCCGGGACGGCGCGGCGGAGCGGCTCCGCCGCGGCGTCGCCGTTGGTGACGTGCAGGGTCGCGGGGGCGTCGGGCATGGCGCGTCGGGGGCTGGAGGCGGTGGCGGACGGGGCGCGCCCACACGTTCGGCGCGGCGGGCGCCGCGGGCAAGCCCCGCGCCCTTGACCCGCGGCCGCGGGAGCGCAGACATTGCGGGTCGCCCGCATCCCCCGCCACCCCTCGCCGCTCCCGCCATGGACGACGTCCGCATCCGCACCGCCGGCCCGGAGGACGCGGCCGGGCTCGCCCGGCTGATGGAGCACCTGGGGTACCCCACCACCGCGGAGCAGATGGCCGCGCGGCTGGGGCCCATCCTCGCCGACCCGGACTACCGCACGCTGGTGGCCGAGGCCGGCGGCGCCCTGGTGGGGATGGTGGGCGTGTTCCGCGGCCGGGACTACAGCCGCGACCCGCCCTACGCGCGCGTGCTCGCGCTGGTGGTGGACCCGGCACGCCGGGGGAGCGGCGTGGGCGCGGCGCTCATGGGCGCGGCGGAGGCGTGGGCGCGCGAGGTGGGCGCCGGCTCGATGCACCTCACCACGGCGGCGCACCGCGCGGGGGCGCACCGCTTCTACGAGCGGTTGGGCTACGAAGGCACCGGGCTGCGCTACCGCAAGCCGCTGGGCTGACCGCCCTCCAGCCGCGCCGAAAAGAAGGGGAGCACGCGGGTGCGCAGCCGCTCCGCGACGCGGCTCCCATGCGTCCCCGCGTACGGCTCGTACACGTGCGGGATCCCCGCGCGGGCCAGGGCGGCCGACAGCGCCCGCGTGCTCAGGGGGATGTGCCGGAACGAGTCCTCCGCCCCCGCGTCGAAGGCGAGGCCGCGCAGCCGCGCGAAGCCGGCCGCGTGCCGCGCCGCCAGCGAGTCGGCCGAGACGGCGCTCCAGGCCGCTTGCGCCGGCTCCACCGGCACCAGCCCCCCCGCTCCCGGCACGAACGGCAGCGCGATCCCCAGCGGCCGCCCCGCGCCGGGCGAGGCCATGGCGCCGATCGCCAGCGCCAGCCGCGCGCCGAAGCCGGCCCGGGCCAGCGCCGCCCGGTCCCGCACCGCGTCCGCCTCCGTCCACACCCGCACGCCCCCCTCGCTGTCCGGCGACAGGTCCGCCCACAGGTCGCCCAGGCAGCAGGGGCTGAGCGCGTACGCCGCCCCGAACACCTCCGGGTGGCTCCCCGCCAGCCGGAGCGCCGCGTGCCCGCCCATGGACCACCCCGCGATCCCCCGCCCCGCCGCGCCGCGCACCGTGCGGTAGCGCCGGTCCACGTGCTCCACCACCTCGCGCACCAGGAAGTCCTCCCACCGCCCCGCCGCCGCCGTGTTGGCCCAGAACGAGCCGCCCAGCGCGTTCTTGCCATCCGGCATCACCACGATCATCTCCCGCACCGCGCCCGCGGCCGCCAGCGAGTCCATGGCCCGGGGCAGGCGCATGCGCTCGCCGGCCCACTGGTCCGGGTCCCCGTCGAAGCCGTGCAGCAGGTACACCACGGGGTAGCGCCGCGCCGTGCCGGCCGCGTACGACGGCGGCAGGTACACGGCGACCGCGCGCTCCGCCGCGTCGCCGAGCGGGTTCCCCCGCAGCGCCGCGGAGCGCACGGTGTCGCGGACGACGACCCCGCCCGATGCCGCGGGCGCCGCCGCGGGAGCGCAGGAGGCCAGCAGCAGCGCGGCGGCCAGACGGAGGGCGGAGCGCGGGCGAGGCATGCGGTGCGAGGGCGCGGGAGCGGGTGAGAGGCCAGGGGCGCGACGGCAGGTTATCGCCGGAATGGCGACGGCGCCCCCCATCCCCCCGGCCCCCTTCCCCAGCAAGCGAGGCAAGGGGGAGCACGACACGAAGAAGACGGAGATCGTAAGCGGGATGATGCCCCTCCCCCGGACCGGGGGAGGGTGGCGAGCCTAAGCGAGCCGGGTGGGGGCCCCCGCGTGAGGGATGCGCGCCCGGCAGGGCCGAGACCCGCGGGGCAGTTTCCGCGGGGCTCGGCGGAGTTACGCACGGTAGTTTCGTGCGTTACTCCGCGCGCAGCCCGACCCCGGCGCCAGCCGGGGGCACGCCCAAACCCATCTTTGAAATCAGGCACCACTCAGTACCCCGGGTTCTGCGTCAACAGGGGATTGGAGTCGATCGCCGCCTGCGGGATCGGGTAGAACCGGTCCCGGTCGGTCAGCGACAGCGTCACCTTGGGCACGCTGCTGTCCCGCGCGATGCAGTTGCCGCAGCCCGCCGGCCGCGGCCGGTTCCACGTGGTCCGCGCCGCGTTGCTGGAATACTGCTCGATGCGCGCCTTCGCCCACGCCCAGTTGCGCTGCGAGTCGAAGTGCCCGTGCCCCTCCATGGCGAGCTCGAAGCGCCGCTCCAGGAACAGCGAGTCCTTGAACGCCTGCTTCGACAGCCCGGCGGTGAGCGCAGGGACCCGGGCCCGCGCCCGCACCTGGTTGACCAGCGAGTACGCTTCCGCCGTGGGGCCGGCGTTCTCGTTGATGGCCTCGGCGAGCGACAGGAGCACGTCGGCGTAGCGGAGGAGGATGAAGTTGGGCTCCTCGGCGCCGTCCTGCGCCCCCGGCACCTTGTCGATGTACTTCTGCGGCACCGGCGAGAAGTGGCCGTAGTTGTTCACCGCGGTGGCGGTGGAGTCCCAGGTCACGGCCACCCCGTTGCGCTTGGTGTAGCCCAGCAGCCAGGTGGCCGCCCTGCGCGTGTCCGCCGGGTTGTAGCTGTAGTAGAAGGGCCACTCCACCCCGAACGAGGGGTTCTGGCTGTCGCACCAGGGGAAGTTGGCCTGGTTCTCCAGGGGGCGCGGCGCGAACTGGTCGCACAGGAAGCCGCCGCCGCCGGGGGTCCGGGTGTTCTGGATGTCGAAGATCACCTCGGCGTTGTTCTCGTTGTTCTGGTCGAACACCGAGGCGTAGCTGGCGAGCAGGCCGTACGTGCCGGCGGCCACCACCTCGCGCGCGCGCTGCTCCGCCTGCTGGAAGGCGGCGGCGCCCCCGCCGCCCACGGCGCCGTACTGGAGCTGCGCCTTGGCGAGCAGCGCCCGCGCGGCCCCGGCGGTGGCGCGGCCCACGTCGCGGCCGGTGTAGCGCGCGGGGAGCGCCGGGATGGCGGCCTCCAGGTCGGCGACGATGGCGCGGTACACCTCCGCCTGCGGCGAGCGCGGCTTGCGCACGTCGGCCAGCGACCGGGTCTCGCTCAGGAACAGGGGGACGTCGCCGAAGAGGCGCACCAGGTTGAAGTAGTGGTAGGCGCGCAGGAACTTCGCCTCGGCCACCACGCGGTCGCGGAGCGCCGGGTCCATCCCGGGCACCCCGGGGACGTTGTCGATGACGGAGTTGGCGCGGTTCACGGCGTGAAAGGCGGACTGCCACACGCCGATGACGTAGTTGTGCGCGGGATCCACCCGGTAGATGTCCGGCATTGTGCGCTCGTTGGTGGCGCCCAGGCGGACGGTCATCACCTCGGTGGGGTACTCCACCAGCATCCAGTAGTGGCGGCCGTAGTACTCGGTGTCGTCGATCCCCAGCTCCTCCACGTCCGCCTGGAATGCCGCGTAGGCGCCGGAAAGCGCCGCCAGCGCCCCGTCCGTGGTGGTGAACAGGTTGGCCGGCGACACGAACGAGTAGGGGACCTCGGTGAGGTAGTCGTCGCCGCAGGCCGCGGCCGGCGCCAGCGAGCCCAGCGCCGCGAGTGCGAGAATGCGCTTGTCCATGGTCGTCGCTCCCGGCTCAGTAGGCGAAGTTGACGCCCAGGATCACCGACCGCGACGCCGGGTAGGCGCCGATGTCGATCCCCCGGTTCAGGTTGCCGACGCCGAAGCTGCTCACCTCCGGGTCGAAGCCCCGGTAGTCGGTCCAGGTGAGGAGGTTGGTGCCCGTCACGTACACGCGCGCCCGGCTGAAGCCGCGCCCCCGGATCCACCCGGAGGGGACCTCGTACGCCAGCGACAGCGTCTTCAGGCGCAGGTACGAGCCGTCCTCGATGATCTGGTCGTTGTAGTCGGTGGTGCCGGCGCCCACGGTGTTGACGCCGAAGCGCGGGAACGACGCGTCCGGGTTCTCCGGCGTCCAGCGGTCCGCGAAGCGCTCGCGGAGCACGTTGGTCGCCAGGTCGCCGCCGGTGAGGCGCCACAGGTTGAGGTTGAGGATGTCGTTGCCGTACGTCCCCTGCAGCAGCCCGGACAATTCCCAGCCGCGCCACCCCACCGTGTTCTGCCACCCCAGGGTGAAGTCGGGGTGCGGGTCGCCGATGACGCCGCGGTCGGCGGCGTCGATGACGTTGTCGCCGTTGGCGTCCACGAACAGCACGTCGCCGGGGCGCCAGGGGGCGTTGGTCACCCGGTTGACGATCCCGGCGAGCGAGGCCGCCTGGGCCGAGTCGCGGACGATCCCCGCCGTGCGGTAGCCCACGAACACGCCGATGGGCTCGCCCTTCCGCACCACGGTGCCGCCCAGCTTGAAGTCGTCGCTGATGGTGGACGCGCGGATCTCCACGTCGCCGCCGCCCAGGTCCAGCACCTCGTTGCGGTTGCGTGCCCAGGTGAAGCCGGTGGACCAGCGGGGCCCCGGCCCGTCCGCCCCGCCGCGCAGCACGTCCACGCTCAGCGCCAGCTCCACGCCGCGGTTCCTCACCGAGCCGGCGTTCACCAGCGCCCGCGCGAAGCCCGATTCCGACGGCAGGTCCACCGTCAGCAGCAGGTCCTCGGTGCGCTTGTCGTACCAGTCGAAGGTCAGCGTCGCCCGGTCCCACATCCCCAGGTCCACGCCCAGGTCGAGCTGGCGGGTGGTTTCCCAGGTCAGCTCGTCGTTGGCGACGCCGATGGGGTAGTAGCCGGTGACGGCCTGCCCGCCGAAGCTGTACGGCGTCCCCACCAGGCGCGCCAGCGACTGGTACGGGCGGATGCCGGGGTTGCCGGCCAGGCCGTACGAGGCGCGCAGCTTCAGCTCGTCCAGGGCGATGGCGTCGCGCAGGAAGGGCTCGTCCGACACGCGCCATCCCAGCGCCGCCGAGGGAAAGAAGCCCCACTTGCTCCCCCTGCCGAAGCGCGACGACCCGTCCATGCGCCCGGTGGCGGTGAACAGGTAGCGGTCCAGCAGCGTGTAGTTGGCGCGCCCCAGCCACGACTCCAGCGTCCAGCGCTGGCGGTCGGAGGTGGGGGTGCCGCGCACGCGCGCCGCGGAGATGTCGTCGAAGCCGGTGGCGTCGGTGACGAAGTCGGTGCCGGACACGTTGCTGCGCACCGTCTCGCTGCTCTGCCGCGTGTAGCCGGCCAGCAGGTCCAGCTGGTGCGCGTCGCCGAATCCGCCCTGGTAGTTCAGGGTGTTCTCGTTGAGGAAGGAGGTGATCTCGGCGCGCCCGCGGATCGCCTCGCCGCCGGCCTCCTCGCCGCGCCGGGTGGTGCGCGGGTAGTAGGTGTCGCGGAAGCGGCTGGAGTAGTCCGCGCCCAGCGACACGCGCGCGCGCAGCCCGCGCAGCACCTCCATCTCGCCGAAGGCGTTCCCCAGCAGCCGGGTGTCGCCCAGCTCGTCGCTCACCTCCTCCACCAGCGACACCGGGTTCACCAGCTCCGCCGCGCCGGGGTTGGGGAGCCCAAGCGTCGCCAGGTCGCGCCCCTGGTACGGGTAGCGGCCGTCCGCCAGCCGCGGCGGGAGGAAGGGGTACGACTGGATCGCCGCGCCCACCGCGCCCGCGCGCCGGTTGCTTTCCCCGTCGGTGGGGATGAAGGAGGTGTTGACCCGGCTCCCCGACAGGTTGCTCCCGAAGCGGAAGCGCTCCCCGATCCCCTGCTCCAGGTTGGCGCGGATGGACAGCCGCTCGAAGGCCGAGCCCACGACCACGCCCTGCTGGTCGAAGTACCCGCCGGAGACGGCGTAGCGCGTGTAGTTGTCGCCCGCGCTCCCGCCGGAGACCGAGCCCTGGAAGCTCCGCAGCGGCGCGCTGCGGAAGATCTGGTCCTGCCAGTCCGTCCCCGCGCCCACCGAGTCGATGAAGCGCTGCGCGAAGATGGGGGAGCCGCCCGCGTCGGTCGCGGCCTCGTTCATGGCGACGGCCAGCTCGTCGGCGCCCAGCAGGTCGTAGCGGTGGGCCACGTCCTGCACCCCCGTGTACGCGTCGAAGGCCACCTGCGGCCGGCCGGCGCGCCCCTTCCTGGTGGTGATGATGACCACGCCGTTGGCCCCGCGCGCCCCGTAGATCGCCGTCGCGGAGGCGTCCTTGAGCACCTGCAGCGACTCGATGTCCTGCGGGTTGAGCGACGCCAGCGGGTTGGAGGGGACGGACGCCGTCGCCCGCCCGCCGTTCCCCGGGGAGGCCGCGTCCGGATCGTTCTCGATGGGAAAGCCGTCCACCACGTACAGCGGCTCGCTGTTGCCGCTGATGGAGCTGGCGCCGCGCACGCGGATGGAGATGCCGCCGCCCGGCGCGCTGGAGGCCTGCGTCACGCTGACCCCCGCCGCCGTGCCCTGCAGCAGCTGGTCCAGCGAGGACACCGGCGTCTTTTCCAGCGCCTCCGCGCTCACCGAGGCCACGGCGCCGGTCACGTCGCGCCGCCGCTGGCTCCCGTACCCCACCGCCACCAGCCCCTGCAGCTGCACCGCCGCCGCCTCCAGCCGTAGCGTCACCCCGGCCGTCTCCCCCGCGGCCACCGTCACCGCCTGCTCCACCGCGCCGAAACCGGGCTTGCTGGCCCGCACCGTGTGGCGCCCGGCGCCCACCCCGGCCAGGGTGAAGCGGCCGTCCGCCCCGGTCACCGCGCCCCGCGGCGAGCCGTCCACCGACACCGCGGCGTCCGCCACCGGGGTGGCCGTCTGGCCCTGGAACACCGTGCCCGTGATGCTTCCCGTTCCGCCCTGGGCGAGCGCCGCCTGCACGGAGCAGAGCAGCGCGGCGGCGAGGGCGAGCGTACGCGTCAGGCTCATCATGGCTCTCCTGTGGTAGGTGAGGCACTGCGACGAGGGGTGGAGACGCAGCGGCCGCGGATCCCCGGGGGGGGACCCGCGGCCAGGGGGCCACGCGCCGGGCGGCGGGCGCGCATTTTGTTCGCGCCACGGACAAATGGGGGCCGACACCGCGCCCCCCGGCCGGCGTGGGAGGAGCGCACGGTCAGGCCGCGCGCGTGTCGAGGTTCGCGGGCGCCAGGCGGGGCACCAGCAGGTGCATCACCAGCAGCGCGGTGACGTACGCAAGCCCGCACACCATGAAGATGATGGAGTAGTTGTTGCCGGTGGCCTCCAGGATGCGCCCGGTGGCGCGCTGGAAGAGCACGCCGCCCATGGCGCCCGCGAAGCCGCCCAGTCCCACCACGCTTGCCACCGCGCGCCGCGGGAACATGTCGCTGGCGGTGGTGAAGATGTTCGCCGACCACCACTGGTGCGCCGCCGCCGCCACGCTGACGATGGCCACCGCCGTCCACAGGCTCCCCGCGGCCGGCGCGAACATGGTGGGGACGATGAGCAGCGCCGCGACCAGCATCGCCGTCTTGCGCCCCGCGTTCACGCTCCACCCCCGCTTGATCAGCGCGCTGGACAGCCACCCGCCGAACACCGAGCCCACGTCCGCCACCAGGTAGATGACGATGAGCGGGAGCGCCACCGCCGCCAGCTCCACCCCGAAGCGCGCGTCCAGGAACTTGGGGAGCCAGTACAGATAGAACCACCAGATGGGGTCGGTGAGGAACTTGCCCAGCACGAACGCCCACGTCTGGCGGTGCGACAGCAGGCTGAGCCACCGCACCGGCTCGCTGCGCTCCTGCGGGTCGCTGCGGATGTACGCCAGCTCCGCCGCCGACACCCGGGGGTGCTTTTCCGGCTCGCGGTAGATCAGGAGCCAGAAGACCAGCCAGACGAACCCCAGCGCCCCGGTGGCCACGAAGGCCTCGCGCCACCCGTAGTGGAGCGCGATCCACGGCACCGTGAGCGGGGTGACGATCGCGCCGATGTTGCTCCCCGCGTTGAAGATCCCGGTGGCGAAGGCGCGCTCCTTCCTGGGGAACCACTCCGCCGTGGCCTTGATCGCCCCCGGGAAGTTCCCCGACTCGCCCAGCCCCAGCGCCAGGCGCGCGTACGAGAAGCCGGCCGTGGTGGTGGCGAGGGCGTGCGACATGGCCGCCAGGCTCCAGGCCACGATGGCGCCGGCGAAGCCCCGCCGCACCCCGTAGCGGTCCAGGATGCGGCCCATCCCCAGGAAGCCGATCGCGTAGGCGAAGCTGAACCACGACACGATGTCGCCGTACGCCGACTCCGACCACCCCAGCTCGCGCGTCAGCGTCGGCGCCAGGATCCCCAGCACCTGCCGGTCGATGTAGTTGATCGTGGTCGCGAAGAAGAGCAGCGCGCAGATGGTCCAGCGATAGCCGAACCGCGGCGGGGGCGGCACCTCCTCGGCCCGCGGGAGCGCGTTGGCGTCGGGCGCCGCGGCGAATCCGGCGGCCGGGGGGAGGGACGAGGGGAGGGGGCTCATGGGGTCGCTTCCGGCCGGGACGGCCTGGAGGGGGTGGATTGCAGGACGCGCTCGACCTCGTCCGCCGTGACGCGGTTGAAGTCGCCGGGGATGGTCAGCTTGAGGGCGCTGGCGGCGGTCGCGAACTCCAGGGCGTCGCCGGCGGCGCGGCCGGACAGCAGGGCGTGCACGAGGGCCGCGACGAAGCTGTCGCCGCCCCCCACCCGGTCCACCACGCGCACCTGCCAGCGGCGGCTCTCGTGAAGCTCGCCGGAGCGGCGGTCGTGCAGCACGGCGCTCCAGCCGTGCTCGCTCGCCGAGATCACCTCGCGGCGGGTGAGCGCGACCGCCGCGCACCCCAGCTCCGCCTCGATGCGCTCCGCCGTGGCGCGCAGCGCCTCCGGCGATTCCGGCCTGGCCCCGGCGGTGTCGATGCCCAGCATGGCCGACACGGCGCCCGGGTTGCCGACGAGCAGCGAGCAGTCGCGCACCAGCTCGCGCGCCACCGGGCGCGGGTCGCGGCCGGTCCACAGGGCGGGGCGGTAGTTGAGGTCCACGCTGGTCCGCACGCCCAGCGCGCGCGCCGCGGCCACGGCCTCGCGGGCGGCGGCGGCGGGGCCCTCGCCCAGCGCCGGGGTGATCCCGGAAAGGTGCAGCCAGTCGGCCCCGCCCAGCAGCCGCTCCCAGTCCAGCTCCGCCGGGTCCGCCCGGCTGAACGCCGAGCCCGCGCGGTCGTACACGACGCGCATGGGCCGCAGGTCCGCGCCGGACTCCACGAAGTAGATCCCCAGCCGGTCGCCGCCGCGCACGATGCCGCGGGTCCCCACGCCCTCGGCGCGCAGCGCGGCCACGGCGGCGTCGCCCACGGGATTCGCGGGGATGCGGGTGACGTAGTCGCTGCGCACGCCGAAGTGCGCCAGGCTCGCCGCCACGTTCGCCTCGCTCCCGCCGAAGAAGGTGCGCAGCGCCGGCGACTGGAAGAGCCGCTCGTCGCCCGGGGGCGAAAGGCGCAGCATCAATTCGCCGAAGCTCACCACGCGCTTCACCGGGCCCCCCCGGCGCCGCGCGCCTCCGCCACCCCGGCGGCCAGCCGGCGGGCGCGCTCCGTCAGCGCCGCCCAGTCGCCGGCCTCCACCAGCCGCGGGTCCACCAGCGCGCTCCCCAGCCCCACGGCGGCGGCGCCGGCGCGCAGCCACTCCGCCGCATTCTCCGGCGTCACCCCGCCGGTGGGGACGAGCCTCAGGAACGGCATGGGCGCGAGGACGCCGCGGATGAAGGCGGGCCCCAGCGGGTCCGCCGGGAACACCTTGACCGCGTCCGCCCCGGCCCGGTGCGCGTCCAGGATCTCGGTGGGGGTGAACGCCCCCGGGAGCGCCGCGGCGCCCAGACGGTGCGCCTCCCGGACCACCTCCTCGCGGAACACCGGGCTCACCACGTAGAGCGCTCCCGCCTCCACCACGCGGCGCGCCGTGTCGCGGTCCAGCACCGAGCCGGCGCCCACCAGCAGGTCGCCGCCCCCCGCGCGCGACAGCCGCTCGATCGCCTCGATCGCGCCCGCGGTGGTCACGGTCAGCTCGATGGCCGCGACGCCCCCGGCGTGCAGCGCCTCCGCCACGCGCTCCACGGCTGCGGCGTCGCGGAGGCGGACGACGGCCACGACGCCGAGCTCGCACAGGCGCCGCACGGTCCGCTCGCGCTCGGTGGAGGGGGGAGGGGCCTGCGTAGCGGTCATCTGCCCTCGTGCATGGTGGTGGATGAACGTCCGTCCGGAACGGGGAGCCGGAGTGCCCACTACCGGGCGGGTGCCGCCGCGTGGGCGGCCAGGTGCGCTTCCAGCGCCGCCGGGACGCCCTCGCGGTGCACGTGCTCCAGCGCGTCGCCCACGGCCTCCGCGAAGCCCGGCACCGCGGACAGGTCGGCGCCCCAGGTGTCCGCGTCCGCGCAGGCGGCGCGGGCCAGGGCGCGCAGCGCCGCGGGCGACGCGTCCGGGAGGGCGCTCCACAGGCCGCGGATCCGCTCGCCCTGGTCGTCGGCGGGGACGGGGAGGCCGGCCGCGCGCCGCGCCGCCTGCAGGTCGCCGCGCATGAACCGCAGGTACGCCGCGAAGCCGAAGGCCAGCGACTCCGGCGCGCGGCCGGTGCGGGCCGCGTACTGGAGGACGGAGGGGACCACCCGCACCCGCATCTTCATGGTCGCCTGGAGCGTGATGTCCCAGAGCGCGTGCTGGACGTACGGGTTGGCGAAGCGGTCCAGCACCTCGCGCGCGAACCGGTCGGCGCCGGGGGCCTCCACGAAGGGCGCGATCTCCTCGAAGAGCGCGCGGCGCAGCAGCCGGCCCACCGCCTCGTGCTCCACGGCCTCGCGCACCGTCGCGCACCCCGCCAGGAGCGCGGCGGACACGGTGACGGTGTGCGCGCCGTTGAGGAGGCGCACCTTGCGCTCGCGGAAGGGCCCCACGTCGCCGGTGAGCACCACGCCCGGGTCCGCCGCGGCGAAGCCCAGCCGCTCGCGCACGGCCCCCTCGGCCTGGATGGCGAACAGGCGGTAGGGCTCGCAGGCGGTGAGCAGCGCGTCCTCGTAGCCCAGCTCCGCCACGATCTCCTCGCGCTGCGTCCCCACGGGCGCGCCGGGGACGATGCGGTCCACCAGCGTGTTGCAGAACGGCACCGCCTCGTCGATCCACCGCGCGAACTCCTCCCCCAGCCCCCAGCGCTCCGCCAGGGCGAGCACGATGCCGCGCAGCCGGTCGCCGTTGTCCTCGATCAGCTCGCAGGGGAGCACCACCACGCCGCGCGCCGGGTCGAACTGGAACGCGCGGGCGCGCTCATAGAGGAAACGAGCGAGCTTCCCCGGAAAGGAGCGCGGCGGGTCCATGTCCGGCCGGTCCTCCTCGTCCAGCGCGATCCCCACCTCGGTGGTGTTGGAGAACACCAGCTCCAGCTCCGGCGCGCGCGCGCAGGCCAGCACCGCCGGCCACTCGTCGGCCGCGGAGAGCGCGCGGCTCACCGAGCCCACCACGCGGTGCTCGCGGCGCGGCGCCCCGCCGGCGATCCCCTGCACCGAAAGGGTGTAGAGCCCGTCCTGGTCGTTGACGGTCTGGTCGCGTCCGCTCCCGGTGGAGCCCACCATCACCACCCGCCCGCCGAAGCGGCCGGCGCGGTTGGCGGCGTCCAGGAAGTAGTCCACGAAGCCGCGCAGGAACGCCCCGGTGCCGAACTGCACCGCCTTCTCCGGGAGCTCCAGCAATTCCGGCGCGGGGACCGCGAGGTCGCGGCGCGCCTGGAATGCCGGCGACGCCGCCAGCGCGCGGCCGAGGGTGGGGAGGCCCTGCGTCACAGCGTCACTCCTTCCTTCCAGATGGCGATCTCGCGGTAGCCGTGCTTCTCGTTGTTGGCGAGCCGGCGCCCCGAGGCCACGTCCAGCACCAATTCCAGCAGCTCGTCCGCCAGTCCGTCCAGCGTGGCGGCGCCGTCCAGCAGGGCGCCGGCGTTGAAGTCGATCCAGTGCGGCTTCTTCGCGGCGATGGCGGAGTTGGAGGCGATCTTGAGGGTGGGGACGGGAAAGCCCAGCGGCGTCCCCCGCCCGGTGGTGAACAGCAGCAGGGTGGCGCCGCTGGCGACCATCGCCGTGCACGACACGCCGTCGTTGCCCGGGGCTTCCAGCAGCGCCAGCCCGCCGACCGACGCCGGCTCGCCGTAGCGCAGCACCCGCGACACCGTGGCCCGGCCGCCCTTCTGGATGGCGCCCAGCGACTTTTCCTCCAGCGTGGTGAGCCCGCCCGCCTTGTTGCCGGGCGAGGGGTTCTCGTACACGGGCTGGCCGTGGCGGAGGAAGTACTCCTTGAAGTCGTTGACCATCTCCACCACGCCGCGGAACACCTCCTCGCCGGCGGCGCGGTTCATCAGCAGCTGCTCGGCGCCGAACATCTCCGGCACCTCGGTGAGGATGACCCCGCCGCCCAGCGCGGTGACGCGGTCGGCGATGCGCCCCACCAGCGGGTTGGCGGAGATGCCGCTGAAGCCGTCCGAGCCGCCGCACTTGTGGCCCAGCACCAGCTCCGAGGCGGGGCACTCCTCGCGCCGGTCTCCCTCCATGGCCCTCACCAGCTCCTCCACCCGGTCTATGCCTTCTTCCACCTCGTCCACCACGTCCTGCGTGTTGAAGAAGCGGATGCGGGCGGCGTCCACCTCGCCCGCGAGCGCGAGGAGCTCGGCCATCTGGTTGTTCTCGCACCCCAGGCCCAGCACCAGCACCCCGCCCGCGTTGGGGTGGCGGATCAGCCCCGCCAGCACCCTGCGGGTGTTTTCCAGGTCGTCGCCGAGCTGGCTGCACCCGTACGGGTGGGAGAAGGCGTGCACCCCGTCCACCCGCCCGGCGAAGCGCTCGGAGGCGGCGCGAGCGATGCGCTCCGCGGCGGTGTTGACGCAGCCCACGGTGTTGACGATCCACACCTCGTTGCGCGTCCCCACCCGCCCGCCGGGGCGGCGGTAGCCCAGGAAGGTGGGCATCGCCGCCGGGACCTCCACGGCGCGCGGCACCGGCTCGTAGCGGTACTCCAGCGTCCCGGAAAGGCCGGTGCGCAGGTTGTGGGAGTGCACCCACCCGCCCGCCGGCACCGTTTCCGTCGCCACGCCGATGGGGAAGCCGTACTTGACCACCGCCTCCCCGGGCTCGAGGGCGCGCACGGCCACCTTGTGCCCGGCCGGCACGTCCTCCCGCAGGACGACGCGCTCCCCCTCCACCGCGACCTCGCGGCCGGCGGCGAGCGCTTCCGTCGCCACCACCACGTTGTCCGCGGGGTGGATGCGCACGGCCTGGGGCTTCGCGGCGGCTTCCGTCGGCGTGGACATGCGTACTCCTCCGGGG
The DNA here is from genome assembly GCA_040509335.1 of Longimicrobiaceae bacterium. GTDB lineage: Bacteria > Gemmatimonadota > Gemmatimonadetes > Longimicrobiales > Longimicrobiaceae > JAFAYN01. The sequence goes on along the minus strand of JBEVLE010000285.1, from coordinate 2,187 downwards.
TCAGTCCGCGGCCGCGGCGCCGGTGGGGGTGTCCTGCTCCCTCCGTGTGCCGTCCAGCCGGTAGGTCTCGCGCGCCAGGTCGTAGGCGAGCGCGCGGGCCATCTCGCGCGCCTCGTCCAGCTCCACCACGTGGCGGGCCACCAGCCCGGCGAGCCAGTTGGCGTCCACGCGCCGCGCCAGGTCGTGCCGCGCGGGGATGGAGCAGAAGGCGCGCGTGTCGTCGTTGAAGCCGGCGGTGTTGTAGACGCCCGCCGTCTCCGTGACGCGCTCGCGATAGCGAGTCATCCCCTCGATGCTGTCGAAAAACCACCATGCCGGTCCGAGACGGACTGCCGGGTAGTGTCCGGCGAGGGGGGCCAGCTCCCGCGAGTACGTCGACTCGTCGAGCGTGAAGAGCAACAGTCGAAAGCGAGGGTCGTTCCCGACGGCGTTCAGCAACGGTCGAAGGTTCCGTGTGTACTCGGCGGCGACCGGAATATCCCCGCCGCGATCGGGGCCGAATCGCTCGAACAGCGACAGGTTGTGGTTTCTCAGCGAGCCGGCGTGAAGCTGCATCACCAGCCCGTCGTCCACCGACTGGCCCGCCATCACCATCAGCAAATGGCCTTGAAATCGGCGTTGATCGTCAGGCGTCGCCGTGCCTTGGCGCGCGCGCTGAAAAATAGCCTCGGCCTCGTCGGCCGGCAACCACGCGGTGTACGGCGACTCCACACCATGATCCGTCGCAGTCGCACCCAGCGTCTTGAAAAATGACCGGCGTTCCTTCAATGCGTCGACGAAGGCGGCGACGTCCTTGATGCGACGGCTGCACACGCGCTCGAGCTTTGCGAGTTCGTCTTCCCATGTGGTGGAAGCGACCTGGAGCAACACGTCGGGCCTGAACGTGGGGATCACGCGCGCCGGCCAACCGGAAGCACGGATGGCCTTGTGATGCGCGAGGGGATCGCTGGCCGCGTCAGTCGTCGCGAGCACCTCGATTCTGAATCGGTCGTACAACGCACGCGGACGAAACTCCGGCGTGGCGAGCTTCTCGGCGATCTCGTCGTACACACGGAGCGCCGAGCCGGCGTCGAGTGCCTGCGTGATGCCGAAGATGTCGTCGAGCTGGTAGTCGAGCCACGCGGCTGTTGGCGTCCCACGAAACAGGAAGTAGTGCTCAGCAAAAAGCTGCCAGATTCGTCGCGGATCGCGCTCGACTCCAGCCGATCCAACGTGCATCACCGGCTCGATCCCCAACCGCTCGAGCGTCAGGCCGCGTGAGTACAACATGCGCAGCACGTAGTGATCCGGCAGGATGAACAGCGCCGTCGGCTCGGGGAACGGGACATCGTCGGCCAGCAGACGTGGATCGACGTGCCCGTGCGGACTCAGAATCGGCAACGGCGCCGTTCGCTCGTAGATGCTTCGGGCGAGGCGACGGACCGACGGCTCGGGATCAAAGAAGCGATCGGGGTGCATCAGACGCCACTGAAGACGCTGAATCCACCGTCGACCGGGACGACGACGCCGGTGACGAACGACGCGGCGTCGCTGCACAGCCAGTGCACCGGGCCGATGAGCTCGTCGGCGTTGCCGAACCGCCCCATTGGAGTGCGATCCACGACCGTACGCCCCCGAGGTGTGTAGGATCCGTCGGCGTTCACCAGGAGCGCGCGGTTCTGATTGCCGAGAAAGAATCCCGGTGCGACGGCGTTCACACGCATGCCAGCCCCGTAGCGGCGCGCGAGGTCCATGGCGAGCCAGCGTGTGAGGCTTTCGACGCCCGCCTTGGCGACCGAATAGCCAAGGACCCCGGTGAGCGACTGGGTCGCGGCCATCGACGAGATATTCACGATGCAGCCTGAGCCCTGCTCGGACATCGCGCGGCCAAAGACCATCGTCGGCACCACCGTCCCGTGCAGGTTCAGACGCATCACCTCGTCGAATGCGCCCATCGGGACCTCGAAGATGCTCCGATTGTCGTTTCTCGCGGCCGGAACATTTCCACCCGCGGCATTGATGAGGATGTCGACACGTCCCCAACTGGCCACGATTTCGTCGCAGCCCGCGCGAATGGCGCCTTCGTCCATCACGTCCGCGACGACCGCCATCGCTTTGCCGCCTTGCGCCTGAATCGACGCGACCTTCTCGCCTGCCGCGGCAGCCTTGCGGCCAATGACCGCGACCTTGGCGCCAGCCGCGGCCAGG
>JBEVLE010000284.1:0-9436 GCA_040509335.1 Longimicrobiaceae bacterium | reverse complement strand
CCGTCGGGTAATCACCCGCGAACCGCACCCGCACCCGGAGCCTCTGCCGCCATGACCCGACCGCCCACTCCCATCGTCGCGCTGGACGTGCCGACCGCCGCGGCCGCCCACGCCCTGCTGGACCGGATCGGGCCCGCCGCGGAGTGGGTCAAGGTGGGGCTCCAGCTCTTCGTGGCGGAGGGGCCGGAGGTGGTCCGCGGCATGCGCGCGCGCGGGCTGCGGGTCTTTCTGGACCTCAAGCTCCACGACATCCCCAACACCGTGGCCCACGCCGTGGAGTCCGCCGCCGGGCTGGGCGCCGACCTGCTCACGGTGCACGCCGCGGGCGGCGGCGCCATGCTGCGCGCCGCGCGCCGCGCCGCGGGCGAGCCGGGCGGGGGCGGGCCGCGATTGTTCGCGGTCACGGTGCTCACCTCGCTTTCCGCCGCGGAGCTGGGCGAGGCGTGGGGGCGGCCGGGGGTGGCCGCCGCGGAGGAGGCCGGCCGATTGGCGCGCCTGGCCGCGGACGCGGGGATGGACGGGGTGGTGTCGTCGGTGCACGAGGCGGAGCGGATCCGCTCGGAGGCGGGCGCGGGGCTGGAGATCCTCACCCCGGGGATCCGCCTGGCCGGCGACGCGGCCGGCGACCAGGCGCGCGTCGCCACGCCGGGGCAGGCCGCCGCCGCCGGGGTGGAGTTCGTGGTGGTGGGGCGCACGGTGACGGCCGCCGCGGACCCCGCCGCCGCCTTCCTCGCGGTGCGCGACGAGCTGGCCGGCGGCGTCGCGGCGGGAGCGGCGTCGTGACCATGCGCGTCCTCCGGGTGCTTGCGCTGGCGCTCCTCCTGGCCGCGCCGGGGACGGCGCTGCGGGCGCAGGGGGGCGGGGAGCCCCGGCTGGAGGGCTTCATCGCGCGAGTCGCCCGGCTGTGGGAGGCGGAGGACGCGGACGGCCTGGCGCGCCTCGCCCCGTCCGGCGGGCGCATGGTGCTGGAGGTGGCCGGGGAGGGGGCGGGGCCGGTGCCGGAGCGCCACGCCGCGGCGGCGCTGCGCTCGCTCTTCGCCGACCGCGAGACGGTGTCCATCCGCCCCGCCCGCGTCACCATGGCCGGGGGGGAGCCGCTCCAGGGCTTCGGCGAGCTGGCGTGGCTGTCGCGCTCCCGCGGGGTGAGCGCTGCGCGCGCCACCACGGTGTACGTGGGCGTGGTGTTGGAGGGCGGGGAGTGGCGCGTCCGCGAGCTGCGCGTGCTCCCCTGACGCGCGCCGCCGGTTGACAGGGGGAGAGGGCGCGGCCTAGGATTGCCCCTTCGCCGGCGGGCTCCCCGCCGACCGCACGGACCGCCTTCCCCGCGATGATCCAGGCCGACTCCCTCGTCGCCGTCCTCAAGGAGCGCGTCCGGACCGAGTGGTCCGACGTGTTCAACTGGCCGGAGCTCACCGCCACCGGGCTGCGCATCGTCGCGGCGCTGGTGGTGGGGTGGCTCGCGTTCTGGGCGCTCAAGCTGCTGCTGCGGCGCATCGAGCGCTCCATCGAGCCGGCCGAGGGCGGGCTCCTTTCGGTGCAGGAGCAGCGGACCAAGACGCTGCTCAGCCTGGTGCGCAGCATCGGCATCGTGGTGATCGTCGTGCTGATGGTCTTCATGGTGCTGGCGGCGCTGGGGATCAACCTGGGCCCGCTGCTCGCCGGCGCCGGCGTCATCGGCCTGGCGGTGTCCTTCGGCGCGCAGTCGCTGGTCAAGGACGTCATCAGCGGCCTGTTCATCCTGTTCGAGAACCAGTACGGCGTGGGCGACGTCATCCGCCTGGACAGCACCGTCTCCGGCGCGGTGGAGCGCATGACGCTGCGCGTGGTGGTGCTGCGCGACGTGCACGGCGTGGTCCACATCGTGCCCAACGGCGAGATCAAGCGGGTCAGCAACCTCACCCGCACCTGGGCGCGGGCGGTGCTGGACGTGGGCGTGGCCTACAAGGAGGACGCGGACCGGGTGATGGAGGTGCTGCGCGAGGTGGGCCGCACCCTCCAGGAGGACCCGGCATGGAAGCACTTCCTGGTGGAGGAGGTCACGGTTCCCGGGATCGAGTCGTTCGGCGAGTCGTCGGTGAACATCCGGGTCATGGCGAAGACGGTCCCGCTCAAGCAGTGGGACGTGGCCCGGGAGCTGCGCCGCCGCATCAAGCGCCGCTTCGACGAGGACGGCATCGAGACCGCCAACCCGCGCACGGTCCTCCTCCAGGACGAGATGGCGCGGCACCTGCTCGCCGGCCGCTCCGCGGGCGGCCCCGACAACGAGGATCCCACCCCATGAGCATGGCACTCACGCGGCGATGTAGGTGAGCTCCCCCGCCCCCGGGCGGAACGCTGACCCTGGAGCCGGCGCACCCCCGCGCCCGGCCGTCGCCATCGTGATCTGCGAGGAGCCATGCCGCTTCAATTCTACAACACGCTCACCCGGCGCCTGGAGGAGTTCGTTCCCCTGGCGGAGGGCAGGGTGGGGATGTACACCTGCGGCCCCACCATCTACGCGCCGCCGCACATCGGCAACCTGCGCACCTTCTTCTTCGCCGACGTGCTGCACCGGTACCTGGAGTACCGGGGCTACGAGGTCCGCTTCGTCATGAACCTGACGGACGTGGACGACAAGACCATCCGCGGCGCCAACCAGAAGGGGGTGCCGCTGGGGGAGTACACGGAGCCGTTCGCGGACATCCTCTTCGACAACTTCCGCACGTTGGGGATCGCCCCGGCGGACGTGTACCCGCGCGCCACGCACTACGTGGACGGGATGATCGACCTGATCCGCCGGCTGGAGGAGCGGGGGATCGCCTACGCGGTGGAGGGCTCGGTCTACTACGACATCTCCAAGTTCCCGGGATACGGCAAGCTGTCCAGGGTGGACCTGGACGCGGGCCGGCGCGGCGAGCGGGTGGTGGCGGACGAGTACGAGAAGGGCGACGCGCGCGACTTCGCCCTGTGGAAGGCGGCGAAGCCGGAGGACGAGGCGGTGGGCGCGGTGTGGGACACGCCGTGGGGCCGCGGCCGCCCGGGGTGGCACATCGAGTGCTCGGTGATGAGCATGCAGGAGCTGGGGGAAACGTTCGACATCCACTGCGGCGGGGTGGACCTGACGTTTCCGCACCACGAGGACGAGATCGCGCAGTCGGAGGGCGCCACGGGCAGGGAGTTCGTGCGCTACTGGCTGCACGGCGAGTTCCTGCAGATGGACGGCGAGAAGATGGCGAAGTCGGTGGGCAACGTCGCCAACCTCCAGGATCTGGTGGGGCAGGGGGTGCGGCCGTCGTCCATCCGCTACCTGTTTCTGACGGCGCACTACCGGAGCAAGCTCAACTTCAGCATGGAGGGGCTGGCCGCCGCCGCCGAGGCGGTGCGCCGGGTGCGCGACACGCGCAACCGCCTGCGCGAGCACCCGGCCGTGCTGCACCCGGGCGCGGACGACGTGCCGGTGCTGCACCGCGCGGCGGACACCGCGCTCGCGAGGTTCGCGGAGGCGATGGACGACGACCTGAACACCAGCGTGGCGCTGGCGGCGCTGCACACCTTCGTGCCGGAGGTGAATGCGCGGCTGGACGGGCTGGGGGCGCGGCCCATCAGCGAGGCGGAGCGGGACGCGGCGCTCGCGGTCTTCGAGCGGGTGGACGGCGTCTTCATGTTCGTGGAGCTCGCGGACCGGGAGGACGTGGTGGACCCGGAGCTGGCGGCGTGGGTGGAGGAGCGGATCGAGGCGCGGCAGGCGGCGCGGCAGGCGCGGGACTTCGCGCGGTCGGATGCGATCCGGGACGAGCTGGCGGCGCGCGGGATCGTGGTGGAGGACACGCCGCAGGGGCCGCGCTGGAAAAAGTCGGCTTGACCCAAACGGGGCTCCGGCTTAGGTTTGCTCGCCCGTCCGAGCCCTGTGTGGACGGACGGGCGATCCGCCACCTTAGCTCAGTCGGTAGAGCAACGCACTTGTAATGCGTAGGTCGTCGGTTCGATTCCGACAGGTGGCTCTGCGGCGGGAAGTTACCTCACGAGAGCGGCGCCGTGATCAAGGGGACGCCGCTTTTTTGCTGTGTACGGGATTATGGGTGAGTACCCTTCAGAAGGGTGTTGGGGCTGGACTTTTGCACCCGCTACCAACCCTCACCTATGCTCCAACGCGCCCATCATGGTGTTATGACGCTAGCGTAAACTCCCAGCGAGTCCCGCAGAGAATCGATTACACGCACCGCGTTCGTGTAGCTCTGAATGATCAACCAATCTCCCGCGCGGATTAAGCCAACGCGTTCCCCTCGCTGTGTACCTGGGAGTCGAATTTTCTTCGCAAATGCCTCGGGTACAGTGATTTCAAGGAGGATCTCTGGTGGCTGCCCATCTGTGGCATTGATCTCGTAGTGCCCGCCCGCAGGGTCCGCCTGAATGTGGATTAGCTCCCCACGGTAGTGCTGGAGGCGGCTTATCCATTCACGGTCGATTTCTATGACTTGGCCTGCAATCTCAGACGACGAGTATCGGGTGCCACCATAGTCTTTCTCTTCCTGCTGAGGCTTCCTCGCGAGTGTGGTTGCCCGTTTCCATTGCCATTTCCACGCTCCGGAATCGGCACCATAGAAGGCGAATCCTATCATATTCCCCAAGTAGTCGAACAGAGCAAGAGAGTTGAACACCATCGCGTCGAAGAGCATTTGCTGCTGTCGCCGAGCGATATAGATGACCTCATACCCATCACGGCTTCCGCCCAGAAGGGTTAGAGTCATCTCCCGAACTGCTCTCTCTTGGAAATCGCGCAGTAGCCCAGCGTGGAATAAGATAGAGGAGAAGCGGTATTCTGCACTCTCACGAAGGGTGATTACTGTATCATCAAACCGCTTGCGAGCTTCCTTTTCCTTTGGACGTATCCGCTCATCAGCAAATAGGTCCACCCCAAGGGCTACCAAGCGATCAAATAGGTTGCGATGCATCTCGCGGGTCGAGAATTGTTCTTCTGAGGCAGAGTGTGACATAAAGAATCCAGGGTGACGGTAGTTGAACCTGCACCATTTTACTAAGTGTACTCTATACAACAATGGGAGTATTACCATCGCCAGATTGGCTAGCCCGGTTGCTACAGCTATCACCGGCCATGCTCTTAATCGTCTTTGTTGTCCTCCCTTTGGTGCTACAGCTTCTTCATGGAGGTTACAGCAATGAAACCAATCACCGGGCACAACCACTTCGTCCCTGACGCATACTTGCGACGCTGGAGCTTCGACGGCCACCGTTTGTGCGCCTATGAGATCTTGGTACCCCATCAGAGCGTACCCCTTTGGCGCCCAAAGTACATCCGGGGTCTCGCCTACCGCGAGCACCTGTATACCTCTATGATGGCGGGTGCCGAATCAGACTCGTTCGAGCGGTGGCTGAACGAGACGATTGAGATACCGGCGCAAGCAGCGCTGCAGAGAATCGTGGATGACCGACCACTCGACTCTGACCATTGGGAACACCTAATCCGGTACGCCGCTGCGCAAGACCTTAGAACTCCAGCTGCGTTCCTTGATCACATGGAGAGAATGAATCGCACGGTTCCTGAGTTGCTAGATAAGACCTTGGTAAGGTCAGTTGCGAAACTCACCAGAGCACAAAAACGAGGGAGAACGCTCCCGTCGTCATCTAATCAGGAGCAATACCGCCTTCCGCTTCGCGTTGACACTCAACCAAACGTGGACGGGGACGGGGGGCAGCTGCGTGCCGAGATCACAATTGGCCGGGAAACCTGGCTGCACAGTATGCATCACCTGCTTACGAAGACGGTGCGTGTGCTGTTACGCCACAACTGGCGTGTGGTCCGTCCGAGTCCTGGGTCAGAGTGGTTCACGAGCGACCATCCTGTCCTGAGGCTAAATTACTATAAAGACGGCTCATATGATTTTGGTGGCGGATGGGGCCGGCGGGGCGCTGAGTTCATTTTCCCGCTGTCACCGCAGCATCTCCTTTATACACAAGTGGGGCACCCGGTTCCTGAGCGGGAGACCCTTTCGACCGACCTCACGTTTCGGCTTCAGAAGTTGTTAGCAGAGCGCGCGCATCGATGGATCTTCGCGCGCCAGCGGGTGCGGCGAGTTGAATGGTTCCGGCCTCGCACTGTGAATGCAAAGGCGTTTGCGGCAGAACAACAGGAATGGAAGAAGTGGCACACCGAGCAGAGTGCTGCAGTTCGCGCAGGGTAGACAACTCGGCTAGCTCAGCGAGCCAAGAGAAAGGGCGATACAATCCCATTCTGTATGGCAAGGCTCGGCTGAATTCGTCAGGCGAACGGCATTTTTATAGGTCCGCACTGAATCAAGAGGGGCGTTGACGAAATTGTGGTTCAAGCCGTAGATTCAACCCTCTTCCTGCTAGCAGTTTCACTACTGGAAGGAAGCGCGGGAGTAGCTCAGTTGGTAGAGCATTAGCCTTCCAAGCTAAGGGTCGCGGGTTCGAGTCCCGTCTCCCGCTTTGGTGTAACCGATTGCCCCGGTGCCACTTGTGTGGTGCCGGGGTTTTCGTCTGCGCCCCCCTGTGCTCCCTTCTACTGTCAATTGTCACTGTCCGTTGCTTAGGGAGCGCTCCTGCTCGGCCGCCGCCACGTACTCCTCCCACCGCTCCGAAAAGTCTGCCGGGCCCTCGACCTGTAAGGTCTGCGCGAGTTGAAGGAACGTGCTTGCCGGGCGCTCGTCCGGTACCTGCTCCCGGATCGTCACTTCGACAGGAACGTGCAACGGAAGCTCGACCGGCTCGGCCAGCCGAAGCACCGTTGGGCTTTCCAGTACTCCCCGAACCGTCCTCGTCATTTCTCCTCCCCTCGCTGGCGAGTCTGCCAGTGCGATTCATCCCGCAGGCCGGTGGAATTAATGTACACCTCCGAGGCGCTACAAGTCCGAGGCACTCATCCGGGTTTACCTGTTCTCGCTGAGGTGGCGCTTGCTGGCGGACCGGGTTCTGTGCCGATAACGTAGAGAAGCGGCCAATCTCCCGCTCACCCCTGCAAAGGCGGAAGTATGAAGAACCTGCGCGCCATTATGGTAACCTGTGCTCTGGTGGGTCTCGCCGCGTGTGGTGAATCCCCCTCGATCGTATCTCCGGAAGAGCCGCGGTTCGATGGTGGATTCACGGTGGGAGGAGGCCACCGAAGCATCGCGGACAGCAGCAGCACGAACTCCACCTCGCAGGCGGAGACTGTAGCTGGCTCACGGGATGGGGGCGGGTACACCATCGGATCTGGAAGCCGGGCGGCCGGCGCGGACACGACTGCCGATGCTCCCGCAGAGCGTGGCGGAGGCTTCACCATCGGTTCGGGCGGGTGACGGGTCGGGCCCGGTGATCCCGTCACGATGATCCATACCGCCGGCCAAAATTCGAGCGCAGCATTCCGGAAGCGCCGCCGCCCCGCGCCCGCTATACTGGCGCCATGGACACCATCACCCCTGCCGCCGCCCCGCCGCTCTCGCGCGACGACATGCTGGCGCGCATGTACGCCAGCGACCCCGCCGCCGACGGACAATTCCTCACCGGCGTGCTGACGACCGGCATCTACTGCCTCCCGTCGTGCCGCGCCCGCAAGCCCAACGCCGAGAACGTCCGCTTCTTCGCCACGGAGGACGAGGCGCGCGGCGCCGGGCTCCGCCCCTGCCGCCGCTGCCGCCCGCACCATTTCTACGAGCGGTACGACCCCGACTCCCACCTCGCCGCCGGCATCGCCGAGCGGATCCGCCGCGACCCCGGCTCGCTCCCGGGGCTGGACGACGTGGTCCGCGCCTCCGGCGTGGGCGCCACCAAGCTGCACGCCCTTTTCCGCCGCCACTACCACACCACACCCGCCGCCTACGTGGCCCGCGCCCGCGTGTCCGCCGCCCGCGCGCTGCTCGCCGCCGGCGCGCCCGGCGCCAGCGAGACGGCGTTCGCCGTCGGCTTCGAATCCGTCTCCACCTTCTACGACCGCTTCCGCCGCGGGACCGGCCTCACCCCCGGCGAGTACTGCCGGCTGGGCGAGCATCCCCGCTTCCGGCTGCGGCTCCCGGCCGGCTACCTCCCCGCGTACGCGCTCCGCATGCTGGGGCGCGACCCGGCCAGCCGCGCCGAGGGCGCGCATAGGAGCGCCGCGTACAAGACCCTGCGCCTCCCGGGCGGCCCGGCCACCCTGCGGATGGTGTTCCGCGACGGCGCCGCCGAGTGCTCGGTGGATGCGGCCCGCGCGCTGGCACCGGAGGACGTGCGCGCCGCGCACGCCGCCGCCGTGCGACTCCTCGGCCTGGGCGAGGACCCGGCACTGTTCGAGCGGCGGGCCGCGGAACAGGGCGACGGGCGGCTGGTGGAGGGCCGGCGCGGGCTCCGCATCCCGCTGACCGCCGACGCGTGGGAAGCGCTCGTCTGGGCCGTCGTCGGCCAGCAGGTGAACCTGCCCTTCGCGTGCGCCCTGCGCCGCGATCTCATCGACCTGTGCGGCGAGCCCGCGGGCGACGGGCACCTGGCGCACCCGGCTCCCGAGGCCGTGGCCGCCCTCGACCCGGCGGAGCTGCGGCGGCGGCGCTTCTCCGGCAGCAAGGCCGAGTACCTAGTGGAGGCGGCGCGCCGCGTCGTCGCGGGCGACCTCCCGCTGGACGAGCTGGAGCATGCGCCCGCGGTCGCCGCCGAGCAGCGGCTGCGGGCGGTGCGCGGCATCGGACCCTGGTCGGCGCAGTACGTGTCGATGCGCGGTCTGGGCCTCGCCGACTGCGTTCCCGTGGGCGACTCCGCGCTCGCCACCGCGCTCCAGCGCTACTTCGCCCTGGAGGCCCGCCCCGGCCCCGCGGAGACCGCCGAGCGGATGGCATCGTTCGCCCCCTTCCGCAGCCTCGCCACTTTCCACTTCTGGCAGACTCTCACGGAGACGGCATCGCCATGATCTACACGCACGAGTTTCCCACCCCGCTCGGACCCATGTTCGCCGCGGTGGATGCCAATGGCGCCCTGGTCCGCCTGTCGTTCCGGGACGGCGAGTACGCGCGGGACCCGCTGGCCCGGCTCGGCGCGGCGACGCCCGCGGCGGAGCCGTGCGCCGCCGTGGTCGAGCAGCTGGACGCTTACTTCCGCGGCGAGCGCCGCGACTTCGACCTGCTGCTCGCGCCGCGCGGCACCGCGTTCCAGCAGCGCGTCTGGGAGGAGCTGCGCCGCGTGCCCTACGGCGAGACCGTGACCTACCGCGAGCTGGCCGCGCGCGTCGGCAACCCCGCCGCGTCCCGGGCCGCGGGTCGGGCCAACGCCACCAACCCGCTTCCCGTGGTGATCCCTTGCCACCGCGTCGTCGGCACCGACGGCTCGCTCACCGGCTACGCGGGAGGCATTCACTTCAAGCAGGCGCTACTCGCACTGGAGGGCGTCGAGGGGTTTGGGGAAGGGGAGGCCTCGCATCCGACCGCGGCTCCTTCTCGTCGCTGAACCCGGGACGGCGGCATCGCGCGATGCCGCC
>JBEVLE010000283.1:0-7665 GCA_040509335.1 Longimicrobiaceae bacterium | reverse complement strand
TCCGGGGCGTCCGCGGGGGACGGCGGCGCGGGCGCGGCCGGGGCCAGCGGCGGCAGGGGCGGCAGAGCCCGCAGCGGGGGCAGCGTGTCGGTCGTCGCCGACGGCTCCGCTCCGGCGGCGCCGATCCTGGCCTCCATCGCGACGCGCAGGGAGGCGGGCTCGGCCGAGAGCGTGGCTTCGGCCGCCGCGCCGGCGGCCACGTCGCAGGCGGCGGTCGCCACGGCGGCCGCGAGGGCGAGCAGGGGGACGGAGCGCAGCAGGGGGTGCGAGGGGCGCTTCGCGGTCATTGCGATGATCCTCCGTTCCAGTTGAGAGGTGGTGTCGCCCCACGCGGGGCCGAGGGAAGGGAGCCCGGGGGACGTGCCCGCGGTGCGGATGAGGACCTGCCCGTAGTCGCGACGGCTCACGCCGCGGGCGAGGACCCGCGCGTCGCAGTCGGCCTCCACGGCGGCGCGCAGGCGGCGGTGCTGCCACCACAGCGGCACGCTCCACGGCATCGCCGCGGCCGCCAGCGTGCCCAGGAAGAGCAGCCACGCGTCCCCGGCGGCGACGTGCTCGCGCTCGTGCAGCAGGACCAGGCGGCGGTCCTCCGCGGGCGCGTCCAGCAGCCAGCGGGGGACGACGACGGCCGGGTGGAGGAGCCCGACCACCGCGGGCCCCACGCGCTCGGTGACGCGCACCTCGCCCCCGTTCAGGTGGATGCGGGCCCCCGCCGCGCTGGCGCTGCGCAGCCGCCGGTACGTCCACGCGACGACGCCGAGCATCGCGAGCGACGCCGCGGCCCACCCCAGCCCGAGCACCATGGCCGGGTCGGCCCACCACGCCGCGGCACGGACCGCCGCGGCGGCGGCCGGACCCGGGCCGCCGGCGGCGAGCGGCAGGGCGCCGGCGTCGAACGCGGGGGCCGGCGTCGTCGCGGCGGGAAAGATGCCGGGGTCGGGGAGGAGCCCGGGGGCCCACAGGGCGAGCGCAGGCAGCAGCAGCGAGCCCAGCATGGCCGCCGCCCACACCGGGCGCCGCGGCAGCCCGAGCCACCCCGCCACCCGCTCCGCCGCGAGCGCGCCGAGGCCCAGCAGCGCCCCCGCCACGAGCGCCTGGAGCATCCATTCCGGGCTCACGCGTCCTCCTCCTCGGCCAGGCGGCGGTCCAGCAGGTCGCGCATGCGCTCCAGCTCCGCGGCCGGCAGCTTCCGCTCGCCAACGAGCTGGGCCAGCAGCATCGCGGCGGAGCCGTGGAACACCTTGTCCACGATGCGGTCCAGCGCGTTCGCGCCGGCCTCCTCCTGCTGCACGGTGGGATAGTAGCGGAAGGCGCGCCCCTCCTTTTCGTGGCGCACGAACCCCTTTTCCTCCAGCGTCTGCATGACCCACAGCACGGTGGTGTACGCCAGCTCGTCGGCCAGGCGCTCGCGCACCTCGGCGACGGTGCCGGAGCCGTGGAGCCAGAGGAGGCTCATGGCGTCCAGCTCGCGGTCGGTGAGGCGGGTCTCGTCGGACATGCGGCGGCTCCTTTCTACGGGTCTGCCCGTAGATTAATCGGCGGGTGACCCGTTGTCAACGGGTTTGCCCGTAGTTGATCTCTCGCCCACGGAAAAGGGCCGGCACCGCTCGCGCGGCACCGGCCCCTCCCTTCCCATCCGGCCGTGCGGCCGGGCTCAGTCGCCGTACGTCGGCTCGGGCTGCCCCAGCCCGGGGCGCGCCGGCTCGCGGGCGGGAGCCTTTGCCTTCTTGGGCCCGCGCGAAGTCAGCTTCCGCTTCACCCAGGCGCCGAAGTCGTCGAAGTAGGTGTAGGCCACCGGCACCACGATCAGCGTCAGCAGCGTGGAGGTGATCAGCCCGCCGATCACCGCGCGCGCCATGGGGGCGCGGAAGCCCCCGCCCTCGCCCATGCCGATGGCGATGGGGAGCATGCCGAAGATCATCGCCGCCGTGGTCATGATGATGGGGCGCAGGCGGACCCGCCCGGCCTCCACCAGCGCCGTCCAGCGGTCGGCGCCCTGGCCGCGCCGCTCGTTGGCGTTGTCCACCAGCAGGATCGCGTTCTTGGTCACCAGCCCCATCAGCATGATGACCCCGATCATGCTCATCATGTTGAGCGTGTCGTCGGTCAGCAGCAGCGCCAGCAGCACGCCGATCAGCGACAGCGGGAGCGACAGCATGATGGCGAACGGCTGCGTGAAGCTCTCGAACTGGCTGGCCAGAATCAAAAAGATCAGGATGATGGCCAGCAGGATGGACTCCAGCACGTAGCCCATGGTCTCCTGCAGCTGCTCGGTCTCGCCGCCCAGCGTCACCGTGTAGCCCGCGGGCAGCTCCATCTCGCCGAGCGCCGCCGTGATCGCGGCGGACGCCTCGGAGATGCTGCTTTCCGGGCCCACCCCGGCCCCCACGCTCCCCACCCGCTCCAGGTCCTGCCGGTCGATCTGCGCGGGGGCCACGCCCTCCGCCACGCGGGCCACCTGGCCCAGCGGCACCGTCGCCGCGGCGCCGCCGTCCACCTTGGTCGAGGTGGCGATGGGGAGCGAGGTGATGCTTTCCAGGCTGGTGCGCCGCTCGGGGGCGAGCTGCACCACCACGTCGCGCTCCTCGCCCGTGGGGTCCTCCCAGGTGGTCGCCGTCTGGCCCGCGAGCAGCGGACGGACGGTCCCCGACACCTGGCCCACGTCCAGCCCCAGCTCGTTTGCCAGGTCGCGGTTCACGTCGATGCGGAACTCCGGGCGCGGCGCGCCCAGCGAGGTCTGCACGTCCACCACGCCCGGGATCTGCCGCATGCGCGCCGCCACCCGCTCGGACAGCTGCGACAGCTGCGCCACGTCCGGCCCGCGCAGGTTCACCTGCAGGGGCTGCGTGGGGCCGCCCAGCCCCCCCGCCTCCACGACCGCCGTGGTCGCGCCGAACAGCGACGCCAGCTTCTGGCGGGCGGCCACCATCAGCTGCTGCTGCGACTGCGCGCGCTCCGCCGCCGGGACCAGGTCCACGTAGACGTTGCCCGCCGTCACCGTCCCGGTGACCCCCGCCCCCACGGTGGTGTAGGTGAACTCCACCCCCGGCAGCGAGCGCAGCGCGTCGCCGATCTCGTCCGCCTTCTGCGCGGAATACGCCAGCGACGAGCCCTCCGGCGTCTCGAAGCTCACGTTGAAGGCGCTCTGGTCCTGCTCCGGCATGAAGCCGCCGCCGATGAGCGGGAACAGCATGAAGCTGCCGAAGAACGCCGCGGCCGCGAGCGCGACGGTGCTCTTCCGGTGCTTCAGCGCCCACCCGATGATGCCGCGGTACCGGTCCGCGCTGCGGTCGAACCAGCGGTTGAAGCCCGCGATGCCGCGGGTGAGCGGGTTGCCGCCGCCGTGCGAGGGGTCGTGCGGGTCCACCCCCCACCACGCCGAGAGCATGGGGGTGAGGGTGAAGGAAACGAACAGCGACACCAGCACGGCGAACGCCACCGTCATCCCGAACTGGTAGAAGAACCGGCCGATGATGCCGCCCATGAACGCCACCGGGACGAACACCGCCACGATCGCCAGCGTCGTCGCCATCACCGCCAGGAAGATCTCCGCCGTGCCGCGCCGCGCCGCGGTGAAGTATCCCTCGCCGTGCTCGCGGTGCCGCACGATGTTCTCGATCACCACGATCGCGTCGTCCACCAGGATGCCGATGGAAAGCGAAAGCCCCATCAGCGTCAGCACGTTGAGGGTGAAGCCCAGCGCGTCCATCAGCATGAACGCCGAGATCACCGACACCGGCAGCGCCAGCGAGGTGATCGCGGTCGCCTTCCAGTCGTTCAGGAAGAGCATCACCACGATCACGGTGAGGATGGCGCCCAGCACCAGCTCGTGGATCACGTCGTCCACGGACTGGCGGATGCTGATGGAGTTGTCGCGCACCATCGTCAGCTGCGCGCCGGCGGGGAGCGTGGCGCCCAGCTCCGCCACGGCCTCCTTGACCCCGTCGGCCACCTCCACCGTGTTGGCGCCGGACACCTTGAGCACGTCCAGCGACACGGCGCGGCGGTCGTCCACCAGCGCCACGGAGCGCTCCTCCTCGGTGGCGTCCTCCACCCTCGCCACGTCGCCCAGCCGCACCGTCCTCCCGTCGCGGCTGGCCACGATCACGTCGTTGAACTGCGCGGGATCGGTGATGCGGCCGGTGACGCGCACCAGCTGCTCGCCGGTCCCCCGCTCCACGCGGCCGGCCGGCACCTCCAGGTTCTGCCGCTGCAGCGCGCCCAGCACGTCCTGCGCGGAAACGCCCACGCCCTGCATGCGCTCCGGGAGCAGGTTGACGCGGATCTCGCGCTCCAGCCCGCCCGCGATCTGCACCTGGCCCACGCCGCTGACCGCTTCCAGCCGGCGGCGGATGGTCTCGTCCGCGAGCGTCGTCAGCTCGGGCACCCCCAGCGTGGCGGACGACAGCGCCAGCGACAGGATGGGCTGGGCCGACGGGTCGAACTTCTGCACCACGGGCGCCTCGATGTCGGTGGGCAGGTCCCGCCGCACCTGGTCGATGCGGGCGCGGATGTCCTGCGCCGCGAGGTCGCCGTCGCGCTCCAGCTCGAACTCCACCACCACCGACGACACGCCCTCCAGCGAGTTGCTGGTGATGCGGTCCACCCCCTCCACCGTGTTGAACGCCTCCTCCAGGCGGCGCGTCACCTCGCGCTCGATGGTCTCCGGCGACGCGCCGGGGTAGACCGTCTGCACCGCGACGACGGGGATGTCCACGTCGGGGAACTCGTCGATGGGGAGCCGGCGGAAGCCGAAGATCCCCAGCACGATGAGCCCCAGCATCAGCATGGTGGTGAACACCGGGCGCCGCACGGCCACCCCGCTCAGCCCCCCGCCGGGCGCCTTCTTCGCTTCCTCGTCGGACCCGGGCTCGGGGCCGCGATCGTGTATGTCAGCCATGTCCGTCATTCCTTTGCCGGCGCCGAAGCGCCCGCCTCCTGCACCCGCACCTTGGCGCCCGCGGGCACCGTGCCCGGGGATACGATCACCCTCTCGCCCGCCTGCACCCCGCTCAGCACCGCCACCACGCCGCGGGCGTCGTCGCGCCCGCCCAGCGTCACCGCCCGCCGCACCACCGAGTCGCCCACCACCGCCAGCACGTGCTGCCCGGTTCCCTGGCCGCGCACGGCGGCGGCGGGCACCGCCAGGACCTGCCGGTCGCCGCCCGTGACCACGCGGCCCGAGGCGAACATCCCGGCGATCAGCTGGCCCTCGTTGCGCAGGCGCAGCGTCACGCCCACCTGCCGCGTCGCCGCGTCCGCCACCGGGTCCACCCGCGCCACCGTCCCGCCGAAGGTGCGGCCGGGGAACGCCGTCAGGGAAAATTCCGCCGGCTGGCCGGGACGGACCTGGTTGGCCTGGTCCACCGGCACCTGGCCGCGAAGCTCCAGGAAATCCGAGTTCACCACCGTGAGCACCGTCTGGCCGGGGTTCACGGCCTCGCCCTCGTTGACCGTGCGCTCGCTCACGCTGCCGGCGAACGGCGCGGTGACCGCGGTGCGTCCCGCCTGCTCCGACGCGCCGGTCGCGTTGGAGCGCGCGGCGGCCAGCTGGGCCTGCGCGGCCTGGAACTGCGCCTCGGCGGCGCGGAAGTCCAGCTCGCTCAGGGCGCCCGCCTGGTACAGCGTGCGCGCGCTCTCCAGCTGCCGCCGGGCGAGGGACACCTGGGCCTGCGCCGCGGCCACGCCGGAGCGGGCGCCGGCGGCCTGGCTCTGGATCCCCGCCGCCTCGATGCGGGCCAGGACCTGCCCCGCCCCCACCCTGCTGCCGCGGTCCACCGCCAGCCCGCGGACCACGCCCGGCACCTGCGCCTTGACCTCCGCGGTGCGGAACGGCTCCAGGCTGCCGGTCAGCGCCACGCCGGAGGCCAGCTGCGTCATCTCCACCGGCGCCACGTCGCGCGGGCCCAGCACCGTGACGTTGTCCTGCTCCGCGGCGGCCCCTGCCTCCGCGGCTTCGCCCTCGCCCCCGCCGCACGCCGCCACGCCGAGCACCAGGGCGGCCGCCGCGACGAGCCCGGCGGAGCGGGATGCCCACTTGTATCGCATCATGTCTGTGTCTCCGTCGGTGTCGTTCAGCGCTGCGCCGGCTGAGCGCCGGGCACCGGGGTGGGTGTGGGGCTCGCCGGGGGCGTCCCCGACTGCGGAATCGCGGGCTGGGACGCCGCGGGCTGCGGCGTCGCCGGGGTCACGGCGTCCGCCGGGGGCGCCGCGACGTCCACCGTGCCGCCGACGCCGGTGGCGCGGACCAGCCCCGCGTCCGCCACGTAGAAGTCGGCGATGGCCTGGGCCAGGTTGCTGCGCGCCTGGAGCAATTCCAGCCGCGACTGCGACACCTCCAGCTGCGTCGCAAGCCCCTGGTTGTAGCGCAGCGTGGTGAGGTCGTACACCCGCTGCGCCGCCGCCACCGTGCGCTCCCGCGCCGCGATTGCGGAGCGGGCGCGCTCGCGCTCGCCGCGGGCCTGCTCCGCCTGCAGCTGCACCGCCTCGCGCAGCTGCGACAATTGAAGCTCGGCGCGCTCACGCTCCACGCGCGCCGTCTGCAGCTCGGCCGTGCGCTGCCCGCCGTTGAAGATCGGGACGTTGACGGAAAGCCCCGCCGTCCAGTCGGTGCGCCAGTCCTCGTTCAGCGCGAAGGTGCTGGAGGGAAAGAGCTGCTTGCCGTAGTTCATGTTCACCGACACGCTGGGGAGGAACGCCCCCTTCGCGATGCGGACCTGCTGCGCGCGGATGGACACCTGCCGCTCCGCCGCGGCGAGCGCCGCGCGCTGCGCCACGGTCACCGGCGCGGCCAGGTCCACCCGGGCCAGCTCCTCCGCCGAGGGCGGCGCCAGCGGCGTGGTGAGCCGCACCGGCTGGGCCAGCGGCAGGTCCACCAGCCGCTTCAGGTCCAGCGTCGCCAGCTCGGCCGCGTTGCGCGCCTGCACCGCCTGCGGGCGCAGGTTGTCGCGCGCCACCTCGGCGCGCAGCACGTCCAGCTCCGAGGCGCGCCCCGCGCGCTGCCGCAGCTGCTCCTGCCGTAAAAAGGCCTCCGCCTGCTCCAGCGCCGCGCCGGCGATCCCCTCCAGCTCCCGAGCCAGCAGGGCGCGGTAGTACGCCGAGCGCACCTGCAGCTCGATCTCCGCCGTTTCCTCCACCAGCCCCAGCCGGGCCGCGTCGCGGTAGCTGCGGGCGATCTTCAGCGCCGCACCCGTGCGCCCGCCGGAGTACAGCAGCTGCGAGCCGGTGAAGGTGGCCGTGTACGCGTTCTCCTGCCCGAAGGGGAGGTCGCCGAAGAGCGCCCCCAGCCCGCCCAGCCCCGCCGTCGGGGTGCGGTCCTCCAGGTAGGCGACCCGCTGCTCCAGCGGCAGCGTGGGGTCCGGCTCGAAGCGCAGCGAGTCGGGGATGGTGATCGTCCCCCCGCCGCTGAACGCCGAGGCGAAGGTCCGCGTATACCCCAGGTTGGCGCCCAGCTGCGGCAGCGCCTGCGCCCGGGTGGCCGACACCTGCGCGTCCGCCAGCTGCACCTGGCTGCGCGCCAGGCGCACCTCCTGGCTCTCCCCCATGGCCCGGCGCACCGCCTCGTCCAGCGAAAGGGCGGCGCTGTCGGCCGGGGCGGCCGCCGCGGGCGGCGGCGGAACGGGCGTCTGCGACACCCCGGCGGCGGGTGCGGCCAGGAGGGCCGCC
>JBEVLE010000282.1:0-8883 GCA_040509335.1 Longimicrobiaceae bacterium | reverse complement strand
GGATTTCGGCCCGAAGGGGCGAGACCGCGCGGCTGTTTGCGCGGGCTCGACTCCGTTGCAGACGGTCGTTTCGTCTGCTACGGAGCCGAAGCCCGACCCCGGCGCCAGCCGGGGGCACGCCCGAACCCGCCGTCAAAAGCCGTAGCAGTTCCAGAGAACGGCACCGCTCCTGCAATACCCGCAGCGGACGCGGGCAACGGGCCCGACGCAGCAAGAGACTTCGCCGGAGGTGACCATGACGTCCTTTCAGACGTACCTGCTCGGCTTTATCATTGTGGTCGCGGGGCTCGCCGCCGCGGCGTACCTGCTGGGCGCCCCGCCGGTGTGGATCGTGATCGGCGCGGTGGTGCTGCTGGGAATCGGGATCCTGACGGCCACCACCCGCACCAAGCCGCGCGATCCCATGCCGCCGCGCAACCCGCCGGGCCCGGGGCCGCGGCAGACGTACTGAGCGGGAGGCCACGGTCCCCGCCGGGCACGCCGACAATCGCCCCGCCCCGGCGGGGCGATTCGCTTATGCACAAGGGAGGACGCAGATGCCCGAGGGAGTCGCTTCGCCGTACCCGGTGGAGGTGGTCTGGGAGGGGGGGATGCGCTATCGCGGCGGGCCCCAGGGTGGCCCGACGCACCTGGTGGACGGGGAGCGCAGCGCGGCGCCCAGCCCCGTGGACTCGCTGGTGGTGGCCATCGCCAGCTGCTCGGCGGTGGACGTGGTGGAGATCCTGAACAAGCGCCGCACCCCGCCCGCCGCCCTACGCGTGCGGGCCGAGTTCTCGCGCGCGGCGGAGGCCCCGCGCCGCCTGACGGACGTGCGGCTGGTGTACACGGTGGCCGTTGACTCGGACCGCAGCCACGTGGAGCGCGCCATCCAATTGTCGTTCGACAGGTACTGCTCGGTGATCCACTCGCTGGCCACGGACACGCGGCTGGCGTGGGAGCTGGAGATGGAAGCGGTCCCGGCGGAGGCGGCGGGGTGATCGACCGCTTCATCGGCAACACCCCGCTGGTGCGGCTGGAGCGGGTGGTGGAGCCCGGGATGGCCGAGGTGTGGGTCAAGGTGGAGGGGATGAACCCCGGCGGCTCCATCAAGGACCGCACGGCGCTCGCCATGGTCGTGGACGCGGAGCGCCGCGGGCTGCTGGAGCCGGGCGGCACCATCGTGGAGCCCACCTCGGGGAACACCGGGATCGGGCTGGCGCAGGTGGCGTCGGCGCGCGGGTACCGGCTGGTCCTGTGCCTCCCCGCGCAGATGAGCGAGGAGCGCAAGGCGACGCTGCGCGCCTACGGGGCGGAGCTGGTGCTCACCGACCCGGAGCGGCGCATGCTGGCGGCCATCGAGGAGGCGGAGCGCATCCGCGACCGCACGGGCGCCTTCCTCCCCAACCAGTTCGACAACCCGGCCAACCCGCGGGTGCACTACGAGACCACGGGGCCGGAGGTGTGGGCGGGGATGGAGGGGCGGGTGGACGCCTTCGTGTACGGCACGGGCACGGGCGGCACCATCTCCGGGGTGGGGCGCTACCTCAAGGAGCGCGATCCCGCGGTGCGGGTGCACGCGGTGGAGCCGGGGCGCTCGGCGGTGCTGCACGGCGAGGAGCGCGGCCAGCACCAGTTCCAGGGGATGGGTCCTGGGTTCGTCCCGCCCAACCTGGACCGCTCGGTGATCGACGCGCTGATCAAGGCGTGGGAGGAGGACGCCTTTCCGGTGGCGCGGCGATTGGCGCGCGAGGAGGGGCTGTTCGTGGGGATGAGCTCGGGGGCGATCGTGTGGGCGGCGCTCCAGGTGGCGCGCGAGCTGGGGCCGGGGAAGCGGGTGGTGACGATCGCGCCGGACTCGGGGTCGCGCTACCTGAGCACGGCGTTGTTCTCGCCGCCGCCGTCCGGTGACGAGGTGATCTGATTTCGGCTGAGGGTTTTTACGGCAGGGTTCGGGCGTGCCCCCGGCGGGGCGCCGGGGCCGGGCTTCGGCTCCGTAGCAGACGAAACTACCGTCTGCAACGGAGTCGAGCCCGCGCAAACAGCCGCGCGGTCTCGCCCCTCCGGGCCGAAATCCCTCACGCGGGGGTGGCGCTGGCGTCCGCGAGTGCGGGCCCCCTCACCCGATCCCCTGCGCTACACTTCGGGGTCGGCGGTTCGTGACCACGGTGCGCTCACGGTTGCTCTCGTCGCTACGAAACCCGGCGGCAGATCGGCGACCTCGACAAGTGTGGAATCCCCACCGACGGCTTGTCGCATCGAAACCACCGCAGCATCAGCAGCGTCGAACGGGCGATCATCGAGAAAAGCCCAACTGTGATCGTCCGAGTAATGGATTACGAGCAGCACCGGCGCGTCACCGGAAAGCACGCGCCGACATGAATGGCGGCGACGTTCGGCTGCTGATCCCACGGCCAGTCTTGATCACTCATGCGTATGCAGGGCCCCCCTCGCCGAACGACGCAAGGGGCAGGGGTGCGGGCCGGCGCGCAAGGCTTTCGTCCGCTCGAAAGCGTGGACGGCGCCCGCATCACCTAGCGGATTGCTAAGCCGCGACTGAGCCCAGATCGGTGAGGGTTTTTATGGTTCAACACGACGAAATATCACCTGGTCAAAGTTTATGTACGATGTCTTAGCTCCAAACAGGCTTGCAAGACATCCGGGGGCTACTTCTACACCAACCTTGGCCATACTGTGAAACTCCCATCCCTGCTGCGAATAAAGATTGATCAGGGATTGTAATTGCCTGCTTACCGTTCCCGCGTTCTCAGCGCTGAAAAACCCAGTGTTTATTCTGCCGATAAATGGAACGACAAGGTAATCTTCCTCCGTGGCTCCTCCCCCGATACTTTCTTGAACCCTTGGCAGCGAACTGGTCGTGGCAGATGCGGCATCCGAAACAAAGCTTTTCCCGCACGAAAAACAGGCGTCACGGTTTGCCGCATTAGCTGTCCCGCAACTCTGGCAGACTCGTTGATCCCACGACATGGCGACTCCGGCTGGGTTGGGGGAACGGAAGGCAGCCTAACCATTGAGTAAGTGGACCGACCTTCAGCTAACACACGCTCGGCACCCTCGGCAAGCTTCCGTGGGCCAGAACTTTGTTCGACTCCGCCGGGCGTGCATCTGGAGGATCTACCTTTCGGGATGACATTCTTCGGATGCCCGAACTGTCCCCGGATCTGTCGCCGGGGCAAGGGTCCGCACCGAGCCCGGCTCTCCACATACAGCGTTGTCCCTCAGAACGGCGGAGGGCCCGCCATCGACGTGGACGGGCTGCTCCCGGACAGGATCACCACCGCGTCGAAGCCGTTGACGACCCGCGCGAGCGTGGGCGGCACCGTGCCCAGCCGCCCCGAGGCGAGCGGGCGCCGCAGGGGGCGGAGGTCGTACAGCGTCCAGGCATCCGGGTCCGCCAGGTCGTACAGCGGCTTGGCCCAGGCGCCCTCGCTCGCCGGGACGGGGACGTAGTCGAAGGTCTTCGGGTCCATTCCCGCCTGCCGCGTGCCGCGCCCGGCCAGTGCCATCAGCCCGAACGCGCGGCCGGCGTTCATCTCGGCAAGCTCGTGCACCGCGTTCCCCAGGTCGTAGAAGTTCACGAAGCTGTGGCCGCGCATGGCGTGGTTCGCGCCGAACTTGAACATCACGCGGGGCAGCGGGTCGCCGGCGGCCACCGCCTCGCGGTAGCGCCGCATGAAGCGTGTCTTCATCACCCCGCCGCGGGTGACGTTGGCCTCGTGGTAGCGCTGCGCGACCTGGAGCGTATTGACGCGGATCGTCGCCTCCAGCTCCTCCAGGATGCGGTCCGCCTCGCTCCCGGGCGCGGGGGCGTAGGCGCGGCGCAGCGGCGCGAAGACCGTGTCCGGCGCGGCGAACATCATGATGCCGGCCAGGTTCTGCGTGCGCAGCGACTCGCGCAGCATGGAGTCCGCCGCGGCCAGGGCCCGGTCCGCGGCGGCGCGCGCGGCGGCGCTGGGGGCCAGCTCGCGCAGGCGCCGCAGGGCGTAGCGGTCCGCCAGGATGTCGTAGTCCAGCCCCCACACCACGTCCGTCCTTCCTCCCGCCGCCCGCACCGCCGCCGTCAGCAGCCGCGACTCCTCGCGCAGCGTGTAGAAGGGCACCCCCGGCCAGCTGCGATGGATGAACGACGCCATGGCCGTGTCCCCGCGCAGGGCCGCGCGGTTCAGGCCCGCCGCGGCGGCCTCCCCCGTTTCCACCGCCAGGTAGCGGTACCCGGCGGGCGCGAGGGCGCGGAAGAGCCCCGCCGCGAGCAGCGGCACCTGCGCGATCCCGTGCTCCTCGCCGATCAGGAAGAACTGCGACTCGCGCCCCGCGTCCAGCAGCACCCGCGCGCCCGGCCCCGCCAGCGCCCCGTCCGCCCCGGCGGAGAGCGTGTGCCGGTTCTGGCGCAGCGCGGCGACGAGCGCGCTGTCGGCGGCGGGCTGCTGCGCGGCGGCCGCCGCGGGGGCGAGGAGCGCGGCGGCGAGGAGCAGGCGGAGTGCTCGCTTCACGGGGGATCTCCGGGTGGGGGCGGGAACGGCCGGGGAGGGACGTCGCGGCAAGATACGCGGCGGCCCGCCGGCCGGGAAGCATTCCGGCACCAAAGAAAAGGCTTGTGCCGACGCCGCTCGCGGCTTATTTCTATTATGTAGAAATAGGAGGCATCTGAAATGGCGAAGGGAGACCTGCCGGGAGCGTTCGAGCAGCTGGTGCTGCTGTCGGTGCTCCGACTGGGCGACAACGCGTACGGCATGACGGTGCGTCGCGACATCGAGGAGCGCACGGAGCGCGGCGCCTCGCTCGGCGCGGTGTACGCCACGCTGGAAAGGCTGGAATCGAAGGGGTACGTCTGCTCCCGGCCGGGGGACGCGGCGCCCGAGCGGGAGGGGCGCGCCAGGCGCTACTTCCGCATCACCGACCAGGGACACGCCGCCGCCAGCCAGGCGCTCCGCGCGACCGACCGGATGCGCGCCGGGCTCCCGGGGCTGGAGCCACTCGCAGGAGGAGCCGCATGACCGACGACCGCGACGGACCCGGGCCGGACGTGACCCCGCGCTGGCTGGCGGCCGCGCTCCGCCGGCTGGTCCCGGAAAAGCACCGCGACGAGTTCCTGGGCGACCTTGCGGAGGAGGCGCGGTCCCGCGCGGAGCGGGACGGCGCGCGGAGCGCCCGCAGGTGGCTGGTGGGCGAAGTGCTCCGCTCGGCCCCGTACCTGCTGCGCATGCGGCTCGGCGGGGACGCCGCCCCCACGACGCCCTTCCGGTGGGAGGGGGCGGGCATGCTCCTCGTCATCGAGGTCCTCCACGCCGTGGGCTCCGGCGTGCTCGATTCCACGGCGCTGGTCGTGGCGATGGTGGCGGCGGCCATCCTCGCCCCCGCGCTGGCGCTTGCCGCGGCGGGAGAGCGGGTGCAGGCGTGGGCGCTGGCGCTGTGCTACGCCCTCCTGCTGGGAGCGCGGGCGCTGTCCCCGACGCCGCTCCCCGACCTCATGACGATCGGCTTCTACGTGCTGCTGCTGATGGTGGTGGCCAGGCACGGGGAGGACCCCGATCTCCGTAGCAGCACGTAGGGGTCGGGGCAGGGACGATGCGCACGGGGCCGCTCCGCACGCCGGGGCGGCCCCGCGTGCGTCCGGGGCGGCTGAAACCCGGTCCGCCGGCCCGCCGTAGGGGCCTCCGGATCCCTGCCCGACGTCCCCAGCCACGCACCGACCATGCTGCTCCTGCTCGCGGCCTCGCTGCTCGCCGCCCCCCCGTCCCCCTCCGCCCCCGACACCACCCTCCCGCAGTCCGCCGCGGCCCGCTCCGACGCGTACCTGGACGCCGGCGCGCGCGAGACCGTGCGCCTGGCGCGCGAGCGCAGGACGGGTGTGGAAAGCGCCATCCGCAGCTACCGGGTGGTGTCGCGGTCGCGGATCTCGCTGGGGCTGCGTGCGATGCGGCGCGACCGGCTCTTCTTCCGCTGCGAGTCCGCCGTGCGGGTGGACTGGCGGCGCGGCGAGCCGGCGGTCATGGAGGTGCTGGGCGGGCGCGAGGTGGTCCCGCTGGTGTCGCGGACGCCGGAGCCCGAGGAGGACTGCGGCAGCTCCGTGTTCGACCCCACCGGCGACCGGCTGGAGCTGGGGCTGGGGGGGATGCTGGGCGGCGACGACGCCTTCGCGCGGCACCCGCTGGCCGCCGGGAGCGAGGCGGACTACCGCTTCCGCTCCGGCGACACCGTCACCGTGCGCATCCCCGGGATGGCCGCGCTGCGGCTGGTGGAGCTCCAGGTGATCCCGCGGCGCAGCGAGTCGTCGCTGGTGAGCGGCTCGCTCTGGCTGGAAAGCGGTTCGCACGCGGTGGTGCGCGCGGTGCTCCGCCTGGCCCGCCCCTTCGACCTGGAAACGGACGGCCGGCGCCTGGACCCCGACGACGACGACCTGGACGAAGTGCCGGGCGTCCTCCAGCCCGTCCGCGCCGACATCCGCTTCATGACGGTGGAGTACGGGCTCTGGCACCAGCGCTGGTGGCTCCCGCGGCTGGTAGCGCTGGAGGGGGAGGCGCAGCTGGGAAAGATGGCCCGCTTCCCCCTGCGGATGGAGCAGACCTACGCGGACTTCGAGGTGGAGGGCGACGCGCCCGGCACGCCCGCGCCCCCCGCCGCCGCCGCGGCGTCCGCCACCGGCCCGGCGCGCGGGTGCGGCGACCATTCGCCGCGGGGCGTGGCGGTGCGCGACTCGCTCCGGGCCGCGCGCCCGGAGTTCACGGTGGAGCTGGGGTGCGACTGCCCGGGCGGGCGCTGCCGCGAGTCGGTGACGCTGATGCCGCGCGACGCCCGGCGCGTGGTCGCCGGCGAGCACCTGCCGCCGTCCATCTTCGAGGAGGGCGAGGCGCTGGTGAGCCGCGCGGAGATGAACGAGCTGGTCGCGCTCGCGAAGCTGGCGCCCCCGGCGCCCTGGCAGCTGGCCCGGCCGCGCCTGTCGTGGGCGGGGAGCTCGCCGGACCTGCTGCGCTACAACCGCGTGGAGGGGCTTTCCGTGGGCGCGCGGGCCGATTGGGAGCTGGGCCGCGCCACGGCCGATGCCACGCTGCGCCTGGGCACCGGCGACTGGCAGCCCGACGTGCAGGTGGGGGCGACCCGGACCGGCGTCGCGTCGCGGCACCGCCTGGCCGCCTACCGGCGGCTGGACGCGGTGGACTTCGCGCCGCGGGCGCTGGGGCTGGGCAACTCGCTCTCGTCGCTGCTTTTCGGCCGCGACGACGGACACTACTTCCGCAGCCTGGGGGTGGAGCTGCTGCGCTCCCCCGTGGCGGAGCACGGGGTGAGCTGGCGCCTGTTCGCGGAGCACCAGGCGGAGGCTGAAAAGAGCACCGACTGGAGCCTGCCGAGCCTGTGGAGCGACGACGGCTTCCGCGAGAACATCCGCGCGGAATCGGCCGACCAGGCGGGCGCGGCCGTCGCCTGGCGGGCGGCGCGCGGCGCGGACCCGGCCGGGTGGCGCGGGGGGATGGAGGCGGCGCTGGAGGGCTCCACGGGCACCTTCACCTTCGCCCGCCCCTCCGCCACGCTGTTCGGCGGGGCGCCGCTCCCCGCGGGGCTGGTGGGGACGGTGGAGGTGGGCGCGGGCACCGCGCTCGGCGACGTGCCGGTGCAGGGGCTGTGGTTCCTGGGCGGCCCGGCGACGGTGCGCGGCTTCGCGGGCGGGATCGTGGCCGGGGAGGCGTTCTGGCGGGCGAGGGCGGAGGTGGGGCGGGCCGCGCCGGGCGCGCGGATCGTGGCCTTTTCGGACGCGGGGTGGGCCGGCGCGCGCGACGGGTGGACGGCGGACCCGCGGCTCGTTTCGGCCGGGGTGGGGGCGAGCTTCCTGGACGGGCTGGTGCGGGTGGACCTCGCCCGCGCGCTCCGCGACCCCACGGGGTGGCGGGTGGACCTGTACCTGGACGGGCTGATGTAGGGGTGCGACCGGCCGCGGACGGAGACAGGAGGCCCGGCGCGCTCTACGGGGCGCGCCGGACCTCCGTGTCCGCGGCGTCGTCCGGCGCGGCGAGCAGGTCGCGCTCCAGGACGCTGCCCAGGAACTCCAGCTCGGGCCGAAGCACCTCCAGCGCCGGGCGTCCGCACGGTTCCGTCAGGCCGCAGTGCGTGCGGCTCGTCCAGCCGCCGGGGTACGGGTCGCTGGCCGCGTCGTGCAGGCGGATCCCCTCCGGCGACAGCGAGACGGGGTGCAGCCAGCAGGCGAGCGGCTTGTAGTGCCAGGGGTGGAGCCCTTTGGCCTCGGCCACCACCTGGAGGGCGCAGCGGGCATCGTCCAGGAGAAAGGCGCAGGCGGTCTCCGGGAAGTGCGCGGGGTAGTCGGGCACCAGTGCGCGGAAGGGCTTCGGCACCAGCGCGGTGCGGACGGAGCGCGCGCCGTCCTCCACTTCCTCCACCGCCTCCTCCGGCCGCTCCATCCCCAGCGAGCGGAACCGCTCCCCCTCGCGCCGCAGCAGGTTGCGGAGCGTCGCCGCCACCTCCGCGTTCAGGTAGACCCCCTCCGAGCAGCAGGTGCCGTGGCACCGCGCGAGCGCGCAGCGCGACAGCGGCCTCCCGAACGACGCGCGGTCGAGCGGCGCGTCGGCGAGTGCGGCGCGCAGGGCGCTCTCGGTGGCGGGATAGGCGGTGCGCGGCGGCTGCATGGGCTTCAGCGGGGCGGCGATGGACGGGGACGGCCCTGGTACCGTCCGTCCCCGCCACCGTTCCGTTCCTGGGGGAGGGGCCAACTGCGAGTGATCCGGCGGGCTCCGGGGTTTGGGGTCGGTCGGGGGCGGCTGCTCCGTCGGTGCGGAACTCGCCCACGCTCCGTGCGAGGGCGGGATCACGCTGGCTTCGAACAACGCACCTCCTGCGCAGCCTCCCCCGACCTCCCTGCGCAGATCGCAACGGCAACGG
>JBEVLE010000281.1:0-3541 GCA_040509335.1 Longimicrobiaceae bacterium | reverse complement strand
TCCCGGTCCGGGAGCGGCGCACCGCTTCATAAGTCCCCGCTCCCCCCCGCCCTTCGCGCGTCCCCGAACCCCGCCGGTCAGAAGGCGGGCGGAGGGCGGCGTCCTCTCACCCGCCGCTCCCCAGCATCCCGCCGCTCTCCTCCGCCCCGCGCTCCCGGTCCAGCTCGGGGCGCCGCCGGAACCTGACCTCCACCCCCACCTCGTACGCCCGCCCCGCCAGGTCGTAGCCCACGCGCGCCAGGTCGGTCCCGCCACACTGCCTCTCGATCGCTTCCACCAGGTCCAGCCGGCAGGTCATCCGCAGCGCGCCCATGGCGAGCGGGTACAGCGGCTCCTGGCGCGGCGCGGGCTGGTCGGCGTCGGCGTAGATGCGCTGCACGGGGAGGTCGGCGAAGCGGGCGGGGTCCAGCAGGTCGCGCAGGCGCAGGCACACCTCGTCGGCGACGGCCAGCATCTCGGGGGGCGTGAGGGTGGGGGCGTAGACGATCGCCACCGACAGTTCCAGCGCGGTCTCCGGCGGCTGGGTGTCGGGGTCGCTCCCGACGCGGGTCGGTCGCAGCGTGGTCATCGGCGCGGTCTCCGGGGTCGGGGTGCGGTCGCGGGTGCCTGCACGCCACCGTACGCCGGGGCCGTCCATTCCGTCAATCTTTTTGGCCGCTTTCGCCCGGAAGATGCCACGCACTCCCTGAAGGATGGCGGGAGGTCCGTCCCATGGTTGCTGTCATCTTCGGTGCGCTGCACATTGGGAGTCGCACCATCCTTTCCACCCAATCTTTTGGAGGAACCATGAAGCGACTCGCCCTCATGCTCGCGGCGTTCGGACTCTGCGCCACCGCGGGCGCGTGCGACGGCAGCCGCGGCCTCACGGAGCCCGCCGGCCGCGTTCAGAACCTCGGTATGATGGGATCAGGTCTCAGAAACAGCGCGGATGGAGACAGCACTACCACGACCCAGAACATCGGGACGAGCGGGTCGGGTCACAGAGAGGGCGACCCCATCACCACGCAGGACAACGGTGGGACGATGGGGTCAGGCCACTGATAGGACTGCTACCGTCAACCGCGACAGAATGGCGCTCGCACCATTGGGTCTGACTTCCCGTCTAACGCTGAGTAGATCAGTCCATCTGGTGGCGCTCGGGGAACAGCACCGCCTCGGAACTCCCCGGGGCGGGCTGTCTCATAAGCTTCCGAAGGACGGCGCCCGTGGTTCTATCCACGAGACTTCCCTCCTCTGGTACGATATCGTCTGGTCCCTGCGTCCGTAGCAGGAGTGTGATAAGCAGGTTTTCCGAGGCTGCGATCACGCTTTGATTACCTACTCGCTTCGCCTCTTCTAGACTGCGTCGCGCCAGTGTCTCTGCTCTCTCCCAGTACTCGAAATACCGGACTCCTTCGGCCAAGTGGTACAGGGAGGCAGCTGCCCATTCATTCCCTGCCGCCACCATCCGGAGAACCTCGGCGCTCGTACGTTCATAGCGCACCCGGTCGTGGACCGCTCCAGACGAGCGTGCAAGGGCGGCTAGAACGAGAATTCGGAGAGACTGACCTTCAAACCACGGAAGTAATTTCTCGCAAAGGTAAATCGCGCTCGAGAAGTAGCCGAGCTGCATCCAGAAGAACGCTACGTCGTACGCGAGATTCGGGATACGATGATGCTTCGCAGGATACAGGCTGATGGTCCGGTCGGCATAGCTGATTGCGTCTTCGTGATGCCCAGCATGGACGGCGACTACGAACAACTCGTGGTAAGCAGCTCCCGCAAGGCGATTTCTCCCCTGTCGCAGAGCGGCCCTGGACGCCCTCCGGAAATGCGCCTCGGCCTCGTTCAGGTGGCCTTGATCCATTGCCACGCCACCGAGACCGATCAACGCAATCGCGCACTCCGCCTCCAGCCCTCTCAACCGAGCCAACCGGTACCCACGCCGGTACCATAAGCCAGCCCGCTGATAGTCGTGCGCCCTCCTGCAAAGCCTTCCTGCGGCATGGTTGCGGAGCGGCGTTTCGTTCTCCACACGCGCGGCGGCCTCCGCGAACTGGAGCGCCGTCTCGCGCATCCCGCGCAGCTCCGCCCACACCAGCACCCGCTCGCACGCCTCCGCCACGCGCGCCGCCTCCGCCCGCCCCGGCGTCGCCACCATCATCGCCAGCTCGCGCAGCGGCTCCGCCAGCTCCGGCGCCTCGTCGGCGGCCTGCGCCAGCCGCGCCGTCTGCGCGGCGGCGAGCGGGCGGAACAGCCCCGGGCGTTCGCCGGGGGGCACCTGCGCCCACAGCACCACGTCGCGCACCAGCTGCCAGAGCGTGATGCCCAGCACGGGGCCGCACTCGGCCAGCAGCCTCCACTCGGGGCGGGGCCACCCGGGGGCCGGGGGCACCTGCGAGAACCGAGGCGCCCGCTTCAGCGTCCCGGCCCGGCTCTGCTGCTCGTCGCTCATGGACACGCTCGCGGGAATGGGAGGGAGCCGTCCGCCGCGCGGGATGTCGGCGGATAGGCGTGAAAAGGCCCGCACCGGCAAGATATTGAGTGCGGCGGCGCACGCAAGCACGTGGCTGCAACCATGCGACATACTGCGACCCGCCGCGGGGCCCCGCCCCCTTCGTGGACACCCCTCCCGCGCAGGCGAAAAAGGGCCGGCCCCCGTGGGAGCCGGCCCCTCCGTCCCGCCGCGAAGCCGGGGAGCTCAGGCCTTCCCGGACTCCGGCGACGACGTCTCGATCCGCGCGGGCTCGCCGCCGCCCCGCACCTCGATCCTGCGGCGGCGCGCCTGCTCCGTCTTGGGCACCACGATGCGCAGCACGCCGTCCGCGTACTGCGCCTCGATGCGCTCCGCGTCCACCTGGCGCGGCAGCACGAACGAGCGCGAGAACGTCCCGTAGCGCCGCTCCGACAGGTGGTAGCGCGCGTTCTCCACGCGCTCCACGCCCTTGGTGGCGCGCACCGTGAGGATGTTGGCCTCCAGGCCGATGTCCAGGTCGTCGCGGCGGACGCCGGGCATCTCCATCATCACGTAGATCGCCTCCTCCGTTTCCATCACCTCCGTGTCCGGGCTGCGCAGCATTCCGCCCTCGGCGCCCGTCCGTCCCAGCGGCGCGGCGACGGCCTCGAAGAGGCGGTCGAAAGGCACGGCGTTGATCCGGTTCGCGGTCCTGACCATGGGTTCCTCCCTTCTCTCTCTTTCGACGGGTCGTGGTGATCGCGCGGGCCCCTCGTGGCGCGCGCTCCTGCCGCGCGGGGTTTGCAACCGGGATACCAGCTCGCGGCCCGGAAAGAGCGCCAGAAAGGCAAGCGAAAAGGTCAGTTTGATCGGCGTCGCTGCAAGGATGACAGACGGAACGGCCGGACGGCGGGGTCGGGCGTGCCCCCGCTGGCGCGGGGTCGGGCTGCGGCTCCGTAACGCACGAAACAACCGTGCGTAACGGAGGCGAGCCCCGCCAAACTGCCGGCGGGTCTCGCCGCTTCGCGCTCGCATCCCTCACGCGGGCATCGCGCCGGCGTCCGCGGGGAACTGCGCGTCGGTGCGCACCAGCCGGCGCGCGGCGCG
>JBEVLE010000280.1:0-11338 GCA_040509335.1 Longimicrobiaceae bacterium | reverse complement strand
GGCCGCAAGGTGCGGCCGCCCCCGGTCTTCCGTCCCTGCGGTCCGACGGGTCAGTTCAGCGGGCAGCCCAGGTTGTTGTCCGCGTCCAGCGCACCCGCAAGATCCAGCATGGTCGAGCGGTTGTTGCTCGCCAGCGCCGCGTTCACGTCCGCGATGACCGAGGCGGCGGTCCTCGGGTAGTCCACCCCCGCGTGGCTGGCGTTCAGGAGCGCCGCGACCGCGGCGCGCAGCAGGATCTGGGCGCCGCCGGCCGTGCCGGACCCGCCGCCGAACTGGAGCGCCTGGAGCAGCGTCGAAGAGGCGAGCGAGGGGAAGGCGCTCGCGCCGCTGAACACGCTGCCCACCGTCTGGCCCGGCGTGTACCCCGTGCCCGTCCAGGACGACGCGTGGTTCTTCCAGTACCCCGGCGTGCAGCCGTCCTCGCCGAGCGCCTGCCGCTGGCAGATGCGGATCCCGTCCAGGGCACCCGAGCCGAGGGTGTTGTCCACCGCCGTGGTGCCAAGCACGAACGACAGGCTGCTGCCGATGGTGGGCTGCGAGGTGGTCATCACCGTCTGCACGCTGCCGTTGCCCAGCTGCGCCGACTGGCCCACCTGCACCGCGTCCGCGAAGGCGCGGATCCCCGGCGAGTTGGTGTCCACGTCCACCGCCACGTAGGACGCCAGGTAGTAGTCGCCGCCGGAGAAGTTGCCGGTGAGCGTGACCGTCCCGCCCCACCGGTAGTCGCCCCACGGCACGAAGGCGCGCTCGTCCGGGATCACCAGCATCCGGCCGAGCCCCGCGCACCCCGCGCACTCGCCGCCGCCGTCCACCTCGCCCGCGAACGAGTTGTCCTCGCCGCGCCACTGCAGGTCGTCGTCCTCCACCACCACCGAGCCGGGACCCGCCGGGTTGTCGTCCAGCCCGTCCGTCTCGAACGCGCGGGCGGACACGGCCCCGCCGTTGAGGCCGAAGTCGTCCGCGGCGCGGTTGACGGAAACGTTGAGGTTCAGCCCCAGGCTGGGGAGCGACACCGAGCCGATGGCGTCGCCGTGGCCGAACTGGT
This sequence comes from Longimicrobiaceae bacterium, assembly GCA_040509335.1. Classification (GTDB taxonomy): domain Bacteria; phylum Gemmatimonadota; class Gemmatimonadetes; order Longimicrobiales; family Longimicrobiaceae; genus JAFAYN01. Next base: position 10,293 of record JBEVLE010000280.1, on the reverse strand, counting down.
CGAAGGTGGCCACCTCGCACACCTCCGCGACCTGGCCGCGCGGCGCGGCGTCGGGCGCGGACTGGACCCCCGTGACCTGCTGTTCCGAGCACCCGGCGACCGCCAGCGCACCGACGGTCACCATTGCCAGGAGTTGCGTAGGCCGATGAATCATGGTGCCTCCTAGGGTGAGTGGACCAGCCCGGAAGCGGTGCACTCCGGGCCGTGGGGAGCCCGTTGAGGGATCGTGCGGTTCCGGAGATCCAGAAGTCCGGGAAGCACGGCCTGGATCCGGCTTCAGATGGCGTGCCGGAGTTCATGTGTTTACATGCGCTCGCGCAAGCGTATATAAGACGCGACATGCGTGTCCCCGCGCATAGCCGAGGAACGGGGAAGTTGCGGCGCCGCAACGGATTCTATGCAACGGTGGGGCACGTCTGCCCCACCTGGCGGACCTCGTGCGGCGCGTTTGCCCGGCGAGCGCGACGTGGATATTCGTACAGGCGTGAAGGAACGCTCCCGCGTCCCGGCGGTCCGCGCAGCCGTGCGCGCCCGCGCCGCCGGGCAGGATTGCGCCCGCCATGTGCATGCTGCGACTTTCCATCGGTGCTCCCGGTGCGGCACCGCACCGCCAGGGGGACCTCGCGTTCCGCCCGCGACGCCGCCCGGCGCATCCTTCAGCCCACGCCTTCCCATGAGCCTCCGGGTTTCCGCGGCCGCGGTCGCGCTCCTGCTGCTGTCCGCCGCCACGCTCCGCGCGCAGGCGGTGCGCGGCGAGGTGGTGGACGACGGCGGACGGCCCGTCGCCGCCGCCTTCGTGATCCTCCAGGGCGCCGCCGGGATTTCCGTGGCCCGCGCCCTCAGCGACAGCGCGGGCGGCTTCGTGCTGCGCGCCGGCGGGCCCGGCACGTACACCCTGCGCGCCGAGCGCATCGGCTACGCGAGCGCGGTGTCGCCGCCGCTGCGGCTGGAAGAGGGCGCGGTGCTGCCCTTCCGCATGGTCGTGGCCGGGAAGGCGGTGGCGCTGGAGGCCATCGTGGTGGGCGGGGCCACCACCTGCGCCGTGCGGGCCCGCGACGACGCGGCCGCGGCGGCGCTCTGGGAAGAGGCGCGCAAGGCGCTTGCGGTGTCCGCCTGGACCGAGCACGCCGAGTCGCTGCACGTGGTCGCCACCGAGTTCGCGCGCACCCTCGACCGGCGCGGCCGCAGGGTCGTGTCCGGGGAGAGCAGGAACTACGAGGGTCCCACCCTCAACCCGTTCGTCACCCTCGCCCCCGAGGAGCTGGCGCGCGCCGGCTACCGCCGCGTCGAGGGCGACGTCGCCTGGTACTACGCCCCCGACGCCCTGGTGCTGCTTTCCGACGGGTTCCTGGACACGCACTGCTTCCACACCGAGCGCGGCCGCGGCGAAACGCGGGGGCTGCTGGGGCTCGCCTTCGAGCCGGTGCGCGGGCGCCGGGTCACGGACGTGGCGGGGACGCTGTGGATCGACCCGCGCACCGCCGAGCTGCGGCACCTGGAGTTCCGCTATCGCAACCTCCCCCGCGAGGACGACTGGCGCGGCGTGGGCGGACGCGTGGAGTTCCGCAGGCTCCCCACCGGCGCCTGGATCATCGAGCGGTGGTACCTGCGGATGCCGGAGGTGGGGCGGAGCTTCGCCGGGCGGATGGTGCTGCGCGGGTACCGCGACGTGGGCGGCGAGGTGCACTCGGTGTCGCGGCGGCGGCCCGCCGCGGACAGCGTGGCGGCTCCCTCGCCGGAGGTGCGGTAGCCGCGGGCGCCGCGTAGATTGCCCGCCCTCCCCGGGGCCGGGCGGCCCCGGGCGCACCGCCACGCCCAGCGCACGCGAGACCATGGCGAGCCTTCCCCCGCGCGAGGAGTCCCTCGCGCTCATGCACGACCACGTCGGGAGCGAGTCCCTCCGCCGCCACATGTACTCGGTGGAGGCCGCCTGCCGCGCCTATGCCCGCCGCTTCGGCGAGGACGAGGAGCTGTTCGGCGCCGCGGGGCTGCTCCACGACTTCGACTACGAGGAGCACCCCGACGAGCACCCGCTGCGCGGCGCGCGGGTCCTGCGGGAGCGCGGCTACCCCGAGGAGCTGGTGCACGCCGTGCTTGCCCACTACGCCGCGCGCACCGGCGTGCAGCCGGAAACGCTGCTGGACCGCACGCTGCGGGCGTGCGACGAGATCACCGGCCTGGTGACCGCCGCCGCCCTGGTGCGGCCCTCCCGCTCCGTCATGGACCTGGAGGCCAAGTCGGTGCTCAAGAAGTTCAAGGACCGGGCGTTCGCCGCCGGCGTCGACCGGGGCGAAGTGGAGTCCGCGGCGAAAGAATTGGGCGTGGATCTGAAGGAGCACGTCCAGTTCGTCATAGAGGCCATGCGGGGAATCGCCGGGGATCTCGGATTGGAAGGTGAGAAACATCCGTCGTAGTGTCGACGACACCTGCTGAGCGGCTCAGCGTCGCTCGCTTCCTGTCAGTGGCAGGCATCTGCTACTGAATCCGCTACTGAGGAAAAAAGCGACTTTCGCGCAGTTGCTGTGGTTTCACGCTCTCGCGGTCGAAGCGAGTGACGCGGAGCGCGCCCTTGCGCCCGTGTGGATGGGCATCGCACCACGCTTCGCAGATCACTCAAATCTGATCGGTACCGACGGTCCGGTACCAGGCGCGGTCCAGATCCCAGCGCCTGAGCACATCCGAGTCAACGTAGGCAGATGGAGGTCAAGTGCAGAAGAATGTGGTGTCGTTTCTACCTCGGGCTGAAAATTCAGGCGCTGAACCGGAGTTGCTCGGGCGAGATCAAGGCACGCGCGGAGGCGAAGGTCGCGCAGATCGAGGAGGATGCGCGACCTCCAGCGGATGTGGGACCCGCTCATGAAGGTGATTGGGGCGTGCGAGGAGACGGGTACGCTGGACGGCCTGCCCGATCCCGGAAGCTCGCTTTTCGTACTCGTTTTCACACCTTGCAGTCGGTGAGTGGGTACAACCTACAATAGCGGCGAGAGATGGGATGTGTAGCCGGGTCTCTTTTAGCCGGATCACAACCGGCACTCAGGGCCACCGTCAGAGGGGAAACACGTACAGCTGGCAAACCTCCCAGGAGGTGTGCCCATATCCGCGTAAGTTCTCGACGCCGACGGCCGAGACCGCGTTCTGGGCCAGGGAAGGGGTGCACGGCGCCGAATTCACCGAGCAGATGTCGCTGTCGCAGGAAGAGTTCTCCCGCAGGTTCAAGGGATCGGCGGTGAAGCGGATCAAGCGCCGGGGGCTGCTGTGCACGTCGCGGTGGCGCTCGGCAACTGGGGCTCGCCCGAGGCGGTCCCCGTGCTAGAGCGGTTCCCGAATCAGTGTAGACCAAGGCGGTAGCCGCAGTGGGCGAACCAGCCGCGGGCATCGGCGGCCGTGATCTGCTCGATCACGGCCGTCAGCGCTTCTTCAAGTGCTTGCTTGGTCCGCGCTGCCGCAGAGCGCAGCAGCGTCTTCAACTTGCTCCACGTTTGCTCGATCGGATTCAGATCCGGCGAGTAGGGCGGCAGCAGCAGGAGCTGGCATCCGGCCGCCTCGATCAGGTCCCGCACCTCATCGGCTTTGTGCGGGGAGAGATTGTCCAGGATCACTACCTGTCCCACCCTCAGTTGCGGCACCAGAACCTCTCGCACGAACGCCACGAAGATCGGCTTGTCTGTCGCCGATTCGATCGACATGCAGGCGATCAGTCCCTCCAGGGAAAGCCCGCCCAGGATCGTCAGCTGCCTCCAGTGCCCAGCCGGCACTCGCCCCAGCGCCCGGTGCCCTGTCGTAGCACGGGCATAGCGGCGGCTCAGGGCCGTGTTGATCCCGCTCTCGTCGACAAAGACCAGATCCTGCGGATGAAGGCGCGCCACCGTCTCGCGGAAGGTGACCCGCTCCTGGGCCGCCTCCTCGCGCAGCTGCTCAGTGGCGCGTTCCGCTTTTTTTCTTGCGGGTCACCTTCGCCTGCTTCAGTAGCCGATCCACCGAGCTCTTGCTGATCGGCGTGCCAGTCTTCTGCGCATAAGAAGCAGCCAACTCCTCCAGCGTACGGTCGTTCTGCTTCTCGACAAGATCCCGCAGCACCTGGAGATCGAAGTGCGAGACCTTGCCCCCGGCGTGGGGCTTGGCCCGGACCCGCTTCTCCACTCGCTTCTGCTTCTGCCACTTGTAGAGCGTCGCAGGGCAGATCTGGTACTGCTGGGCGACTTCGGCGCGCTTCAGCTCGGAGCTCTCCAAAGCATGGAGCACCCGCACGCGCAGATCTTGCGAGTAGGGCTGGGACATGGCAACCTCCCCGGGAGCGAGACCCCGCCCCCGCTCCGCAATCTCTACTCCAGTTCGGGAACCGCTCTAGCGGTGTCGCATCTCCGATGCTGAGCCGCTCGTCCGCGGCCACGCGGCCTGGGCGCTGGGATGCATCGCCTCCAGGGTAGGCTGCCCGCCGGAAGTTGTCGCAGGTCGGTGAGGTGCTGACGTCGCGGCTGTTCGTCGAAGAGGACGAGTGGGTGCGCGAAGAGTTGTCGCTCGCGCGCTCCAGCTGACGGCCAAACGCGAAGTACCTCGGGGCGTCGGGCGCACTCCGGAGAGTGACGACGGCACTCTTGTGATTGGCCTGCCTCATTTCGGGGATCGGCTCGACGACGATCATGACGTCGAGGACCCACGAGTCGAGCAGGATCCGCCGCTCGCTGAGGCCGACACGGTTCCACGTCTCAGCAAGGTTCCTGAACTCGTTGATGACCTTCTCAAGCCTCTCCCAGGCCAGCTCACGAGAGCGGGCGAACTCTTCCGCCTGCTCCGGATCCGCACGAGCCTCGGCGACTCTTCCCGGAGAACAACAAGCCCTTCATCGCTCCATTCCTGCCCGTGTGAAGCTTGACTAGCTCTTCTGAAGAATTATACTGCGAGGACATGAAATGTCCGCTTAGATTACGCCCAAGCAAGATGCTGGAATCCGGAAGCCCGCCGGATCGTTGATCGCCCGGCGGGGAGGCAACCGCGCGCTTGGTGACGAATCGGCGGACTCACGGACCGACGTTTCGGGAAGCACCGTCGCGCCTTTCTTTGCTCCGCAGTTCCGCGAATCCTTCACCTTCGGGGTCGCCGTGGGCTCTCGTACCCGTACCGCACCGGATCCCGGCGGGCCGGTCTTCGCGTGATTCTCTGACGATGTCGGTGCCGTGGCGGATGCGTGCGCTGCGAAGCGCCTCCCGTAGTGCGCACGGCCGTCCACCCACGACGAAGTCGCTATCCAGCTCTGCCAGCCGCCTCTCCTCACCCGGTCTCCGGTCCGATGTCGAATCCGCACGACGCATCCACGCTCGTAGAGCTCCTCCGCTTCCGAGCGGGCGAGGACCCGGACAGGATCGCCTACACCTTTTTGTACGACGGGGAGGTGGAGGAGGGGCACGTCACCTACGCCGAATTCGACGTGCGCGCCCGTGCCGTAGCCACGCGCCTCCAGGCGCTGGGCGCACGCGGGGAGCGTGCGCTCCTGCTCTACCCGCCGGGGCTGGAGTATGTAGCCGCCCTCTTCGGCTGCTTCTACGCCGGGGTGACGGCGGTGCCCGCCTATCCGCCGCGCCGCAACAAAACCGATCCGCGCCTGCAGAGCATCGTGGCCGACTGCGCGCCCACGCTGGCGCTCACCACTCGCGAGCTGCTGGGCGAGGCGGAGCGGCTGTGCGCCCACACCCCCGAGCTGGCCGGGCTGCGCTGGATGGCCACCGAGGACGTCCCCGCCGAGGAGGCGGAGGGGTGGGTGGACCCGCAGGCGCAGGGCGACACGCTGGCGTTCCTCCAGTACACCTCGGGCTCGACGGCCGCGCCCAAGGGGGTGATGGTCTCGCACGGTAACCTGCTGCACAACTTCGCACTGATCGAGGAGCTGTGCGGCTACACGCCGCAGACCCGCTCGGTGATCTGGCTGCCGCCCTACCACGACATGGGGCTGATCGGCGGCATCCTCCAGCCGCTGTTCACCGGGTACTGGGCGGTGCTGTTCTCGCCCGTGGCCTTCATCCAGCGTCCGGCGCGGTGGCTGGAGGCGATCTCGCGCTACCGGGCCACCAGCAGCGGGGGGCCCAACTTCGCCTACGAGCTGTGCGTGCACGCCGTCCGCCCTGAGGAACGGGCGGCGCTGGACCTGAGTTACTGGGAGGTTGCCTTCAACGGCGCCGAGCCCGTGCGCGCCGAGACGCTGCGGGCCTTCGCGGAGGCGTTCGAGCCGAGCGGGTTCCGGGCGCGGGCGTTCTACCCCTGCTACGGTCTGGCCGAGGCGACGCTGATGGTCACCGGCAGCCGCCCGGAGGAGCTGCCGGTGGAGCGGGCGGTTGATCCCGAGGCGCTGGGCGGCGGAGCCGTGCGCGAGGTGGAGGCGGAGGGCCGCTACCGGCTGGTGGGCAGCGGGCGGAGCGCGCCGTCGCAGCGGGTGCTGATCGTGGACCCGGCGACGCTGCGCGAGTGCGTGCCGGACCGGGTGGGCGAGGTGTGGGTGTCGGGCCCGAGCGTGGCGCACGGCTACTGGGGGCGGGCGGAGGAGAGCGCGGAGACGTTCGGCGCTTTCGAGGCCGGGATCGGGGAGGGGCCCTTCCTGCGCACCGGCGACCTGGGGTTCCTGGACGACGGGGAGCTGTTCATCACCGGGCGCCTCAAGGACCTGATCGTCATCCGCGGGCGCAACCACTACCCGCAGGACGTGGAGCAGACCGCGATCCGCAGCCACGCCGGGCTGCGCGCCGGGAGCGGCGCCGCGTTCAGCATCGACCATGGCGGGGAGGAGCGCCTGGTGGTGGTGCAGGAGGTCTCGCGCCAGGCGGCGGCCGGGATGGACGTGGAGGAGGTGGGGGAGGCGATCCGTCGCGCGGTGGCGGCCGAGCACGGGGTGCAGGTGCACGCGGTGGCCGTGGTGCGCCCCGGCGGCGTGCCCAAGACCAGCAGCGGCAAGGTGCAGCGCCGGGCGTGCAGGGAGCGGTTCCTGGCCGGGGACCTCCCCCTGGTGGGGCTGAGCGTCCGGGAGGCCACGGGAAGCGCAGTGCCGCGCATGGAAGGGGCGGGGCTGACCCGTGAAGCGCTGGAGGCCGCTGGGCCGTGGGAGCGGCAGGCGCTGCTGGAGGAGCTGCTGGTGGGGCGGGCGGCGGGGGTGCTGGGGGTGGATCCGACCGGGGTGGACCGGGAGCAGCCGCTGGTGGCGCTGGGGCTGGACTCGCTGCGCGCCATGGAGCTGAAGGGGGCGCTGGAGGCGAGCCTGGGCACGCAGGTGCCGGTCTCCTCGCTGCTGGACGACACCCGGATCGACCGCCTGGCCGCGGAGCTCCTCCAGTCGATGTTCCTGATGGAGGCCGCTGCGCCCGCGTCCGCGGTGCCCGCGGAGGGCGAGTGCCCGCTCTCCTTCGCGCAGGAGCGGCTCTGGTTCCTAGACCGGCTCCAGCCGGGGAGCGCGGCGTACAACCTCTCCGGTGCGCTCCGCCTGCGCGGAGCGGTGGACGCCGCCGCGCTGCTGCGGAGCCTGGAGGAGATCGTGGGCCGGCACGACACGCTGCGCACCGTCTTCGCCGAGGCCGGCGGGCGGCCCGTGCAGCGGGTCCTCACCGCCGCGGCTGTGCCGCTGCCGGAGGTGGACCTGTCGCGCCTAGGCACGGAAGAGCGGTCGGCGGCAGCGCGGAGGCTGGCGGCGGAGGTGGCGCGGGTGCCGTTCGACCTGGAGACGGGGCCGCTGTTCCGCGCGCGGCTGCTGCGGCTCGGCGGCGAAGAGCGCCTGCTGGTGCTGGTGATGCACCACATCATCAGCGACGGCTGGTCGGGCGGGGTGCTGATCCGGGAGATCGGCGCGCTCTACACGGCGATGCTCGCGGGAAAGCCCTCCCCACTGGCGCCGCTTCCGATGCAGTACGGCGACTGGGCCCTGCGGGAGCGCGAGTGGCTGCGCGCCGAGGCCGTCGAGGAGCAGCTCGCTTACTGGCGCGAGCGCCTGCGTGGAGTGGCGCCGCTCCCGCTCCCCACCGACCACCCGCGCCCGCCGGTCCAGACCTTCCGGGGGGCGACCCACCGCTTCGAGGTCCACGCGGAGGTGATGAACAGGGTGCGCGAACTCGCCCGGCGCGAGGGGACGACGCTGTTCATGGCGCTGCTGGCCGCCTGGGATCTTGTCCTGGCCCGCTACAGCGGGGAAGGAGACGTGGCGGTGGGCACCCCCGTATCCCGCCGCGACCGCGCCGACGTCGCGGGGCTCGTGGGCATGTTCGTCAACACCCTGGTGCTGCGGGTGGAGGTGGCGCCGGAGGAGGGATTCCGCGCGCTCCTGGCGCGTGCGCGCACGGCCGCGCTCGAGGCCTTCCTCCGGCAGGAGCTTCCCTTCGAGCGGCTGGTCGAAGAGGTGCATCCCGAGCGCGACCTGAGCCGCAACCCGCTCTTCCAGGTCATGCTGGCGCCGCAGAACGCCGCGCTGGATCCGGTGGAGGTCCCGGGCGCGATGCTGCTCCCCGAGCCGCTGGACGGGAGCGCGGCGATCCTGGACCTGACGCTGTACACCTGGGAGAGGAGCGGGGGCGCGCTGGCGGCGGCGCTGGAGTACGCCACCGACCTGTTCGAGGCGGGCAGCATGGAGCGGATGGCGGTGCACCTCGTGGAGGTGCTGCGCGTCGTCGCCGCCCAGCCGGATCTTGCCGTGGCGGAGGTCCCGCTCCTCCCGCCGGCCGAGCGCGCGCAGATCGTGGAGGAATGGAACGCCACGGGGGCCGATTACCGGTCGACCTGCCTGCACGAGCTGTTCGCGGAGCAGGCGGCGCGCACTCCGGAGGCCGCGGCGATCCGCTTCGCGGGCCGCCCGACCCCGTACGCCGAGCTGGAGCGGAGCGCCAACCGGCTGGCCCACCACCTCCGCGCACTGGGGGTGGGCCCCGAGTCGCGGGTGGGGCTCTGCGTGGAGCGGACCCCCCAGATGCTGGCCGCGATGCTGGGCATCCTCAAGGCGGGGGGCGCCTACGTGCCGCTGGACCCCGCCTACCCGGCAGAGCGCCTGGCCTACATGCTTGCCGATTCCGGCGCCGCCGTGGTGGTGTCGCAGGCCCACCTGGCGGAGCGGCTCCCGGCGGGCGTTGCCCGGGTGCTTCTGGACGCGGAGGCCGAGCGGATCGCCGCGCGCCCCGACACCGCGCCTCCGGGCCTGGCCGAGCCCGGCAACCTGGCGTACGTGCTGTACACCTCCGGCTCCACGGGGCACCCCAAGGGGGTGCAGGTGGAGCACCGCAGCGCCACGCAGGTCGTGCACTTCCTGCGCGACGTGGTGAGGGCGGAGGACCGCGCCGCGGTGCTGGGCTCCACCTCCATCTCCTTCGACGTGTCGGTGGGGGAGATCTTCGGGACGATCTGCTGGGGCGGGACGCTGGTGCTGGTGGAGAACGTGCTGGAGCTGCCCCGGGTGTCGGAGGCGGGGGTGCGCCTGGTGGTGAGCGTCCCCAGCGCGCTGGCGGAGCTGCTGCGCGGGGGCGGCATCCCGGAGAGCGTGAAGGCGTTCAACCTGGCCGGGGAGGCGCTTCCGGCCCCGCTGGTGCGGGAGCTGTACGCGCTGCCGCACGTGGAGCGGGTGCTGAACCTGTACGGGCCGACGGAGGACACGGTCTACTCCACCTGGAGCGAGGTGGAGCGCGGCGCGGAGCGGGTTCGCATCGGGCGTCCGGTGGCCAACTCGCGGGCGTACGTGCTGGGCCCGGCCGGGAACCCGGCGCCCGTGGGGGTTGCGGGGGAGCTGTGCCTGGGCGGGGCAGGCATGGCGCGGGGCTACCATGGCAGCCCCGAGCTGACCGCGGAGAGGTTCGTGCCCGACCCCCTGGTCCGGGGGCCTGGCGCGCGGATGTACCGCACCGGCGACCGCGCGCGCTGGCTCGCGGGCGGGGAGCTGGAGTACCTGGGGCGCATCGACCAGCAGGTCAAGGTGCGCGGCTTCCGTGTGGAACCCGGCGAGGTGGAGACGGCGCTGCGCGCGCACCCCGCCGTCCGTGATGTGGTAGCGACGGCGTGCCCGGATGGGCGCGCCGTCGTGCAGCTGGTGGCCTACCACCTCCCGGCGGACGGGACGGCCCGCCCGACGGCGGCGGAGCTGCGGGCGTGGCTGCGCGAGCGTCTGCCGGACTACATGATCCCCGCGGCCTTCGTGGCGCTGGACGCCTTTCCGCTGACCCCCAGCGGCAAGGTCGACCGCCGCGCCCTCCCCGAGCCGGAGGTGGAAGCCGACGGCGAGACGGAGCCCGTGGCGCCCTCCACGCCCGTGGAGGAGATCCTGGCGGGGATCTGGAGCGAGGT
>JBEVLE010000279.1:0-3659 GCA_040509335.1 Longimicrobiaceae bacterium | reverse complement strand
GCACCGGGACCCGGCGTACCTGTCGGAGCTGATCGAGCGCGAGGCGGTCACCACGCTGCACTTCGTGCCGCCGATGCTGGCGGCGTTCCTGGAGGCGGGCGAGCCGGCGCGCTGCGGCACGCTGCGCCGGGTGATGTGCAGCGGCGAGGCGCTGCCGTACGAGCTGACGGAGCGCTTCCGCGAGGCGCTGCCGGACGTGGAGCTGCACAACCTGTACGGTCCCACCGAGGCGGCCGTGGACGTGACGTACTGGGCGGCCGAGCCGCGGGAGCGCCGCGTGGTGCCGATCGGGCGCCCGGTGGCGAACACGCGCCTGTACGTGCTCGACGCGGGCGGCGGGCCGGTGCCGGTGGGCGTGCCCGGGGAGCTGTTCCTGGGCGGCGTGCAGGTGGGCCGGGGCTACCTGGGCCGGCCGGCATTGACGGCGACCCAGTTCGTCCCCGACGCGTTCGGGCGCGAGGGCGGCGCGCGGCTGTACCGTACGGGGGACCGCGCGCGGTGGACGGCCGCGGGCGAGGTGGAGTACCTGGGGCGCCTGGACTTCCAGGTCAAGGTGCGCGGCTTCCGCATCGAGCTGGGAGAGATCGAGTCGGCGCTGCTGGAGCAGGCGGGCGTGCGGGAGTGCGTGGTGCTGGCGCGGGAAGACGCGCCGGGCGACCGGCGCCGGGTCGCCTACGTGGTGGGCGAGGTGGAGGTGGAGGAGCTGCGGACGCGGCTGCACGAGCGCCTGCCGGAGCACATGGTGCCGGGCGCCTTCGTGGTGCTGGAGAGCGTTCCTCTTACCGCCAACGGCAAGGTGGACCGGCGGGCGCTGCCGGCGCCGGAGCACGGGGCGGGCGGGGGCCGGTACGTGGCCCCGCGCACCGCGGCGGAGGAGGTGCTGGCGGGGATCTGGGCCGAGGTGCTGGGCGTGGACCGGGTGGGAGCGGAGGACGTCTTCTTCGAGCTGGGCGGGCACTCGCTGCTGGCGACGCAGGTGGTGTCGCGCGCGCGGCAGGCGTTCGGGGTGGAGGTGCCGCTGCGGGCGCTGTTCGAGGCGCGCACGGTGGCCGGGCTGGCCGGGCGCATCGAGGCGCTGCGGAGCTCGGGCGCCACGCCGGCGCCGCCGATGGAGCGGGTGCCGCGCGAAGGGCCGCTGCCGCTGTCGTTCGCGCAGCAGCGGCTGTGGGTGGTGGACCGGCTGGAGCCGGGGAGCGCCGCGTACAACATGGCGGGCGCGCTGCGGCTGCGGGGCTCGCTGGACCCGGCGGCGCTGCGGGCCAGCCTGGACGCGCTGGTGGCGCGGCACGAGACGCTGCGCACCACGTTCGCCGAAGAGGGCGGCGTGCCGGTGCAGGTCGTCCACCCGTCCGCTCCGGTGGAGCTGCGGGAATTGGACCTGCGCGGCCTCCCCGAGGCCGGGCGCGAGGCCGAGGCCGAGCGGCTCGCGGCCGAGGAGGCGCTGCTGCCCTTCGACCTGGCACGCGGTCCGCTGCTGCGGAGCGCGCTGCTGCGGCTGGACGACGACGACCACGTGCTGTGCTTCACGCTCCACCACGTGGTCGGCGACGGCTGGAGCCTGGACGTGCTGGTGCGCGAGGTTTCCGTCCTGTACGGCGCCTTCAGCCGCGGCGAGGAGCCGCACCTGCCCGAGCTGCCGGTGCAGTACGCGGACTTTGCCGTTTGGCAGCGCGCCTGGCTCACGGGCGACGTGCTGGAAACGCAGGTCGGCTACTGGAAGCACGCGCTCGCGGGCGCTCCTCCGCTGCTGGAGATCCCCACGGACCACCCCCGCGCCGCCGCGCAGAGCCCGCGCGCGGGAACCCTCCGCTTCACGGTCCCGGCGGAGGTGTCGCAGGGGCTGCGGGCGCTCTCGCGGCGCGAGAGGGCGACGCTGTTCATGACCACGCTGGCGGCGTGGCAGGCGCTTCTGGGGCGCTACGCGGGCCAGGACGACGTGGTGGTGGGCACCCCCATCGCGGGGCGCAACCGCGGCGAGACGGAGGGGCTGATCGGCTTCTTCGTCAACATGCTGGCGATGCGCGCCGACCTGGGCGGCGATCCCACCTGGGCGGAGCTGCTGGGGCGGGTGCGGGAGTCGGCCGTGGGGGCGTACGAGCACCAGGACCTTCCCTTCGAGCGCCTGGTGGAAGAGCTGGACGTGGAGCGCAGCCTCGCGCACACGCCGCTCTTCCAGGAAACCTTCGCGCTGGGCCGCTCCGCCGCGCACGAGGCGCTCGCGCTGGGCGAGCTGGCCGTGGACCCGTTCGGGGAGGGCGAGGGCGTCGCGAAGTTCGACCTGGAGCTGGTGCTCCAGGACACCGGGGACGCGCTGGCCGGGACGCTGACGCATCGCGCCGCGCTGTTCGAGGCCGCGACCGTCGCGCGCATGGCGGGGCACCTGGAGACGCTGCTGCGGAGCATGGCGGAGCATCCGTCCCGGCGCCTCGCGGAGGTATCGCTCCTTTCGGGCGACGAGCGCGCGCAGGTGCTGGAAGCGTGGAACCCCGCCGCGCCGGAGCTCCCCCGCGGGAGCGTGCACGAGCTGTTCGCCGAGCAGGCGGCGCTCACCCCCGACGCGGTGGCGATCGCCTCCCGCGGCGAGGCGCTGACGTACGCCGCGCTGCGGCGGCGCGCCGGAAGCCTCGCGCGCCGGCTGCGCCGCGAAGGCGCCGGCCCCGAGCGCGTCGTCGGCTTCTTCATGGAGCACTCCGCCGACGTGGTGGTCGCGCTGCTGGGCACGCTGGAGGCCGGAGGGTGCTGTCTCCTCCTGGACCCCGAGCATCCCCAGGCCCGCGTCGCCTCCCTGCTGGAGGACGCCGGGGTGCGGCTGGTGGTGGCGCAGCCGCACCTGCGCGACCGTCTCCCCGCCGGGAGCGCGGAGCTGCGCGTGGTGGAGCTGGACGGGGCGGACACGGACAGCGGCGGGGAGGAGCTGCCGCGGGTGGCCCCGGAGAGCGCCGCGTACCTGGTCTACACCTCGGGCTCCACCGGACGGCCCAAGGGGGTGCTGGTCTCGCACGCCGCCGCGGCCACGCACCTGCGGGAGATCGGGCGCGCGTACCGGCTCACGGCCGCGGACCGGGTGCTGGTCTTCGCGGCGCAGAGCTTCGACCCGTTCCTGGAGCAGGCGCTGGCGCCGCTGCTGGCGGGCGCGTCGGTGACGCTGCGCGACCCGGCGGTGTGGACCCCGGCCGAGTTCGTGGAGCAGGTGCAGGGCCGGGCGGTGACGGTGGCGAACGTGCCGCCGGCGTACTGGGGACAGCTGGTGCGCGAGCGGGCCACGGTGGCCGCGCTGAAGCCGGCGCTGCGGCTGATGATCGTGGGCGGCGAGGCGCTCGCGCCGCCGACGGTGCGGGCGTGGGAGGACGGCGGCGAGGGCGCGGCGCGGCTGCTGAACGCGTACGGCCCCACCGAAGCGGTGGTCACGGCGACGCTCTACGAGGCTGCGGGCGAGAGCTGGGGCGCGTGGGGCGGCAGCGTGCCGATCGGGCGGGCGGTGCCGGGGCGGAGGACGTACGTGCTGGACGGGCGGGGCGAGCCGGTGCCGGTGGGAGTGCCGGGGGAGCTGTGCCTGGGCGGGACGGCGCTGGCGCGCGGGTACCTGGGGCAGGCGGAGCAGACGGCCGCCCGCTTCGTGCCGGACGCGCTCGGGGGCGAGGCCGGCGCGCGGCTGTACC
>JBEVLE010000278.1:0-6117 GCA_040509335.1 Longimicrobiaceae bacterium | reverse complement strand
CGGCTGTCTCCCTGCGCCGGAGGGAGCCACGCCAAACTGCCGGCGAGTCTCCCTCCGAACATCTTTTGGAGGATACGACGGAACCACAACGGCCCGGCAGGATGCTGCGTACCGCCGGGCGTCTTTGCCCGCTGTTCCCTGTTCCTGTTCCCTGTTCCTGTTCCCTGTTCCCTGTTCCCTGTTCCCTATTCCCTCGCCGTTCCGCACTTTTTTTGTGCAGCCCCCGTTGCGCGCCCGCGGCCGTCTCCCCAAGTTTGGGAAGCCCCCGTCCACACCCCTCGCATCCCCACCGCGTGCAGCTTCCCAGGCTCCTCGTCATCGATCCGGACCCCGCCGCGCCGCCGGCCCTGCACCAGGTGCTCGCGGGGCAGGCGGAGGTGGAGTCCGCCGCCTCGCTGGCGGAGGGGCTGCGGCTGCTGGCCGAGCGGCCCTGCGACGCGCTGGTGCTGTCGCTGGACTTCGAGGCGGTGGACATGTCGCTGGTGCGGCGCATCGCCGAGGCGCCGGGGGCGCCGGGGGCGGTGGTGCTGGTCACCGCGCAGCCCACCATGCAGACCATGGTGGAAGCGTCGCGCATGGGGGTGGTGGGGGTGTTCGCCGCGCCCGCCGACCCCGGGGAGCTGGTGGGGGCGCTGCGCGAGGTGTTCGCCCCGCCCGAGGAGGTGGTGCCGCTCCCGCCGCCGCTCGCCGCCGGCGAGGACGAGTCCGCCATCGGCGCGTCGCCGGCCATGCTGGAGGTGTTCCGCATGGTGGGGCGCGTGGCCGCGTCCAGCGCCACCGTGCTCATCCTGGGCGAGAGCGGCACCGGCAAGGAGCTGGTGGCGCGCGCCATCCACCGCAACGGCGACCGCGCCGCCGGGCCGTTCGTGGCCATCAACTGCGCCGCCATCCCCGAGAACCTGCTGGAGTCCGAGCTGTTCGGGCACGAGAAGGGCGCCTTCACCGGGGCCATCGCCCGCAAGATCGGCCGCTTCGAGCGCGCCAGCGGCGGCACCCTGCTGCTGGACGAGGTGGGCGACATGTCGCTCACCCTGCAGGCCAAGATCCTGCGCGCCCTGCAGGAGCGCGAGATCGAGCGGGTGGGCGGCGAGGGGCGGATCCCCGTGGACGTGCGCGTGGTGGCCGCCACCAACAAGGACCTGCGCGCCGCCATCGCGGCGGGAGTGTTCCGCGAGGACCTGTACTTCCGCCTGGCCGTGGTCGCCCTGCAGCTCCCGCGGCTGGTCGAGCGCGGCGGCGACCTGGAGCTGCTGGCGCGGCACTTCGTGGCGCGCTACGCCGCGTACTACGGGCGCCCGCTGCGCGGCGTCGCCCGCTCCGCGCTGGCCCGGCTGCGCGCGCACGACTGGCCTGGGAACATCCGCGAGCTCAAGAACGTCATGGAGCGCGCCGTGCTCCTGTCGCACGGGCCCGTGCTGCGCCCCGAGCACCTCCCCCTGGACCAGCTCCGCCCCGCCGCCCCCCCCGCCGCCGACGCTTCCCCGCTCCCCGGCTACTCCCCCGGCCTCACCATGGCCGAGGTGGAGCGGCTTCACATCCGCGAGGTGCTGCGCGCCGTCGGCGGGCACATGGGGCGCGCCTCCGAGGTGCTGGACCTGCACCGCAACACCCTCACCCGCAAGGTGCGCGACTACGGGCTGGACGCTTCCCCATAACGGTGAGCCTTCACCATTTTGGTGCAGCGGCCCCGGGACGCGCCCTGCGCGGGGCGCGGAAACTCGCGCCGCCGCTGGGTTTTCCGCCGCACGCGGGCGGCACGGCACCTGCCTGTGGTAACGGGTGACCACCCCGTTCTCCACCGGCGAGAGGCCACCGATGAACCGCCGCTTCCTGGTCCCGATCTTCGCAGTCCTGTTCGCGCTGGCCGGCTGCTCCGACCGCGCGGCTGCGCCGCTCGCGCCCGAGCCCGCCCCGGCCGCGCTGCTCGGCCTGGACCCGGTGCTGGCTCCGGTGCTCAGTCAGGCGACGAGCCTGCTCAGCGTGGAGCCGGTGAGCCTGGACGGCGTGCTGGAGTTCGTGGCGCTCCCCGACCTGTCCGGCCCGCGCACCGCCAGCAAGCGGATCCGCGCCAGCACCGGCGGCTACGTGGAGCTGCAGGGGTTCCGGGTGGACATCCCCGCCGGCGCGCTCCCGCAGGACACCGTGGTCACCATCAACCTCCCCGCGGACCCGGTCCTGGGGAAGCGGGTGATCGCGGAGTTCCTGCCGCACGGCGTGCAGTTCAACACCCCCGTCACCCTGACCTTCCCCCTCCAGGGGGTGACGCTCCCGCCGGGCGGCGCGATCGAGGTGGGCCGCTGGGAGAACGGCGGCTGGACCTCCCTGGGCGGCACGGTGAGCCCCAACGGCAAGCGGCTCACCTCCACCACGCCCCATTTCTCCATGTACGCCGCCCGCGGCGGCGCGTACACCATGGCGGGGGGCTGACGGCGGGTCCCCCCGCCGCCCCTCATCGCGCATGCAGTCACGAGCCCTGATGCCGTCGCACCTCCTGGTGGAGCGGGCGCTCGCCCTGATCCCCGACTCGGAAGAGTTCCGGCCGCTCAGCGACGCGGTGATCGGGACCTCCCGGATCGACGCGGACAAGGTGTGGGCGCGCTCGGGCGCGTACGCCACCGTGGGGAAGCGCGTGGTGGACGCGGCGGGGCTGCGGGCGCTGATCCCCGAGCTGGCCGAGCGTGCCCAGCAGCGGCTGCGGACCCTGTTCGACCTGGTGCTGGAGGCCATCCAGAAGCAGGAGGAGGGCGACCTGGCGGCGGCCGCGGCCACGCTGGTGCAGGCCGGGCAGATGGAGGAGGAGGACCGCCGCCTGGACAAGGCGGAGCGCATCTACGGGCTGGCGCTGGAGATCGCCGGCAACCTGCGCGAAAAGGGCCCGCAGGTGCTGGCGCTGCGGCGCATGGGGCGTGTCACCCGCGCGGCCGGGCGCCTGGACGAGGCGTGGGCGTGGTACGAGCAGAGCTACCTGCTGGCGGTGGACGAGATGGACCTGGCCGGGCAGGCCGTCGGCTGCCAGGGGCTCGGGAACCTGTGCGACGACCGGGGGCAGCGGGAGCAGGCGTGGACCTGGTACGAGCGCGGCCTCAAGCTGGCGCGCGCGCTGCGCGACCCGGGGCTGGAGTGGCCGTTCCACGCCAACCTGTCCATCCTGGCGATGAACCGCGGCGAGCTGTCCCGGGCGGAAGACTTCCTGGGGCGCGCCCGGGTCTGCATCGAGGCCACGGGCGACGAGGGGGCGATGCTCTACTGGTTCAACAACCGGGGGCTGATCCTGCTGGAGGGGGGCGACGCGCTGGGGGCCGAGGCCATGTTCCGCGAGGGGCTGGAGCGCTGCCGCAACCCCTTCTGGGAGATCCTGCTGCGGGTGAACCTGGGGGACGCGCGGGTTCGTCAGGAGCGCTTCTTCGAGGCGGAGGAGGAGGCGCGCCGCGCCGAGGAGGTGGCCATCGCCCACCGCTACATCCCGCAGCTGGTGGAGGTGTACGGGCTCTTCGGCAGGATCGCGCGGGCGCGCGCCGACGAGGAGGGCTTCGTCTTCTACGAGCAGGCGCTGAACGTGTGCCGCGAGCGGGGGCTGCCGGCGGTCAAGGAAGCCGGCGTGTACCACGACTACGGGCTGCTGCACCTGGCCTGCGGGCGCCTCCCCGAGGCGGAAGCGTACCTGGAGCAGGCGCGCGAGGCGTACCGGGACCTGGGGCTGGGGCAGGAGCTGGTCAAGGTGGACCGTGACCTGCAGGCGGCGCGGCCGCTGGAGGAGCAGGAGGTCACGGTGTAGGGGCTTCGGCTCGCGGCGGGGTCGGGGCGGGCGCTTCCCTCGGGGGCGTCCGCTTCGTCGTTTGGCGGGATACGGCTGGGTTTGGGCGTGCCTGACCTCTGTGAGGCCGGCGGCGCGTGAAACCCGCCGTGCCCGCCGCCGCGTAGTGCCCGGAGTGCCGGTCCGTCCACGCCGACCCAGGTGAGCGCCAATGACGCCATCCACCCCCATGACCCCGTTCGGACGCGTGTTCGCCGGCGCGCTCGGCGTGCTCTTCGTCGGGCTCGCCGCCGTCATCGTGGCGACGAGCCCCGAGCTGGACTGGCGGGCGGTCCTCGGCGCCGTCATCGTCCTCGTGCTGGGGCTCGACTTCCTGCTCGGGGCGGTCCGCAGCCGCTGGCCGCGGCTGGCGCTCGCCCTCTTCTAGCCGTAGCCCTCCGGGGTGTCGTGGCGCATCTCCCTTGAGATGGGCCCATCCCGTCTGTAGCTTTGTCCCGTTCGCTCCCTCCGCAACACGTCTCTTGAAGGCTTCCCCGCGATGGTTCTCATCCCCTGCCCCGACTGCGGCCGCAGCGTAAGCACCCGCGCCGCCGCCTGCCCCAACTGCGGCTGCCCGCCGCACGCCGAGGACGGCGCCCCCCAGACCGCCGTGCTGGAGGCCGGGCAGCACGGCGTCGCGCTGCCGCACACGACGCAGGCGCTCGCCCCCACGCGGCACGCCGGCGTACCGACGGCCCCGCAGAACGGCGTCCCGGTGATGCGGGTGCACACCGCGGCGGCCTCGCTGCTGCACTGCCCCAAGTGCGGCTCCGAGCACGTGCGCAGGCTCAGCCTGATCTACCGCGAAGGGCTGGCGGTGGTGAACACCGGCACCGCGGGGGTGGGGATGGGGATGGGGACCGACCGCGTGGCGGTGGGTGGGGCGAAGACGTCCGGTACCCAGCAGAGCCTGGCATCCATGGGCGCGGCGCCGCCGGAGAAGCGCTCCCTGGGCGGGCCCATCGCGATGATCGCCGCCGGCGTGGTCGCGGTCCTGATCGGCGCGTCCGGAAGCGTGTTCGTGCTGGTCGTGGGGATGGCGCTGGCGCTGGCGGGCGTCACGTGGGCATCCCAGGTGGCGCAGTACAACGGCAACGTTTTCCCGGGGCTCCACCGGCAGTGGGAGGCGTCGTACAGCTGCACGCGCTGCGCCGAGGTGTTCGTGTGGCAGGGCCCCTCCCCCGCCTGACGGGATCCATGTACGTCCCGCCGTCCAACGCCGAGGACCGCCCCGAGGTCCTCTGGGACTTCATCGAGGCGCACCCGCTGGGGGCGCTCGTCACCGCCTCCGCCGGCGGGCTCTTCGCCACGCACCTCCCCCTCGTGCTGCACCGCGGGCGCGGCCCGCACGGGGTGCTGGAGGGCCACGTGGCGCGGGCCAACCCGCACCACCGCCAGGAGCCGGCGGCCGGCGAGGCGCTGGTCATCTTCCCGGGGCCGGACGCCTACGTGTCCCCGTCGTGGTACCCGGCAAAGGCCGAGCACGGCCGCGTGGTCCCCACGTGGAACTACGTGGCGGTGCACGCGTACGGCGCGCTGCGCTTCGTGGAGGACCCCGCGTTCCTGCGCCGCCACCTGGAGGAGCTGACCGCGCGGCACGAGGCCGGGCGCGATCGGCCGTGGGCGGTGGACGACGCGCCGGCGGAGTACGTCGCGGGGCTGGAGCGGGCGATCGTGGGCGTGGAGATCGCGATCGCGCGCATGGAGGGAAAGTGGAAGATGAGCCAGAACCGCCCCGCCGCGGACATCGACGGCGTGGTGCGGGGGCTGGCCGCCTCGCCCCGCGCCGGCGACCGCGAGGTGGCGGAGATCGTCGAGGCTCGCCGTCCGCCGGGGCCCGCGTGACGCGCCCGCGCCCGCTGCTCTGCCTGGGGCTGCTGCTCTGCGCCTGCCGCGGCGAGCAGCCCGCCCGAGAGCCCGCCGCCGCGTCCACGGCATCCACCGACACTGCTTCCGCCGTCGCCGTGGATACCCCCGCCGCATCGGACTCCGCTCCCGCCGCCGATCTATCTCCCGCACGGGCGCCGGCCGGGCCGCGCCAGGACACCGCCGTGGTGCGCAGCCTCACCGACGGCGACCGCGGCTGCTACGTGGTGCTGGAGGACGAGGGCGGCGCCCGCTTCGACCGCATCGCCCCGTTCGAGCTGTGCGAGCGGCGGGAGCTGGTGGGGCGGCGCGCGCGGATCACGCTGGGGCCCGGCGCGGTGGCGGCCGATTCGTGCCAGGGCAACCCGGAGTGCACCGAGAGCGACACCGTGGAGGTGCTGAAGGCGGCGGAAGCGCTGCCGTAGCACGCAGGCGCCCCGGCACGGGTCCATGGCCCG
>JBEVLE010000277.1:0-6312 GCA_040509335.1 Longimicrobiaceae bacterium | reverse complement strand
GGCGGGGAGCACGGTGCGCAGCGCCTCGTGGCGCTCCGCCAGCGCGGCGAGCGCCCGCGCCAGGGCGCGCGGGCGCAGCGGGCCGCGCACGCGCAGCGCCGTGGGGACGTTGTAGGCGGGGCTCCCCGGCTGGAGCTGGTCCACGACCCACAGGCGGCGCTGCCCGAAGGAGAGCGGGATCGGCGCGTCCCGCGGCACCGGCGCCACGGGCGGGACGCGCACCCCGGCGCCCTCGCGCAGGAGCTCGTCCACGCGCAGCGCCAGGTCGGCGAGCACCGGCGCCTCGAACACCGCGCGCAGCGGCACCTCCACCCCGAACGCCTCGCGCAGGCGCGACGCCACCCGCGTGGCCAGCAGCGAGTGGCCGCCCAGCGCGAAGAAGTCGTCCGCGGCGCCCACCCGCTCCACGCCCAGCACCTCCGCCCACACCCCCGCCAGCACCTCCTCCGTCTGCGTCCGCGGCGCCACGTGGGCGGCGGCCTCGCCGTACGCGTCGGGCGCGGGGAGGGCGCGCCGGTCGATCTTGCCGCGCGGCGTCAGCGGCATGGCCTCCAGCACCACGAGCGCGCCGGGGACCATGTACTCGGGGAGCCGCCCGCCGAGCCAGCTCCGCAGCTCCGCCGGGGCGAGGGTCGCGCCGGGCCGCGCGGTGACGTAGCCCACCAGCCGGCGGTCGCCCGGGGCCGCTTCCCGCACCACCACCACGGCCTGGCGCACCGCCGGGTGCGACGCCAGCGCGGCCTCCACCTCGCCCGGCTCCACGCGGAAGCCGCGCACCTTGACCTGGAAGTCGGTCCGCCCCACGAACTCCAGCGTCCCGTCGGCCCGCCAGCGCGCCCGGTCCCCCGAGCGGTACAGCCGCGCCCCCGCTTCCCCGGCGAACGGGTCCGGGACGAACTTCTCCGCCGTCAGCCGCGGCCGGCCCAGGTAGCCGCGCGCCACCGCCGGCCCGCCCACGTACAGCTCGCCGGGGACGCCCACGGGCACCGGCTCCAGCCGGCGGTCCAGCAGGTACACGCGCCGGTCGCCCACCGGCGTCCCGATGGGGACGCTCGCGCCGCCGAAGCCGGGCGGGACCACGTACGCGGTGCTGAAGACGGTGCACTCGCTGGGGCCGTAGCCGTTGACCAGCCGCAGCCCCGGGTGCAGCTCCAGCGCGCGGCGGACGTGCGCCGCGCTGACCGCCTCCCCGCCCACCAGGAGCTGCCGGACGCCGGCGAGCACCTCCGGCGCGGTGTCCACGACCACGTTGAAGTACGCGGAGGTGAGCCACAGCGTGGTCACCCCGTGCGCGCGAACCTGCTCGCCCAGCGCCGCCGGCTCCGACGTGCGCCCCGGGTACAGCACGCAGGTGCCGCCGGTGAGCAGCGCCGGCCACAATTCCAGCGTCAGCACGTCCCACGACACCGAGGAGTGCTGGAGGAGCACCTGCTTCTCGTCCCAGCGCGCGTAGTCCGCCCCGCGGAAGAAGCCCGGGATCGCCCGGTGCGGCACCGCGGTCCCCTTGGGGGTGCCGGTGGAGCCGGAGGTGTAGATGACGTACGCCAGGTGCTCGGGGGCAACGACGGGCTCCGGCGCGTCGATGTCCGCCGTGTCGTGCTCGCCCTCCTCCAGGACCACCTCGCCCCCGAAGTGGGCGAAGCGCCCGGCCAGCCCGGGCTCCGTCAGCAGCACCGGCGCGCGCGTGTCGGCGAGCATGAAGGCCAGGCGCTCGTCCGGGTGCTGCGGGTCCAGGGCCACGTACGCCCCGCCCGCCCGCAGCACGGCGAGCAGCCCGGCGACCATCGCCGGCGAGCGCTCCATGCACACGCCCACGCACACCTCCGGACCCACGCCCAGCGCCGCCAGCCGGCGGGCCAGCGCGGCCGAGCGGCGGTCGAGCTCGCCGTAGCCGACCACCTCGTCGCCGAAGACCAGGGCGGCGGCGTGGGGGCGGCGCGCGGCCTGCGCGGCGAAGGTCTCGTGCAGGGGGAGGGGGGCGGGGTCCGCAGCGCCCGTCGCGCTCCAGGCGAGGAGCATGCGGCGCTCCGCGTCGTCCAGGAGCGGGATGGCGGAGAGGGGGCGGTCCGGGTCGGCGGCCATCCCCGCCGTCAGCGCGACCCAGCGGGCGCGGAGCCGCACCAGCGTGTCCGCGTCGAACAGCTCGGCGCGGGCCGAGGCGCGGCCCTGGATGGCCTCCCCCAGGTCGGTCATGATGAGGGTGAGGTCGAACTTGGGGATGCCGGCGCCCACGCCCAGCATCTCCGTCGTCGCCAGGGAGCCCAGCATCCCGCCCTTCCCGTGGTACGTTTCCACGGAGAACATCACCTGGAACAGCGGCGAGTGCGACAGGCTGCGCTCGGGCGCCAGCTCCTCCACCAGCCGCTCGAAGGGGACGTCCTGGTTGGCGTGCGCCTCCAGCACCGTTTCTCGCACGCGGGCCAGCAGCGCGCGCCCGGTGGGATCGTCCGACAGGTCGGCGCGCAGCACCAGCGTGTTCGCCAGGTAGCCCACCAGCCCCTCGGCCTCGCGGCGCTCGCGCCCCGCCACGGGGGTGCCCACGCTCACGTCGTCCTGCCCGGACCAGCGGGCGAGGAGCGCCTGCCAGGCGGCGAGCAGCGTCATGAACAGCGTCGCGCCCTCGGCCCGGGCGAGCGCGCGCACCGCCAGCGCCGTCTCCGGCGGCAGCCCGAAGTTCACGACGTGCCCCTCCGTGCCGGGGGCGGCGCCGCGCGGGCGGTCCGTGGGAAGCTCCAGCAGGAGAGGGGCATCCCCGAGCTCGTCGCGCCAGAAGGCGAGCTGGGCCTCCAGCGCGCCGCCGGCGAGCATCTCCTGCTGCCAGAGCGCATAGTCGGCGAACTGGATCTCCGGCTCGGGGAGCGGCGAGGGCTCGCCGCGCGCGAACGCGTCGGACATCGCCGAGACCTCGCGCACCATCACCCCCACCGACCACTCGTCGCTGACGATGTGGTGGGTGTTGACCAGGAGCACCGAGTCGTCGTCGGCCAGGCGCAGCAGGCTGGCGCGCATGATGGGGCCCCGCTCCAGGTCGAAGGGCCGCATCCCCTCGGCGAGGAGGAGCCCGCGGAGGAGGCGCTCGCGGTCCGCTCCCGCCACGCCGCGCAGGTCCGCCACCGGAACGGGGAAGGAGCCGGCGGGCCGGACCTCCTGCACCGGCTCGCCGCCGCGCTCGGGGAAGACGGTGCGCAGCGACTCGTGCCGCCGCACCAGCGCGGCGACGGCGCGGACCAGGGCGCCGGGCTCCAGCACGCCGCGCATCCGCAGAAAGGTGGGGACGTTGTAGGCGGGGCTGCCGGGCTCCATGCGGTCGAGCAGCCACATCCGCCGCTGCGCGGGGGAGAGCGGCAGCGGCCCGTCCGCGGCGCGGGGGCGGATGGCCGGCGCGGCGGAGCCCGCCCGGGCGGCCGCCTTTTCCTGGAGGAGGCGCTGCAGCAGGAGCCGCCGCGCGGGGGAAAGTCCGTCCAGCGTGCCCGGCACGTCACTCATGCGCAGCTTCCCTTCCATCCATCGTGAGCGCCCCCCGCGGGACGAAGAGCGAAAACCCCACCTCAGTCCTCCTCGGCGAGGAGGCGCCGGACTTCGTCGTCCGACAGCCCGGACAGCATCTCCATCTCCGCCTGGACCTCCCACTCCTCCAGCGCGTCGGCGGTGTGCTCGTCCACCCACTCCGCCAGCGCGGCCACGGTGGGGCGCTCGAAGAAGGCGCGCAGCGGCACCTCCACCGCGAGCGCCGCCTCGATGCGCGCGATCACCCGCGCGGCCAGGAGCGAGTGCCCGCCCAGCGCGAAGAAGTCGTCGTGCACGCCCACGCGCTCGCGCCCCAGCACCGCGGCGAAGATCCCGGCGACCCGCTCCTCGGTCTCGGTGCTGGGGGCGGCGGGCTCCGCCTCGCCGCCGATTGCGCCGGGGTCGGGGAGGGCGCGCCGGTCGGGCTTGCCGGTCGGGGTGAGCGGGACGGCGTCCAGCGGCGCGAAGGCGGCGGGCACCATGTGCTCCGGGAGGCGCGCGCGCAGCCACCCCCGCAGCTCCGCGGCGCCGGGGGACGCGCCGTCCGCCGGGACGAACCACCCCACCAGCCGCCGCTCCGCGCCCTCGCCGCGGGCGGCGACCAGGGCGTCGCGGACCCCCGGGTGCCCCCGCAGGGCGGCCTCCACCTCGCCCGGCTCCACGCGGAAGCCGCGCACCTTGACCTGCGCGTCCGTGCGGCCCAGGAACTCCAGCGCCCCGCAGGGGAGCCGGCGCACCCGGTCGCCGGTGCGGTACGACCGCGCTCCCGGTTCCCCCGCGAACGGGTCAGGGACGAAGCGCGCCGCCGTGGCGTCCGGGCGGCCCGCGTAGCCGCGCGCCAGCAGCGCCCCGCCCAGGTACAGCTCGCCGGGGACGCCGGGGGGCGACGGCTCGCCCCGCGCGTCCAGCACGTACGCCGCGCGCCCCGGCAGCGGCGCGCCGATGGGGGCGGACGCCCCCGCGCCGGCGTCCGGAAAGCCGGCGGGGAGCTCGTGCACGGTCGCGCTCACCACCGCCTCGGTGGGGCCGTACACGTTGAGCAGCCGCGCGGGGGTGCGGACGCGCCCGCGCCAGGCGCGCACCGCGTCGGAGGGCATGACGTCGGCGCCCACGGCCATGACGCGCAGCCCGGGGAGCTCCACGTCCTCCGCCGCCTCCACGACCTCGCGCCAGAACGCCGGGGCCAGGTTGGCGACGGTGATCCCCAGCTCCCTGACCCGCGCCGGCCAGGCGGCCGGCGTCCACGCCTCCGGCCCGCGCAGCACCAGCGCCGCCCCCGCCAGCAGGGGCACCAGCACCTGCTCCAGCGCCACGTCGAACCCCGGCGCGGCGAACTGGAGCACCCGGTCCCCCGGCGCGATCCCCAGCACCTGCGCGAACACCCGGAAGTGCTCCGCCGCCGCGCGGTGCTCCACGGCCACGCCCCGCGGGGTGCCGGTGGAGCCGGAGGTGTAGACGACGTAGGCGAGGTTCTCGGGGAAGAGGGGACAGGGGACAGGGAACAGGGGACAGCCTGCGAGGGTTGCCTCGGCCTCGGATCCGTCGTGCTCCCCGGGTGCGTCGACCACCACGACCTCCACCCCGAACCTCGCCACGCGCTCCGCCAGCCGCGCGTCGGTCACCAGCACCGAGACGCCCGCGTCGGCGGCGATCCAGGCCAGGCGCTCCACGGGGTAGGCGGGGTCCAGCGGGACGTAGACGCCGCCGGCCTGGAGGACGCCGAGCAGCGCGGCCACCAGCTCCGGGCTCCACTCCAGGCACACGCCCACGCGCGCCTCGGGGACCACGCCGCGGCCGCGCAATTCCGCGGCGATCGCGCCGGCGCGGCGGGCCAGCCCGGCGTAGGTCAGCGTCGTCCCGCCGGACAGCAGCGCGGGGGCGTCGGGGGCGCGGGCGGCGGCCTCCGCGAAGCGGGCGTGCAGGGTGGCGGCGGGCGCGCTCGCCTCCGCGGGGGCGCGGGAGGCGCGCAGCACCGCGTCGCGCTCCTCGGGGGCGAGCAGCTCCAGGTCCCACACGCGCGCGCCGGGGGCGGCGGCCATGGCGGCGAGCAGGCGCTCCCAGCGCTCCACCATGCGCGCCGCGGTGGCGGAGTCGAACAGCTCGCTGCGGAAGGAAAGCGCGCCGGAGATCCGCTCGCCGTCGTCCACCAGGCCCAGCGACAGGTCGAACTTGGCGGAGGCGGCGTCGGTGCCCACGGACGCCACCTGCAGCTCGCCCAGCCGCAGGTCGCCGCGCTCGGTGTTGTTGAGCGACAGCATGGCCTGGAAGAAGGGCGTGTGCCGCAGCGAGCGCTCGGGGGCCAGCTCCTCCACCAGCTTCTCGAAGGGCACCTCCTGGTGCGCGAAGGCGCCCAGCACCGTTTCCCGCACGCGCCCCAGCAATTCCCGCACGGTGGGGTCGCCGGACAGGTCCGTGCGCATCACCAGCGTGTTGACGAAGAAGCCCACCACCCCCTCCAGCTCGCGCCGAGGCCGCCCCGCCACCACCGTCCCCACGCTCACGTCCTCCTCCCCGGCGTAGCGGCCCAGGAGCGCCTGCCACCCGGCGAGCAGCACCATGAACGGGGTGGATTCCGTTTCGCGCGCCAGCTCCCGCACCGCGCGGGCGGCGTCCGCGGACAGGTGCACGGCGCAGGCGCCCCCCGCGGCGGAGGGGCGGGCGGGGCGCGGGCGGGCGGTCGGGAGGTCGAGCACGGGGGGCGCGCCCGCCCGCCGGGCGCCCCCCCACGCGACCAGCGCCTCCACGCGCGCGCCCGCCACGCGCTCGCGCTGCCACACCGCGAACTCGGCGGACTGCCCCGCCACC
>JBEVLE010000276.1:0-6993 GCA_040509335.1 Longimicrobiaceae bacterium | reverse complement strand
GCCCACCCGCTCGCATTCGTCCGTCCGGTGTCAGCACAGGTTGGTGGTGCAGGTGCAGCGGCTGTAGCAGTTGCAGCCGGTGGCGGCATCCTCGGCGGACACGGGCTCGTTCATCGAACGCACGGTCTCCCTGCTCAGGACCAGCTTCCGGGGCGAAACGGGCTTGGCGGTCTTGTTCATGGAGCGCTCCAGGTGAAGGAAGGTGGTCCGCCGCGTCTCGGACGCGGCGGGAGTGCCGGGTGGTCGTGTCGCACCCGGTGGTCACGTCCTCTGACCGGTACTATGCGTACGCAGGAAATGGACCGATGAGATCCGCGGCGTCGCGGCGCCCGGGGAATCCCTGCTTACAGCCGCTCCCGCAGCCAGCCGGCGGCGTACCGGATGGCGGCGGCGGGGAGGTGGTGGCCGGCGGCGTACCAGCGCAGCTCCCTGGGCTCGCCGGCGGCGGCGTACAGGCGCTCCGCCTGCTCGGGGCGCACGGTGCGGTCGTCGCGGCCGTGCACCATGAGCAGCGGGCGCGGGGACAGCCTGCGCACGGCGCGGACGGGGTCCGCCACGGTGCGGGCGACGGCGGCGAGCGGCGTCCCCGAGGGCAGGTCGCCGCCGGCGGCGACGACCACGGCCCTCACCCGGGGCTCGCCGGCCGCCAGCGCCACCGCCAGGAAGGAGCCCAGCGAGTACCCGGCCACCCCCAGCCGCTCCGCGTCCACCTCCCGGCGCGCGCCCAGGTAGCGCACGGCCAGCTTCGCCTCCTGCAGCGCCGAGCGCCACAGGCGCACCGCGGCCAGCGGGTTCCGCGCCGACTGCGCCTGGAGCGGGTCGGCGCGGTCGCCGTGCAGCGGCAGGTCCACGGCCAGGCTGGCGATCCCCTCGGCCAGCAGCGCGCGCCCCACCTCGTCCGCCATGTGCTCCTTGCGCGACGAGTAGCCGTGCAGCAGGAGCGCGCCCGGCGCCGCGGCCTCCGCGTCCGGGAGCAGGAGGATGGCCGGCACCGGGTCCCCGTCCTCCTCGCGGAAGTCCAGGACGATGCGCCGCCCCCCGGCGATGCGCGTCTCGGAGCGGGTGCTCTGCACGATGCGGATCCTGGTCGCCATGGCCCGTGCGCGCGGCAGGAATGGTGCCGATTTCTTTTGCGGGGACCGCACCCGCCCTATCTTGAAGGGACCGCGACCCACCGCCGCGACGGCCCCTCCCACACCCGGACCCGCCATGTCCTCCGCGCTGACCGTCTACGACGAGACCCCGTCCGGGGAGCGCACCCCGGCGTGCACGCTCGAATTCCCCGGCGAGCGCGTTTCCGTGCGCGAGCTGATCCGCAGGCGCGTCTACCAGGAGGTGCAGGACTACAACCTGCGCCGCCCCGAGCTCTTCCAGGGGCTGGTGCAGCCCACTGACGCCGAGCACACGCTCAACGGCTACCGGCTCCGCGCCCCGCGCCGCATCGACTGGGAAGAGCAGGCCGACCGGGCGACGGAAGCCTTCGAGCGCAACGGCTTCATGGTCCTGGTGGACGACCGCCAGGCGGCGAGCCTCGACGAGGAGATCGCGATCCGGACCGACACCGCGGTCAGCTTCCTCAGGCTGGTCCCGCTGGTGGGAGGCTGAGCGCGCATGGACCCGGGACGCATCGGCGCGCTCTTCGGGGCGCGCTCCTCGCCGGCCCGCGAGGCGGCGAGGCAGCTGGAAGAGTACCTGCGGGATTTCGTCCACGAGGTGGAAACGGTGCCGGGCGTCTCGTACTGGTTTCTCCAGCCCAAGGACCTGGAGGCGGGCCGGCGCGTGCTCGCCCTTCCGCCCGCGGAGCAGACGGGGGTGCTCGTCGCCGCGCTGGAGCGGCGGCGCGCCCTCCGGCGCGACGAGAAGAGCGTGGGGTACCTGCGGGTCGCCCTCGCCAACCTGGTCGGCGAGCTGGCCCGGCGGAAGCTCCCCTGCACGGAAGCCGACGTGCTCCGCCTCCTCGACCCGCGCGTGCTCGACGTCGAAGGGCTGGACGCCACGGTGTCGCTGTTCCGCCTCGTGGAGCGCTACCTGGACGAGCACCCCGCGACCCCGCCGGTGCGCGCGGCGCTCGCCGCCCTCCGCGTCCCCCTGCGGGAGGTCCAGCTCGCCCCGGCGCGACGCCTGGCGCTCAGGATCGGGGAGCGGCTGGGCGACCTGTCCCCGGGCGGCCTGAACGCCGGCGAGGCGTGGGCCGACGCGGCCCTCGCCGCCCTGCGCGCGGAAGCGGACGCGGAGCGCCGCGCCGCCTGGGAGGAGCTGCTGACGCACGCCAGGAGCGCGACCGCCGGGCGACCCTCCGCGAAGTGGCTGGCGAATGCCTCCGCCCTCGCCGGCCGCGTCGGGCGCGAGCGGGTCGTCCGCGCGCTCCGGGAGTGGCTGCCGCGGGTCCCCGCGGGGAGCACCCGTCCGCTCGACGAGTCCAACGCGGAGGTGCTCAAGGGCCTCCTCTGGTGCTGCCTGGTGCTGGACGAGCCGGCGCTCGCGCGGGAGGTGGGCGAGGTCATCCAGAGCGCCTTCCGCAAGGTCCCGCAGGTGGGGCAGCGCAGCGCAAAGGTCGGCAACGCCGGCCTCCACGTGCTGGGCCAGCTCCCCGGGCCGGAGGCCGTGGTCCAGCTCGCCCGGCTCCAGCTGGTGGTCCGGCAGCGCTCCACCCGGGCGGCGGTCGGCAAGGCGCTCGCCGCGGTCGCCGAGCGCGAGGGGATCACGCCGCGCGAGCTGGAGGAGATGTCGGTGCCCACCTTCGGGCTGGACGAGCCCGGGCGCTTCCGGCGCCGCCTGGGCGGCCACACCGCCGAGGTCGTCTTCCCGGCCGGCGGGGCACCCGCCTGGAGCTGGCGGCGCGCCGACGGCCGCGCCCAGAAGTCCGTCCCCGCCGCGGTGCGCGACGCCCACGCCGCGGAGCTCGCCGAGCTCCGGGGCGCGGTCAGGGACGTGCAGGCCATGCTCCCCGCCCAGCGGGAGCGCCTGGAGCGGCTGTACCTGGAGAATCGCACCATCCGCTACGCCGACTGGCGCGCCCGGTACCTGGACCACCCGCTCGTCGGCCAGCTCGCGCGGAGGCTGATCTGGAGCATCGGGGGGAGCGGCAGCGCCATCCTGGGCCCGGACGGCCTGGTGGACGCCGCGGACCGGCCCGTCGCGGAGCCGTCCCCGGACGCCCCCGTCGCGCTCTGGCACCCCGTCGAGGCCCGCGTGGACGAGGTGCTCGCCTGGCGCCGCTGGGTGGAGGGCCACGAGGTGCGGCAGCCGTTCAAGCAGGCCCACCGCGAGGTGTACCTGCTCACCGAGGCCGAGGTGAGGGCGCACACCTACTCCAACCGCTTCGCCGCGCACGTGCTCAAGCAGCACCAGATGAAGGCGCTCGCGGACCAGAAGGGGTGGAGCTACGCGCTCCAGGGCGCCTACGACGCCGACTACGACGCCGGGGCGACGCTGGACATCCCCGCGCACGGGCTGCGCGCCGAGCTGTGGGTGGACTCGGTGGCCGCCGACGACGCGTGGACGGACGCCGGGATCTACCTGTACGTGTCCACCGACCAGGTGCGCTTCGTGGGGCCGGGCCGGCACCCCCGTCCGCTGGTGGAGGTGCCGCGCATCGTCCTGTCCGAGGTGATGCGGACGGTGGACCTGTTCGTGGGCGTGGCCAGCATCGGCAACGACCCCAACTGGCAGGACGGGGGCGGCGGGCACTACCGCGACTACTGGCGGGGCTACTCGTTCGGCGAGCTGAGCGCCGCCGCCGAAACGCGCAGGGCGGTGCTGGAACGTCTGCTGCCGCGGCTCGCGATCGCCTCCCGCAGCCGCATCCAGGGCCGCTTCCTGGTGGTGGAGGGAACCGTCCGCACCTACAAGATCCACCTGGGGAGCGGCAACATCCTCATGGAGCCCGACGACCAGTACCTGTGCATCGTCCCCGACCGCACCACGCAGGCGCGCGAGGCGGATGCCCGGTTCATTCCGTTCGAGGGCGACCGCGTGTTCGCCGTGATCCTGAGCAAGGCGCTGATGCTCGCCGACGACGGCCGGATCACCGATCCCACCATATTGAGCCAGATCCGCGGGCGCTGATTTTACGGCTTTGGACGGCAGATTTGGGCGTGCCCCCGGCGGGGCGCCGGGGTCGGGCTTCGGCTCCGTAGCAGACGAAACAACCGTCTGCAACGGAGTCGAGCCCCGGCGGAAACAGCCCCGCCGGGTCTCGCCCCTTCGGGCCGTAATCCCTCACGCGGGGCTCGCGCTGGCGTCCGCGTGCCGGCCCGTTTTTCCCTCCCGTCTCCCCTCCCGGTCCATCCCCGCAGACCGCTTGCGGTTTGCCGGAATTCCTGCGGAATGCGGGCCGCCGCGGGGCTGCAACACGACGTGCCACCCCTGTAAAATTATTTTCCATAAGGAGTTGTAAAACGCGCCGCGTCCGGCATGGCACTCGCCTTGGGGCATGGACGCGGGGCGGGATGTCCGGCCGCCGCGCGGGCCGCGGCCCTCCGGGTTCCCGGGTCCGCGGCCTCGCTCCACCCCCGGACGCACGCGAGCCCCCCCGATGCACCGTCCCACCCGCCGCTCCACGCGCCGCTCCCTCCTCGGCGCGCTTCTTCCGCTGATCGCGGCCTCCCCGGCCGCAGCGCAGCAGGCCACGCTCACCGGCACGCTGCACGTGCTGTGGGCGGACGGACCCTCCGGGTCCGCGGCCGCGGGGGAGCGGTACCTCCTGGTGGACGACGCCGGCCGCGCCGTCGAGCTGCTCCTGCGCGTGGACGAGCTGGAAAGCGCCGGCGGCGTGCTGTCCCTGAACCGGCGCCGCGTCACCATCGTCGCCGAGCGGGCGCCCGACGGCAGCGGCGCCCCGGTCCCCGCCGCGTCCGTGCGCCCGGCCGCCTCCGGGGCCCGCCTGTCCGTCGCCGCGGCCGCCGTGCAGGCCGGGCAGAAGCCGTTCGTCACCGTGCTCTGCCGCTTCGGCGACGCCGCCGCCACCGAGCCCCGGCCCCGCGCCACCTACGAGCGCTGGATGGGGGCCGCGTACCCGGGGCTGGACGACTACTGGCGCGAAGCGTCCGAGGGGAGGGTGGGGACCGGGGGGAGCGCCGTGTACGGCTGGTACACCCTGCCGCGCGCCCGCTCGTACTACTTTCCCGACGGCAAGCTCAGCTACGCGCGGCTCACCGACGACTGCACCGCCGCCGCCGACGCCGACGTCAACTACACGGCGTACGCCGGCATCAACCTCCAGCTCAACGGCGAGCTAGACGGATATTCCTGGGGCGGGAGCTGGACGCTTTCCCGCGACGGCCAGACGCGCACCGTGGGGATGACCTGGATGGCCTCCTGGTCCACCCAGATGACCTACGCCCACGAGGCCGGGCACTCCTTCGGGCTGCCGCACTCCTCCGGCCCCTACGCCGCCACCTACGATTCCCGCTGGGACCTGATGAGCGTGGGCGGCTACTACGACGCCGGGCAGGGGACCCACGTCGCAAACCACCCCATCGCCTACTACAAGGACCTGCTCGGCTGGGTGGCCCCCGCGCGCAAGTACGTCGCCGAGACGGGGACCAGCCGCACCATCGTCATCGAGCGGAGCGCGCAGGCCCCCGCCGGCAACTACGTCATGGCGCAGGTGCCCATCCCCGGCTCCCGCCACTTCTACACGGTGGAGGCGCGCCGCGGCGCCGGCTACGACGCCGCCGGGCGCCTCCCGGCCGAGGCCGTGGTGCTCCACCGCGTGGACCCCGCCGCCGCCGACCGCCCCGCCCGCGTGGTGGACACCGACAACAACGGCGACCCCAACGACGCCGCCTCCGCCTGGCTCCCCGGCGAGACCTTTTCCGACGCCGCCGCCGGCATCACCGTCGCGGTGGAGGCGGCCACCCCCACCGGCTTCCGCGTCCGCATCGCCCTGGGCGGCGCGCCCGGCGCCCCCTTCGCCCTGGCCTCCGACAGCGTGCGCCCCGCCGCCGTGGTGGGCCGCGACTACGCCGACGCCCTCCAGGCCAGCGGCGCCCCCGGCGCCGTCGCCTGGCGCGTGAGCGCCGGCGCCCTCCCCGCCGGCGTCACGCTCGGCGCCGCGGACGGCACCCTCCGCGGCGTCCCCACCCGCGCCGGCACCTTCGTCTTCACGGTCACCGCCACCTCCGGCGGCGCCTCCGCCTCGCGCGCCTTCACCCTGCCCGTGGCCGCCACCTTCCTCCCGGTGGACCGCGTCCTGGACCACCTCATGGGCACCGGCGCCCCCCTCACCGCCGCCGAGGTGGGCTTCCTGGACCTCCAGGGCAACCGCAACGGCCGCCTGGACCTGGGCGACGTGCGCGCCTGGATGCTGGCGAGCGGGCAGGAGGCCCCCGCCGGCGCCATCGACCCGGCGCGCCCCTGAGCCCCGCCGCTTCTCCCGCCCCACCGCATCCGCGTCCCAACCCCCAACGCCCCGCCACGGAGCCCCCTCGATGATCGCACGCCGCTTCGCCCTCGTCCTCGCCGGCCTCGCCGCGGCCGCGCTTTCCGCCTGCGGCGACGCCGGGATGGGCGTCGCGCCCGAGGCCCCGCAGCCGGGGGTGCTCACGGTGTCGCTCGCCACCCCGTTCCCGGACGACCGCGCCGTGCTCATCACCGTCACCGGGCCGGAGGAGGCCACCGCCGTCGCCGACGCCGGGAGCGGCTACACGGTCCACGCCCGCACCGGCGGCACGTCGTTCCGGGCCGCCGTCTTCGGGCGCATCTCCAGCGGGCCGCTCGTGCGCTTTACCGTCCCCGACGTGGGCCGGGCGTCCGCCTACCGCGCCACCGTCCAGGAGGTGGTGGATCCCGCCAGCAGCGTCCGTTCCTCCACCAGCGGATATGCTTTGTCGATCAGCCGCAAGTAGTGCAACGGCTTTGAACTGCGGGTTCGGGCGTGCCCCCGGCTGGCGCCGGGGTCGGGCTTCGGCTCCGTAGGGCTGCAAACAACGCAGCCCAACGGAGTCGAGCCCCGGCGGAAACAGCCCCGCCGGGTCTCGCCCCTTCGGG